>DAHWJO010000317.1:0-1211 GCA_027344105.1 Sulfobacillus sp.
ATGCGGGTGGAACGGATTTGGAGCAGGAGGCGACAGCAATGACCGGATCGGAACTCACGTGGGAAGTATTGTCGAAACTGGGCACAACAGTGGTGTTCGGGGTACCGGGCGGTGCGATTCTCCCTTTAGTTGATTCTCTGGCGACCCGCAAGGACAATCCCATTGACTTTGTAGTCTCCCGCCACGAGGCGGCATCAATTCATGCAGCCGACGGCTATGCGCGTGTGACGGGAAAACCTTCAGTGGCGATGGCCACGTCGGGGCCGGGAGGCACCAATGTCATCACCGGACTGGTCACGGCGATGACTGACTCCGTGCCCATCGTGCTGTTGGTGGGACAGGTGCCGACGACTCTGATTGGCACAGACGCATTCCAGGAAGCTGACCTGTTCAATATGACCATGCCGGTGGTCAAGCACAGTTGGCGGATTTCGGATCCCAGCGACGTAGCCAGCGTGCTTGTCGAAGCCTACGAAACCGCCGGCCGCGGGCGGCCGGGACCGGTGGTGGTCGAATTTCCCAAGAACATCCAATTTATGGAGTGCCCGCCTTGGGAATGGCAGCCGCGCGAGGAGGTGCGCCCGGAATGGGACGAGAAGCCTCTGGTGCTGGCCCGGATAAAGTCATACCTGCGCAACGCCAAAAAACCTCTGCTTTACATCGGCGGGGGTGTGGTCTCTAGCGGGACTCAGGATTATGTCCGGCAGATTGCCGAGACCTACCACTGTCCCGTGGCCAACACCCTAATGGGAGTCGGCGCATTTCCCAGCACCCATCCTCTGGCTCTGGGCATGCTCGGAATGCACGGAACCTGGTACGCGAACAATGCCATTCAGAACGCCGACCTGATTTTGGCCCTGGGAGTGCGGTTTGATGACCGGGTGACAGGCAAGATCGATGAATTTGCCCCCAACGCCCACATTATCCACATTGAAGTGGATGCAGCCGAGCTGAGCAAACTGGTGCCAGCCGACATTGCTGTGCGGGGGGACTTGCGGACCATTCTGCCCAAATTTGCCGAAATGGTCCCAGCGCGCTCCAATGATGAGTGGTGGGCCACCATCAACGAATGGAAGAAGGCACACCCCTTAAAACCTGTGGCTTCTCCTGACGGCAGCATTGCCACCCCGGTCGTCATGGAAGCGATTAACCGCCATCTGCGCCCTGACGACGTTGTTGTCACGGAAGTCGGGCAGCATCAAATGTGGGCC
>DAHWJO010000318.1:0-1182 GCA_027344105.1 Sulfobacillus sp.
GCATACGGGATACCTGCCGGTTGAGCAGTCGGCTATTTCCCTGATGGGCTCGTATTATGCCAGCCATCCTTATCAGAAGATTGCGGCAACGTCTCTGGCCTACGCCAGACCCCTGCCCGCCGTGCCGGGATTCACGGAAGCCACGGGAGCTTTGTCCAATGCCATGGAAGAGGTCATGGTGGGGCACGAGTCGGTGAAGACCGCGCTGAAGCAGGCCCAGCAAACCGCCCTGAGTGTTTTATCAGGCAATTAAGCGGCCTTGATGTGCGGTACTGACCATAAAGGACTCGAAAACTGCCCGCTATTGCGCCCTGAAGCAGGAGGCTGGAGTGGCCCTCGCTCGTCAGTTCCGTAGTCCGGAAGGCGGGAATCATGGTGGCGAACGGTAAAGCGCCAGAGGTTCTGGCGGCCACCGCGGCCCAGAAAGCGGACGCCTATCTGGGACCGTCGCCATTCGCGCCGGCGGCAGTTTGAAGATCCCGGCCCAGGGCGGTCATCACCGCGGCTGTGCACTGACTCGGATCTGGCTATTCGTGGATCAAGTTGTATACAGCACTGTAGAAAGGAGGAGCGGGAATGAGGCGCTCTGCGGGCGCCGGGATTTTTGTCCCCGGCATTCATGCCGGGGTTTCCCGCGCAACTCGATGAATCCGATCCCTCGTGGCAAACATGCCGTGGTCCTCAGTCCCGAGCCTCTTGAGGTTGGCGCCCGCGCGCGGAAGAAAAGGCGCAGGCTCTGGCCATATATCCTCGTGGGCATAGTTTTGGTCGTGCTGTTCTGGTTTCCGTTTTATTGGGTGATCGTCACGTCACTCAACAGCGCGAATCAGGTGCTGCAGTTTCCCCCCGTCTTCCTGCCCCACTGGCAATGGCAGAATTATGTGCAAGCATGGCGGATGGCGCCTTGGATGCGGTATTTCCTCAATACTTTGTTCATTGCCACGGCGACTACGCTCCTGGTTCTGCTGACATCTCTGATGGCAGCGTTTGCATTTGGCACGATGGAGTTTTCGGGGAAAACTGTGATTTTCGCGGGATTCCTGGCGTTGATGATGGTACCTCAAACTGTGCTGTTGATTCCCGATTACATTGTTCTGCGAGATATTCACTGGCTGAATACGTACTGGGCTCAGATCGTGCCGTGGGGCGCATCAGTTTTCGGGATTTTTCTCCTGCGCCAGT
>DAHWJO010000319.1:0-1170 GCA_027344105.1 Sulfobacillus sp.
GCGCTTGGGAACCTTCTGCGGGCTGGGCTTGTGGGTGATGACGGTATCCTGCCCGTCCACGCGCACCTGTGCCCGCAGCCAGTCCGATATGGATAGCCCTGCGGCACGGGCGGCAGATCGCCAGGACTCCGCAACATCCAATGGCAGACGAAAGGCGAGGCGGGCGTTCATGTCTTTGTGGCTTGGCACGGTAAATCCTCCGGCAGCTTCAGGGGGTCAAGGGGGCAACGCCCCTTGCTAGTCTCCGGCGAATATGGGCATCCCCGTTAGGGGTGCACGTGTTCGACGGGTAGGCTAGCTTTACAGTAGTTAGACTGCCACCTAATCGTCTTGATAGCAAGAAAAGGAGTGGGCGCTTGCTCCGACTTCGTCGGACCGCCCACAAACATCACCGGCGGGGAACCTGCGGTTCCCCCTGTCCTCAGTCGCTCCGCTCCTTCGCCGGATCGACCCCCCTCCGGGGGCGATAGCCCCCCGCTCAAGCGGCCCCCCCCAACTTTCGACAATCGTGGTATTTTGTAGCAAGTCACAAAATAGAGCTTTAGCTCAGGACCCGAAGGGTCAAAGTCGAGCGAGGAGCGTCGGACGATTTGCAAGCAAATCGTCCGACGCTCCCGCAACCGCCCAGAGGGCGGAATGCCTGCTACGGAGTGATACGCGATGGCCTGCACGGTTTTGGTGCGATCTGTGAGGCACCTGTCACGGGGACGAAATAGTGGCAGTTTTGACCTGGCTGTGGGGCGGTCCCGGCGGCAGCGTGTAAAGAGACAGAAAGGGGGGTCAGCAAACATAAGGCTTGCAGAGGAGGATAATTACCATATATGGTAAGCGTGTTACCACTGGTGGTAACTATCGGAGGGCAAATGAGCGGAACGCGGGTCGGTTCGGTAGACTTGGAAACCGGGGAGATTTTGCCGCATGTGCTGGTGGCGATGCAGCGGAAAATTCCCAACGGATTTGCAGCGGGGTGGATAGCGATGGCACAAAATGCGCTGGATATGCTAGCGACCAGTAATTTACGGGGCGATGACCTGCGGGTATTGCTTGCCTTATTGGGGCGATTGGATTTTGAGAACCTCATCCAGCTTGAACAGGCCGACATTGCCGAGCGGCTCGGAATGCAGCGACCGCACGTCAACCGCAGCATTAAGCGACTGGTTACGCTGGGTG
>DAHWJO010000031.1:0-25817 GCA_027344105.1 Sulfobacillus sp.
TCGATTCAGATCCCTCCCGACGGCCACCCCATCATTTTGCTGAATCAGCGGGGCACCACCGGGGGGTATCCTGTCGCCGCCGTCCTCGTCACCCCGGACCTCTGGCGCGCGGCCCAATGGCCATTATCCCAGCCGCTGTCTTTTCGCGCGCTGACTCTAGCCGGTGGCCAGCGCGCGGCCCGTCACGCCTTCGAGCGGCTGGGGATCCTCTGAAACATCCTGCATGCGCCGTTAAATGCCCCAAGGACTGAGCCAGTGCATCAAAAAAGGACCGGCATACGCTTCCAGCACCGTGCCGACCAGGACCACCAGGCCCATTGCCAGCACCAGCGTAGTAAATGCGGCAAATCTCTGAGATAGGGAAGAACGCGCGGCCCGGCCCTTGGCCGATAGCAATTGCCACGAAAATCCCAGGGCTACCCCCCCGACAATGACGACGGCTGGAATGATAAACAGGTTTTGCAGCCCAACTGTCACCGCCGCCAATCCCAGCCCTTGCCAGTGCAGCGCCCCCAAAATAAACGCCACGGAAAATCCCAACACAAACCCCCGGAAGAACAAGGCGATCAGGACAAGGGGCATTCCCGCGACGGAAACGCCCAATAGGTACAGCAATCCCAGGAGCTTGAGGTTATCCGTAAGCGCAGGACGGAAGACCCCGTGGTAGGTGGGGGCAGCTGTCTCGAACGCGATAAAATGGCGGAGATAGCTCATCAGTGAAATTTTGTCTGCTGGTGTCAGCGTGCCGACAGCCAGGACCCCGAACAGGATCCCGACCGCGAGCGCCGCCACCGCAATGTATACCGGTGTGAGGTAGCGCGCAAGATATTCCTCTAAGATGCTGGTCGGAGCCTCCGGGCTCATAGGCTGTCCCTCCTGCCACAGCCTATGAGCTTCCTAACGGTTCTAGACCCAAAAGATCTTGTTCGGTCTGGCGCTGGCGGGGATCCCAGACGGGGCCGGGACGGCTAAGCCTCTCCGCCGTGCCCAGCACAAGCATTTTGTCTCCATCAGACAATTTGTTCCACAAGCGGCCTAGCGCCAACCATACCAAATCACTGCGGCCAGCGTCCGCCGCAGGCAGCAGCCAAGTTTGCAGCGACAGCTCCAACTGAATAGCCAAGTGTCCAATCAGTGTGGCGCTCGGCACCATCTTCCCCTGTTCCACGCCGCAGATCGTCTGTTTGGTGACGCCGGCACGCAAGGCCAAGTCACCTTCCGTCCAGTGCCGCTGACAGCGGCAGTAGCGGACATGGTGGCCAAATTCCTGGACCAGGGCCGGGCAGCACAGGCGGGCTGCCTGCAACTGTGCATGCAGTCCCTGCGCCAGTTCCTGAAGGCTCGGCTCTTCCCCGCTCCCGATAAATCGGTTCCATGATGAATAGTCGAGCTGCAGCACTTCAAAAATTTTAGACAATTTCTCCTCGCTCAGCACAGCGTCCGCATGTTCAACCCGCGTAATGAGCACTTGTGAGACCCCGATGCGGCGGGCCAGCTCTGTGGCTGTGAGCCCGCTATGTTCTCTTTCCTGCCGCAGCCATGCTCCAAAACGTTTTAGCAGGCCACTTCGATGGTGCTTGGCGTCAAGCAAGTCGTCGTGCATCTGTTTGATGTGTGGCAAGGACTCCAAGGTGCTTATGCCTCCCTCTGCCCCGGACCAGCGTTCGTGGCTAACGACTCCTGCTACAAAGCAGTCCGGCACAGCCACCACAGCAGCCCTGCGTAGGCGATGCCATTAAAGGGCGTTGCACTCTGCAAAACTTGACGGACGCGTTCCGGAGTCCACAGCGACGTCACAATATCCTCGTCCGCCTCGGGCTCTGCCTCTTTCTTTTGAAGATCCGTCGCATAGTACAGGTAAATTTTTTCGTCGGTATAGCCTGGCGAGGGGTAAATTTCTTTCGCGAGACTCCAGTTCCGAGCCTCATAGCCCGTCTCTTCGCGCAGTTCACGCCGGGCCGCATCGGCTGCTGATTCCCCCGGGTCGACCTTCCCCGCGGGCAACTCCCATAAAGACGCCGCTACCGCCCAGCGGTACTGGCGGATCATGACCACATCATGGCTGGCCGTCTCCGCAATGACGCCGACCGCAGGCACCCGGACGACCACTTCGCGCACCGTGTTCAATGTCCCCACATGGACTGGGTCGACACGCACGGAAATGGTGCGTCCCCGATATGCCCACTTGCTGGAACCCGACTGCTCCTCCAAGGTATAAATCCCCCCCTAAGAGACTATCCTAAAACAAAAAGAGGTGGAATGCATGGCGTCCTCAGCCCAAAAACTTATTTTTTTCGGCTCCGTCAAGAACTTCCGGCGGTGGGCCGAAACCTGGCCGCTGACACTCCCCGTCACCCTTTACCTCAGGAGTCTTGAACACTGCGCGACTCGCCAAGGTAACGCCGGATGGCCCGAACCGCCGATTTGAACACCAGCATCTCCTGGTCTTCAACCAGCAGCAATATGGCGTAGGTATCGAACCCATCCAACAAGCCTACCACCGTGGTGCCGTCCAAAAACATTATCTCAGCAGGCACGCGTCCTGCTATGAAGTGCTGGTAGAAGGCGTCTTGCACGTAGCTCGTGCGGCTCGCAGCATTGCCCGGGGCTTTTCCCGGCTGTGGGCCACGCGAAGACTTGGACCGGGCTACCCGCGCCCCTCCGGTGCGTTCTCCCTGGGGAATTTCTATCCACTGATCTCCCGGCATCATGCGCCACCCTTTCCTTCTTCAACCGGGGTCTCAGATACCCCGGCCGGCACTCTTCTGGGCACGGGTCGGGTAATCTGGCCGAGACGGCGGTTCACTGCGTCCAGCACTGCCCGCACGGCGGCTCCTTGCCCGTCGCCGCGTTCCGGGGCAGCCCCAATCAGAATTTCTTCCTTGCGCTTGCTGGTCACGTAGCTCAGAGCGACCGCCACCACAGTGCGCCCAGCCATGGGAAAGGTCTTCAGCTCCGTCAGCACGAGGGGCTCTGCCAGTTCCGGAATCTGGTTCACCGCGTCCACCGCGGCCCACGCCATAATATTGTGATATTGGCTCGGCACATAACGGCCCTGCCAATGGCCCTCGAAGAGCGCGGTCGTGTCGTCGCCTAATTCAAGACGGACAAGTCCTTGCGCCTTTTGATGAATGGTATCGAGATCGATCCGAAATTCGGAGACCGTCAGCCGGGGCATAGGGCGCACATCCCGGTCATCCGTAATCTGCGCTACAGAAATTTTTTTATGGTCGACTCTGAGGTTCCACTGTGCCAAGAGAGCACTTTCCACATCCCGAACCACTTGCTTGGGGGACCGGTCCAGCGTGGTCAACACGTGAATCTCCTCGACAGCTCCCCACTCGTTGACCGCCACATGGCACCGCAACACAGTGGGAAGCCGCTTGATCAAAGATTCAAGCTCAGCGACTGGAACGCGGTCGAATTCTTGACTCATCGCGGCGGAATCTCCTTCATGTCACTGTCGTCATAGCATTTGAAAAGAGGATATCATAATAATTCGATATCCTCTTCACAAAGTCCTCTATTTTCCTATTCGGGAATATAGGTGGAATCGACACGCCCCATAATGTGGATGCGTGTTTCCGCCACCTGGTCCGCGGCTTCCTGGGTCGGAATCTTTTCCTGGCGGGCATGCTGCAAAATCTCCGTCACCTGCTTGCCGATGGCCCGGACACGCGCAAAGGCCCGTTCTTGATTGTAGCCGTCACGGTGAAACTCATCCGCCACGTTCACCACGCCACCGCCGTTGATGACGTAGTCCGGCACATACACGATGCCCCGGTTCAAAAGCTCCACGCCATGCTTGGCTTCTTTCAGCTGATTATTGGCGGACCCAGCAATGACGCGGCACTTGAACTGCCCTATTGTCTTGTCATTGATGATAGCTCCGAGCGCACAGGGGGCGAACACATCCGCTTCCACACCGTAAATCGCATCCGGCTCTACCCATGTGGCGCCGAGTCGTTCAGCAACAGCACGGCCTTCGTCGTGAATATCTGTCACCGTCAGCTCCGCTCCCTCGGTGCGCAGCATATCTCCCAGAAGGGCCCCCACGTGGCCCAATCCTTGAATCGCCACCCGGCGCCCGTGAAAGTCGGAACTGCCGAATGCGATGACCATAGCGGCCTTCATCCCCTCCAGCACCCCGAGGGCCGTAGCCGGTGAAGGATCCCCGCTGGTTTCCTTCAATCCTCCCACAAATTCTGTCTCGCGCGCAACCACCGCCATGTCGTCCGCATTGACTCCGACATCCTCCGCAGTAATATACCGGCCACCGAGACTCTGAATCAGGCGGCCGAATGACCGCAGTCGCGCCTCAGTCTTGTCCTGGCGGGAATCTGCCCAAATGACGGATTTCCCCCCACCCAGATCCAAGCCCATGGCGGCATTTTTATAGGTCATCCCCCGTGACAGCCGCAGCGCGTCCGTAATCGCATCATCCTCCGACTCATACGGCCACATGCGCAATCCGCCCAGGGCTGGGCCGAGTGTGGTGTCGTGAATAGCGACAATCGCTTTAAGGCCCGCCGCCTTGTCGTGCCAGAATACCAGCTCTTCGTGCCCGTATTGCTCCATTGCCTCAAATATGTTCATGTTCGCCCGCGTCAATTGCGGGACTCACTTCCTTTCTGTCCAATGGGGCGTACCCCGTTCCCCATAATGTCACAAACCTTCCCAACGGTAAACTCCCCTAGAGCCAGCAAAATAATTTAAAAAAAGCCCCGGATAGGGGCTTAACTGGCTTTAATCTGCATCCGCAGTTTGTCGGCGACCATGGCGATAAACTCTGAATTGGTCGGTTTGCCGCGGTCCCGGTTGACAGTATGGCCAAAAATTCCGTTGATAACATCCACATTGCCGCGTGACCACGCCACTTCAATCGCATGGCGGATGGCCCTCTCGACCCGGCTGGGAGTCGTTTTGTACGTCGCGGCGATAGCGGGGTAGAGTTCCTTGGTCACTCCGCTTAACAAATCCACACGGTCAATCACCATCACAATCGCTTCACGCAGATACAGATAGCCCTTAATGTGGGCGGGAATCCCAATTTCATGGATAACGTTGGTGACTTCCACGTCCAGGTTTTTTACGGGAGCCACGGTGACTCTCCCATTTTGCCCGGCAGCTCTCCGGTCTGGCGACGTTGTGCCTCCGAGCTGTTTGACCCGCTCAGCGAGCACTTTCAAATTAAACGGCTTCAGAATGTAATAGTCCGCTCCCAGTTCTAGCGCTCTCTGCGTCATGGTTTCCTGCCCGAAAGCCGTGAGAATGATTACACGGGGTGGACTTTGCAGCCCCATTTCAGCCAGCCGCTCCATGACCCCTATCCCGTCTAGATGCGGCATGATAATATCAAGAACAATGACATCCACCGCTTGCTCACTCAAAATATCCAGGGCTTCCACCCCGTTATTGGCAACGCCAACCACTTCAAGCCCTTCTTGGCTGTCGATTGCGCTCTGCAACAATTCGCAAAAATCACGATTGTCATCGGCTATCAAGACTTTTATTGCCATTTGCCATCCTCCCGCGTATGCACTCGATATTTGCCATAGACCGTCCGTCTATAATTTTGCCTGATCTTTGCCCTCTTGCGAAGCCTCTTTTTCATTTCCGTTTTCCTCTATTTCGCTATTTTTCGACAAAACTCCCGTTTCCCGCATCCACGCCAGGCGGATGTGCATCGTCTTGGTCTTCCGCCATAAGCTGCGCGCGTACTGCGCAAGAATCCACAAAATGCCAAGCATCACGCTAAAAAAAAGCCACAGTATAAAAGCAGCTTGCGGATTGTGATGCATTTCGCATGCCACCCTTCCGGGACCCGCATTAGGGAAATATGACGAACGAATTCGTGATCGCCCGCCATATTTCCTGCCAAATATGCTCTAAGCCAAAGATTTTTGTTTGGCCATCCAATACGCATAGCATCCGTAACCCAGTGACGGGCGGTTAATCAGCACGTGCGTCACCGCGCCCACGATGCGGCCATTTTGAATAATCGGACTGCCGCTCATGCCTTGGATGACTCCCCCCGCCTCCTGGAGGAGGCGGCGGTCATCCACTTCAAACAGCAGGCCCTTGGTGTGCGGGACCCACTGGGGATAGGTCTTCAGAATGCGGACAGCATACGAAGCCGTACGCTGTCCGTGAAGCACTGTCACAATCGTAGCGGGACCAGGGTGCACCTGGTCGGGCAGAGCCACGGGCAACGGCACGCCTTTCTTCCCGGATGGCCGGTGGTTTAAATGTCCTGTAATGCCAAACACCCCGTTGTGTATCACGGTCCCCTGAACGTCCGCGCCGGTGGTGAGGACGCCAATTTTTTGGCCCGGGGTATTTGGGGTCCCGGAGATGACCCCCACGATATCAGCACCGGTTACCCGTCCTGAGTGCACCTCCACCGGTGCGCGGGTCAGCCCGTCGGTGATGCTGTGTCCCAAAGCGGCATACTGCAGGGTCCCGGGATTATAGAAGGTTAAAGTGCCCACCCCGCTCGCCCCATCTTGCACCAGCACGCCGATTTGCCAGCGGAAATGCTGATTGGACCAGATGGGCCGCACGCGGCGGATATGAAAGCTCCGACTGCCCTGGACCCCTAGTTCAACATCCTGGTGCTTGCGCCCAGCGCTCTGAACCGCCCGTTCCAGGGCGCTGTCGGCATAAACGGGACGGTGATTGATTTGAACAATGATGTCTCCTTTGTCAATGCCCGCCAGCTCCGCTGGGTCGGTCCAGCGGCCGCGGGTGAGGATGGGAGCATACTGGGTCACCACCAGGCCCTTGGTGTTGACCAGTACGCCCATAGATTCGCCCCCTGGCACTTCATACAGGGGTTTCGTGACCTCGACCGGCACTTGCCTCCAAGGGAGCCACCCCAAAAGCCTCGTGCGGATGATAAACCGCCCCGGGCTGAGCCCGTGAATGCTCGCCGCATTCCCGGAAATGCTGACAGGATCGGCCGGAGCCGCAGACAGGGAAATCCACGAACTCCACGGCACAGTGATTCTTTGCCCCTGCGGCACCATCACGGCATCCGGCAAGGCCGCCAGTTTCTGCACCGGTTTGGACAAACCCGCGGCCACTGTCAGTGCTGCCCCCACCAAGCCGATGACCCGCCTTCTCGTCCAGAAGCGCTGTCCCATGCCTTTCACCTCCCCGTTCCTCTCACCCTATTAAGGTCCCGGAAATGAGTGCAATTCATGCCCGGGAATATCCCCAGACCCTGTCTCCGCATCCAGCGCAAAATAAGAACAGCCGCTGTCTGGCGCAGACAGGCGACCGAATTCCACAAGAGGGGAAGAATTTTTTGGTCCGGGAATGTTTTTACAATTCCTGCAAGCGCAGGGCAATATCCTGGGCGGCGTGAGGACGCGCCCAATTGTCTTGTGCCTGCATAATTTTCCGCCTGGCGGGGGATTCTTCTGGAAGGAGAGTGCGCGCCCAGGCGTCGAGGCGATCCTTGTCTCCCCGCACGGCCATGTCATGGTCGACGAGCCGGTCGCGGTTGGCCTCTTCTTGACCGGTGATCCAGTGGCTCAGGATCCACGGCACCTGGGATTGTGCCACTTCCGCAGCCGTCACACCACCCGGTTTTCCCACAACCAGGCGGGCATGCCGCAGCAGCAGCGGCATTTTTTCCACGTAGCCGACAATGCTGACCGTATCGGGCCAGCTCCGCTGGTCCAGTTGCCAGTGCAGGCGCTCGTTGTGTCCGCAGACGGCGACAACCGGATAGTCGAGGGCCGCCAATCTCTTTAAAATTCGGTAGTACGGACCCATGCCCAGCCCTCCTCCCAACAGGACAATCGGGTCCTTGGAGTACAGGGGCAGTTCCCATGCGGGGTCCCGAAAGGATGACCGGATGGGAATGCCCGTCTGCCAGACTGTCTTGCTATCTATCCCAAACCGCGTTAAGTCTTTCACCTGTTCCGGGAACCACACCGTATAGGCGTCCGCCAAAGGCTCGTACCAAAAGCGGTGTACCGACAAGTCTGTGAGAACCGCCACCAGTTTAAATGCCTGCCGCTTTTCCTTGACCCCCGCCCAGGCATTTAAAGCAAACGGGTGTGTCGCCAATATAACATCAGGCTCATACAGGTCATACACGTGGGAAAGTATTTCCGTGCCGACCTGCATCCAGTGGCGGCGGTGGGTTTCCCAGTGGAACCCCGTCCGGTCCTCCCAGCGAAAGACCGTGCCATACTGCCTGGGCAGATACTTCAAGGCCCAAAAATAGAGACCGGTTTCTATCCGGGCCCGGCCCACCAGATGTTCCGAAAACTCTACCGTCATCCCCCGCTGCAGGCAGGCCTCCGCGAGGGCACGCGCGGCAATGTCATGCCCCGTGCCAATCGGCAGACTTGCAATGAGTACCCGCATCATACGCTCCTTGCTTGGTGCTGTTTAATAAAAGATCCGACTGATCATCAAACCCCACAGTGTGCCAGCAATCACTTCAGCCGGGGTGTGCCCCACAAATTCCGGCAGCGACTGCGTCTCATCAGGATAATCATCTGACCGGGACAAGCGGTTCAGATAGCGCGACTGCAACCCTACGGTCCGGCGGACACTCATGGCATCATAGAGCACAATCAGGCCGAAAACACAGCTGATCGCAAACCCGGGCGACTTCCACCCATACCGGGAGGCTATGGAGAATACCAGCGCCGCCACCATGGCCGAATGCGAAGAGGGCATGCCTCCCGCGCCGAAGAGGCGCTCGTAGCGGGGACGCCGGCGGCTGGCCGCGTAGATCAGAAACTTCAACAGCTGGGCGGTAAGCGCTGCCGTAAGCGCGCCAATCAGGATGCGGTTGCCATGGTCCAGCCATTGCACTATAGTGCTAGTCACCCTCTTCCCCCTCGCTTAAGAGATGCCTTGCATGCTCCAGGGCCACGAAGTCCGCATGGCCACTGAGCATCCGCGCAATCTCCCTTTCCCTCTCCGCCCCCCGAACCCGCTTCACTACCGAGCGGACCATAGAGTCTTCCGCCATGCGGACCACCAGCCACTGGTCTGCCGCCTGGGTCGCAACCGACGGTTGGTGGCTGATGGCGACAACCTGCCGGCTCCGTCCCAGTTCCCGCAGCAACGCGCCGACACGGGCAGCGCTTTCTCCCCCCAATCCCGCATCGAGCTCATCAAAGATTAACGTCACGTCACCTTTTCCCCCGCTGAGAACGGCCATAGCCAAGGCAATTCGAGCCAATTCCCCACCAGAGGCCACCTTGCTGGCTACGCGCAGTTCCTGCTTGGCCGAGGAGGCAAACAGGATCCCTGCCCGGTCAGTCCCTGCAGCAGACGGCTCCGCCGTGTCCAAAACAAATTGCACGCGGGCGTGCGGCATCTCCATTTCCCGGATCAGCCCGTTCAGCCGCTGGCCTGCCTCCTCAGCCGCCTCCCGCCTCCTGCCTGACAGGTCCTGCGCGACCGTCCGGTAGGCCTGTTCGGCGTCGTGCGCCCGCCGCTCAGCCACGTGGAGGTCCCACTCCAAATTTTCCCACCCTTGAATTTCTTTATGCAGCGCTTCGGCGTACTGGATGACCTCCGCTACGGTCATGCCGTAACGCCTTTTCACCCGCGCCAGGTCACTGGCGCGCGCTTCCATTTCCTCCAGACGGTCAGGGCCTTGCTCTAAGCTGCTGGCCCATTCGCTCAGAGCGAGCCGAAATTCATCCACCACATCCTGCGCTTGCCCGATCAGGCCCTCCAGCAGGCCCGCGGCGGAATCGAGACGCTTAAGCCCTTCAACTTGGCGCCGGGTCCTGTCCAACTGGGAGACTAGGCTAACCCCATCCACTCCGTCCACAAGCTGGCTCAGGGCTTGATAGCCCTCCAACAGTTGCTGGCGGGAGTGAAGCCTGACCAGTTCCCGGCTTAGATGTTCCTCTTCCCCGATCTCCAGACCCAATGCCGCCAAGTCCGCGAATTCCTGGGACTTGACCGCCATCGTCTCCTCATCCCGCGCTCCCCGCATCATCTCCTGCCAGGCCGCTTTTTCCGCCCGCCAGACTTGGTAGGCGCTGTCCACCCGGTCCCGCAAGCCGTCAAGCTGGCCGTAATGGTCCAGCCACACCAGCAGCGCCGATGGCTCGAACAACCGTAAGGCATGGTGCTGGCCGCTATAGTCAATCAGTTCCGGGGCGAGTTCCCGGACCGCCTGGCGCGGCACAATCTGCCCCTGCACGCGGTAAATGGAGCGCCCCTCCTTCGTCATGTCACGCTGCACGATCAGCACATCGTCATCTTCAACACCCCACTGGTGGAGTCCTGCCCATAGGGGGTGGGAAGATGACACAGAGAACGCTGCCCTCAGGCGGAAACTTGCGGCGAATGGGCCTACTTGGTCCGCATTGCCTGCCAGCCCCAACACTGCGGGCACTGCCGTCAGCAGCAGCGACTTTCCCGAACCGGACTCTCCCGTCACGGCCGTAAATCCCGGCGCCAAGGTAATTTCGGCCTGCTGGATGATCCCGAAGTTCTCCACCCTTAATGCGCTTAGCATAGCATCCGTCCATTCATCGCAGATCATCCAGACGCGTAGCCAGACGCGGTGCGTCATCTTTGGAGCGGGCGACTACGAGCACTGTATTTTCTCCCGCCAATGTGCCCACCACTTCCGGCCAGTCCATCTTATCGATAGCTTCGGACACCACTTCCGCTCCAGCCGTAAGCGTTTTGACCACCACCAGGTTTTCGCTGACCGTGTAGCCCGTCAGCACTTCGCGCAGAAGTCTCCGCAGCCTGTCCCGGGTAGCGCCAATGCCGCGGTCTTCGGGCAAAGCATAGCGGTGCGTATCCTGATACGGAACTTTAATGAGCCCTAGATCCTTAATATCCCGGGAAATTGTGGCTTGGGTCGCTGGCATTCCCTGGGATGCCAATATTTCCGAAAGTTCCTCCTGCGTTTGTACCGCCCTCTGGGTAATAATTTCCTGAATCAATGACTGACGCGCGCGCTTATCGTGACGCATAAATACTTAATGCCCCTTTCGCCACCCCCGTAGAACTTGGAAAAAGCTCCAACCAGGGCGACGCAATAGCCGTATCGTCGTCGAACTGGTCTCCACAAGCACCTCATCACCATCTTCCAGTGGATGGGTCTCCTGGCCATCCACCGTGACAAGCGTGTCGCGGTGCATCGCCCGAACCCGTATTTTTACTTGCTGGCCGCCATTAATCACAATGGAGCGGTCAAAAAAAGAATGCGGGCAAATCGGTGTCACCACCATGACACTCAGGGCCGGGCTCAGAATCGGCCCTCCAGCCGACAGTGAGTAGGCTGTGGATCCCGTAGGCGACGCCACAATCAGACCATCGGCTGGGTATGTGGTAACATACGCTTCATCAACAAAGGTCTCCAGATTAATCAAGCGGGCAAATGGACCTTTATTCACCACCACATCGTTCATGGCTTCAAACCGCGCCAGCTCCTGGGATCCCCGCATCACCCGCGCCGTCAGCAGGCGCCGCTGATCGATCTCATACTGATTATTGACCATTGCCGCCAGCGCAGGCAATAAGTCTGGCACCTCAACTTCAGTTAAAAATCCCAAATGCCCCAGATTTACCCCCAAAATAGGACAATTGAGCCATGCTAGCGCTTTCGCCGCATGCAGGAGCGTCCCGTCTCCGCCGAGCACCACGATCCCGTCGACACTGCCTGCTTCCAGTGTCTCCAGATCTCTCCCCAGATCAGGATACCCTGCCGCTTCCGCAAGGACCGCAGGAATAATGACAGCAATTTCGTTTTGAACAGCCCAATGCCAAATTTTCCCTGTTAAGCCCCGCACTTGATCTTTATCCGGATTCGGCCAAATCATGAGGCGTTTCACAGCGCCTCCCCCCCTCCCCATGCCAATTCGACGACTTGGCTGATATTTGGCGCTATCACAGCGTAAGGAGGCGTCCCGACAGCCAGCAGGCTGAGAAACTCAATATTCCCTTCTGGACCGCGGATGGGCGACGGCGCCAGACCCAAGAGAGCATACCCAGCCGTTTCCACTTGGGCGGCAAATCGGGTCAGCACTTCCTCATGCACCGCCCGGTCGCGGACCACCCCGCCTTTGCCAACCTTCGTGCGGCCAGCTTCGAACTGCGGCTTCACAAGCCCGACCACAAGCCCGCCAGACTTCAGAATCGACAGGAGGGGCTGCAGCAAGAGCGCCATCCCGATAAACGACGCATCGATGGACGCTGCGTCCAGCAACTCTGGCGAGGACAAGTCCTGCCGGGTCAGCCAGCGGGCGTTGGTGCGCTCAAGCACCGTGACCCGCGGATCGTTGCGCAGGCGCCAGTCGAGCTGACCATAGCCCACATCCACCGCCCACACATGGTTTGCCCCATGCTGGAGCCAGCAGTCCGTAAACCCACCCGTTGATGCTCCCACATCGACAATGTTCCACCCCTGCGGGTCCAGCGCGAAGGCCTTCAGGGCTCCCTCAAGTTTCAGCCCGCCGCGGCTGGCATAAGGATTCAAGATGCCCTGGACCGTCAGCCGGTCATCCTCTTTGACTGCAGTGCCCGCTTTGGTCACTACTGTATCATTCACCCGAACATGCCCGGCCATAATCAGGGCTTGGGCCTTGGCCCGTGTCGGCGCCAGTCCCTGCGCCACCATCACCCGGTCTAAGCGAGAATCCGGCCGTCCTATCTTTCGGCGGTTTTCTTTAGGGGAAGCCAATTTCTCACCCTCCGCGCCAACCCATCGGCATTTAATTCAAAGAGATTCAGATAGTAATCCACGGCGCCGTGATCAATAAATTCATCGGGCAAGCCGGCATTGAATATCGGAATAGCCACCTGGGCGGCATTGGCCCACTCATTGACAGCCGATCCGAATCCACCAGCCACAGCATGCTCTTCCAAAGTCACAAGGGCCCGGCTCTCAGCGGCGGCAGCCCCCAACAGCGCGGTATCCAGCGGTTTGACAAACCTGGCGTTGATGACCCCGACATGGTAGCCTTCGGCCTCCAGAATTTCCCGTGCGCCCAAAGCTTGATATACGACCGGGCCTAAAGCCACAATTGTCACATCGCGGCCATGCTCGAGCCACTCGCCGGTTCCCCAAGGAATGGGTTTCAGTGGCAGCGTCAAGTCGAGCCCTCTGGTGGCGCCCCGTGGATAGCGCAGGGCTACAGGGTGGGGCCTCTCAAAGGCTCCGATCAGCAGCTGCCGCAATTCCTGCTCATCTTTCCCCATAGCAATTTCAATGTTGGGCACGGCACGCAGGAAGCTGATATCATAAATTCCTTGGTGCGTGGCTCCGTCGGCCCCCACCAGCCCCGCACGGTCGACGCCGAAAATGACGGGTAGGTCCTGGTGGCACACATCGTGCACCACCTGGTCATAGGCTCTCTGAAGAAAGGTGCTGTATACCGCAAACACCGGCCGCATCCCCCCCGCAGCCAGGCCCGCCGCAAATGTCGCGGCATGCTGCTCGGCAATGCCCACGTCAAAAAATCGTTCGGGAAAAGCTTTTTGAAACAGGTCCAGCTTCGTGCCATCGGGCATTGCCGCGGTAATCACGACAATTTCCGGATGACTGTGGGCCAAATCTACCAGGGTCTGGCTGAATACCTGGCTGTATGAGGGCGGCTGCGGCTTTTTAATGAATTGGCCAGACTCAATCTCAAATGGTCCTGGCCCGTGAAATTCGCCTGGCCTCTGTTCGGCAGGAAGATATCCATGGCCCTTTTGGGTGATCACATGCACAACCACGGGCCCCTCGACGGTTTGGGCGTTGCGCAGCACGGAAATGAGGTCGGTCAAACTGTGACCGTCAACCGGCCCGTAATACTTAAAGCCCAATTCTTCGAATACGTTGCGCGGAATCACCGCATGGTGCAGAACATCTTTCGTCCGTTCCAGCGTTTTCCGGATGGAGCCGCCAAAAACCGGGACCGCATCCAGCAGTTGCTCCACTTCCTGCTTCATGCGGGTATAGGCTGGAGCCGAGCGCAGTTCCGTCAGATAGTGGGAAAAAGCCCCGACATTGGGAGCAATGGACATGGAATTGTCATTGACCACCATCACCAGATTGGTTTTCGACTGTCCGATTTGATTCATCGCTTCCCACGCCATCCCAGCCGTGAGCGCTCCATCTCCAATCACAGCCGCCACCTTATAATGCTGTTTGCGCAAGTCACGGGCGCTGGCCATGCCCATAGCCGCCGAGAGAGATGTCGATGCGTGCCCGGCTTCCCATACATCGTACTCGCTTTCCCTGCGTTTCAGAAATCCCGACAACCCGTTCAGCTGGCGCAGCGTGCCAAACTCCTGATAGCGTCCCGTCAGCAGTTTATGGGCATAAGCCTGGTGGCCAATATCCCAGATGAGTTTGTCAGAAGGGGTATTGTAGGCATAGTGCAGGGCTATGGCCAGTTCCACGGTCCCCAAACTGGCCCCGATGTGGCCTCCTGTCTGCGCCGTTGTTTCAATAATGGCCTGGCGCAGCGCGGCAGCCAGTTTTTCCAGCTGCGGTACAGACCAGTTGCGGATGTCACCGGGTGACTGGACCAAGTCCAACATATTCTCTTCCATCGCTCTCTCCTCCTACCACTGACGGTCGACGGCAAAGTCCACCAGGCTGCGCAAAATGTCCGACTGCGGGCCGGACCCAATGGCGATCTTGGCCCGTATGCGGTGGTCATCGGCCAGGCGGCGAGCCTGGTCAATACCCACCAGACGCGGATAGGTAGCCTTGCCGAGTTGGCTGTCGGTCCCCACATTTTTTCCCAATGCCTCAGGGTCGCCCACAACATTCAAAATGTCATCCACAATTTGAAAAGCCAGCCCAAAGTGCTCTCCGAATTGGAGAAGAGACTCCTGCTCGTCCCAGTTTCTGGACAAAATCGCCGGAATCACCAGTGCGGCCCTAAAGAGAGCACCTGTCTTATGGCGGTGAATATCCTGCAAATTCGTCAGGTCCACCGTCTGCCGTTCCGCTGCGAGGTCCATCACCTGCCCCCTGATCAGTCCTTGCCTGCCCGCAGCTTCGGCCAGGTAGGTCGTTGCCTGGAGAACATCTTCCGCCCGGGCGGCCTGAAAGTGCCCCATCTTGACGAATGCTTCCGTCAAGAGGGCGTCTCCTGACAGAATCGCCATCGCTTCCGGGAACATTTTATGAGCTGTAGGCTGTCCGCGGCGCAGGTCATCATTGTCCATGGCGGGCAGGTCGTCGTGAATCAGCGAATAGGTGTGGATATATTCCACCGCGAGGGCCGCCTCGCGGAACGTGTCTGCCGGCAGCCCGAGATACAGGCTGCTGGCCATGACTAACTGGGGCCGCAGACGTTTTCCCCCAGCCAGAAGGGAATAGCGCATCGCCTCTTCCACCGTGCCCGGTTCCGCCGCCCGGGACAGGGCATCTTGCCGGATCCATTCCTCAACCGTCTGGCGGGTTTCCTGAAGCCACCTCTCGATATCCACTTTACGCCTCAGTTTCCGCGTTCAGCATGTCTTCTGCCTGATTCAGCAGGGCATTGGCCTTCTCACTCAGTTGGCGTGCTTCCTTGAAAATGGCCAAGCTGTCTTTCAAGGACAAATTTCCACCTTCCAGTTGGCGCACAATCTCTTCAAGCCGGATAATCAGATCTTCAAAACGCTCCAGTTCGCTAGCTTCCTTCACGCATCTTCCTCTTTCCCCGGCCTGTCTGATATCATCCAATAGCTTCCATTATACCAGTGTACCTCATACTGTTCACCTGCACGAATATCCTCCAGATCCCGGGTCTGCCCGTCTTGGCCCGTGACGTAGGTATAACCCCTGGACAGCACGGCGGAGGGATTGAGGGCATCCAGTCCGGTCTGCAGCTTGTCGAGCCGCAAGCGAGCGCCATGCAAAAGCCGCTCCATCGCCCTGTCCCGGCGTTCTTCCAAACGGTCCACTTGCTGTCTCCGCGACGATACAATACGCGCCCCATCAGTCAGGACACCGTGGCCCGTCCACCCGGACAGGCGGGTTCGCTCCCATTCAATGCGGTGCCGCAAAGCTCCGCGCAAGCGCTGGTTCACCTGCCCAAGCCACTCCACCAGGCTAGCCTTCTCGGGCACCGCCAATTCAGCCGCGGCCGAAGGGGTCGCGGCACGCAGGTCCGCCACCAAATCCACCAGCGTCGTATCAATTTCATGGCCCACAGCGGAAATGACGGGAACTGGCGACGCTTTCACCATCCGCACGACAGCCTCATCATTGAATGCCATGAGGTCTTCTTTAGATCCTCCACCCCGGCCCACGATGAGAACATCAAGGGGGCGTCCGTACGCCTCTTTTAGCGCAAGGACAATGGCCCGGGGCGCTTCCGCACCCTGAACTAGAACCGGGAAGAGCGTCACGGGCATCCCCGGAAAGCGTCTGCGGATCACGGTCTCAATGTCAAAGCGCGCCGCTCCGGTTCCGGAGGTAATCACCCCCACGGCCCGGGGCAGGCGGGGAACCGGCCTTTTGGGCGCCGAGAACAGGCCCTCCGCGTACAATTTCTTTTTAAGTGCTTCGAGTTTTTGAAACTGTTCGCCCGCCCCGACATCTTGCACCATGGAGGCATACAGTTGGGTTTGGCCATCCCGTTCAAATACTCCCACGCGTCCAAAGACCAGGACAGACATGCCGTCTCGCAGCGGAGCGGACAGTGTAGCCGCATCACGCCGGAACATGACCGTGCGCATCTGCGCCTGCTCATCTTTCAGAACAAAATACCAGTGCCCTGAGCTGTGGTGCTTCACTCCAGACAGTTCGCCCTTGACCCAGACACGCTGCCAGTTGGGTACCCCTTCGACAAGTTGGCGAATACCCTGCACGAGTTCATGCACACTCAGCGTCTCAGGAATCATGCGGTGAACGCTCCTTGAAAAGCTTGCCAGGTGTTGGACAGAAGCATGGCGATGGTCATGGGGCCGACGCCTCCCGGCACCGGTGTAATCATACCCGCCCGGGTAGACACCGCCTCAAAATCCACATCCCCGACCAAGCCGCGGTCCGTACGGCTGATGCCCACATCGATCACCGCAGCGCCCGGTTTAATCCAGTCTAACCGCACCAATTGGGGCTGACCCACCGCAGATACAACAATATCCGCCTCGCGGGTCAGTTCCCACGGTCTGGGGGTTTTCGAGTGCACCACACAAATGGTTGCGTCGTGCTCCAGCAGGAGAACCGCCAGGGGCCTGCCGACCAGTTGGGACCGGCCTATAACGACAGCCCTCTTCCCTGCCACCTCCACATGGTAGCGGCTGAGAAGCTCCATAATCCCCAATGGGGTGCACGGCCGCAACCCCGGCTGACCTGTCATCAGCCTCCCCATATTGGTCGGGGTCAGGCCATCGACGTCTTTGCGCGGGTCAAGATGTTTGACAATCATCTGCGCGTCAATATGGGAGGGCACGGGCAGTTGCAGGAGGATGCCATGAATCCCGGGATCCTGATTGAGCATTTCAATCATTTCCAGCACTTGTCCTGTTGTCGCCGTGTCAGGGAGAATCACCTGGCGCGAGTCCATGCCAGCCTGCAGGCTGGCCCGGTGTTTGTTGCGCACATACACTTTCGAGGCGGGGTCATCTCCCACCATCACCACTGCAAGGCCAGGGCGCCGCCCTGTTCTGAGATAGTGTTCCTCAATCTTTACCGCAAGTTCGGCGCGAATGTTCGCAGCCGTGGTTTTTCCGTCCAGCAGTTCGGCCATTGCCATCGTAATTGATCCATCCTTTCATCCGCTCTGCCTGTCCCCGCTGCGCGGGCCGGACAAGAGCAAAAACAGCGCCCGGGACTTTAAGTCCCCGACGCTAGCATAAAACATCCCCGCCCGTCTTGAACAGGCCATCCCCTCTTGACCCGACACGCTCGAATCCCTGCCCTCTTTCTCACTGTGGACGCCGGACTATGCCTCGGCGCCATTCTCCGGACTAGCCAGAACCGTCCCGCTTGCTGGCTGGCGGTCCGTGTCCCCACCCGGGCGCACATCTTTCGCCACCGAAGACAGCACGCCGTTTACAAACCTTTTGGCTTCATCGGTGCTGTACGCCCCAGCCAATTCCAAAGCTTCAGAGATAATCACCGAAATCGGTGTCTGGGCATCATTCTGAAGCTCATACACCGCCATCCGGAGAACGTTGCGGTCAATCGTCGGCATGCGCTCGATTTTCCAGTCCACTGCCGACTGGGCAATCACGGCATCGATAGCCGGTTGCTGGCGAACGACCCCCTGGACCAAAGACTGGGCAAACTTGCGGTCCTCCTCGTCCTCTTCCTGCCAACCGGCCAGCAGAAATTCTGCGTCCGTCTGAGCCAGGTCGTGCTCAAATAGAATTTTTAGGGCCTCTTCCCGGGCATGATGCCGTGCCACCGTCCTACCTCCTCAATTCTCTCGCCCCTGGGCGGCGTCCCCGTCGGAGGACACCGCTATGTTCTGGGGCAGACTGCTATCCATCGGCTCCCCGTCCGGAGCCTGGTCAAAGGAAACGCCCTGGATATGAATATTCACGTCCGAGACCGTGAGCCCCGTCATTCTCTCCACTTGAATCTTTACCCGGTCCTGAATGCGCGAAGCCACCTCAGGAATTTTTGCGCCGTAGCGCACCACCACAAACAAATCGAGACTCACATGATTCTCTTTCACCTCGATTTTCACTCCGCGGCTTGCCGTCTTTTTTCCCAACATTTCCGTAAGGCCGCCAGCTAGCCCGGCACTCATGGCTGCGACCCCGTCCACTTCTCCCGCCGCAATCCCGGCAATGACAGCAATGACTTCATTGGCGATTTGCACCGTAGGCACCGTCTTAATCTCTAGGATCACATCATCAGGCATCATCATGGCCTCCTTTCGCGCTAGGCGCCTTTAATGCGTTCCGCGAGAAACGTCGTATGGATGTTGCCAGCGCGGAACTCCTCGTCTTCCATCAGCTGCTTGTGCAGTTCCAATGTCGTTTTGACTCCTTCTATCTGGAATTCACTGAGGGCGCGCCGCATCCGTTCAATGGTTTCCTCGCGGGTGCGTCCCCAGGTGACGACTTTCGCCAGAAGGGAATCATAAAAAGGCTGGACCTCGTCTCCCGTTTCGGCTCCTGAATCCACCCGCACCCAAGGCCCCCCCGCCTCTTTCCACAGAGTAATCTTCCCCGGGCTCGGGCGAAACTGCTTCTCAGGATCTTCCGCGTTAATCCGGCATTCCAGGCTCCATCCCGACAGGACAACATCTTCTTGGCGAATCGAGAGCGGCAACCCGGCCGCCACCCGAATCTGCTCCTTGACAATGTCGACTCCTGTCACCATTTCTGTACAGGCATGCTCCACCTGCACACGCGTGTTCATCTCCATAAAGTAGAAATGCCCTTCCCTATCAAGGAGAAACTCCAGGGTGCCCGCACTCGTGTAGTGGACCGCCTGGGCCGCACGCCTGGCAGCCTCACTAATCTCCTCGCGCAGCGCGGGACTCACGGCGACAGACGGGGCCTCTTCCATAACCTTCTGCCGGCGTCTCTGCAGGGAGGACTCTCTTTCGCCCAAGGTCACCACGTGCCCCTGACTGTCGGCCAGCACCTGGATTTCAATATGCCGGGGTTTGCGTAAAAACTTTTCAATATAAACATCCCCTTGACCAAAGGCCGACTTAGCCTCGCGGCTGGCGCTTTCCAGCGCATTGGCCAGCTCGTCGGGCGAGTCCACCACGCGAATGCCCCGACCCCCGCCTCCAAAAGACGCCTTCACCATTATAGGATAACCAATTTCTTCGGCCACCGTTTGGGCAGCGGCTATATCATCCACCGTCCCGACCGTGCCAGGCACCACGGGGACTCCGGCTTGAATCATCATCTGCCGAGCCTGCGCCTTTATCCCCATCTTTTCCATGGCATCCGCCGGGGGTCCAATAAATGTGAGGCCCCAAGTTTGACATACGGCCGCGAAGTGATGATTTTCCGATAAGAAGCCATATCCCGGATGGATGGCCTCGGCGCCCGTCTGCACAGCGGCATTGATGATATTGGGGATATGAAGATAGCTGAGATTAGAGGGAGCAGGCCCGATGGGAAACGCTTCATCGGCATATTTGACATGCAAAGCATCTTTATCAGCATCGGAGTAGACAGCCACCGTTTTGATGCCCAGTTCACGCGCAGCGCGCATGACCCGGATGGCGATTTCTCCCCGGTTTGCAATCAAGATTTTCTTAAACACCTCGACACCTCCGGTTCTACCCTCCTAATAGACCACAATAAGACGGGAATGTCTAGAGATCTCGGGGCCTTGTCCGATCCCGGGGCGGGTCCCAGGCCTGCCGGAAGCAAATATGATATCATGGATGGCAACCACACGTTAAAGACCATGGGGGGTGTTGCTATGGAAAACAACCAACCGACGCTGGTTGTGCTGACAACAGGCAAAGAAGAAGCTTTTGTGCGGGCCAATGCCATACTGCAGATGACGCTGATGTTAAAGAAGTTCAGACCAGAAATGGCCGTGGAGTTTTTGGCTTTGGGACCCGGCATCGAAGTGTTGAAATCCAACCAAAAAAATTCCCCGCAGTTCGGCCAGCAATTGCAGGCCATGAGAGACGCCGGCATTGCCATCACCGTGTGCGAGGTTTCCATGCAGAGTCTTGGGCTGACCGCCGATCAGATGTTTGAAGCGCAAATCGTCCGGGGGGGACAGGAAGTCGCCCAGCGCTTAGGCGAAGGCTATCACGTGCTCACGTTCTGACCTCAACATAGAGCTTTCAAGAGAAAATAAAGAAGAGAAGCTTCTCCGCTTCTCTTCTTTATTTCTCCCTCATCAGGACTTTGGCAAAATCACGACGTCTTGCGGGGGCAGCGTGGTCACTTCCGTAATGGTGTCGGCAATGCGTCCAATTTGCTGGCTGGTCAGAGCACTCCCGCCCACTACAACCACTGCCTTGTTCTGGGTCACCGTCACCGCGCTCAAGGGAAAGCCGCGGGCTGACAGCAGTCCTTCCGCCTGTGTCTCCTCTTTAAGTTCTTGGGTGTCCTGCACCATGGCAGCCGACGCCTGGTCTTTCGCGGACTGCGAAATCGCTGGATTTTCCGTTAGGGCCTTCAACGTGGCAATTTCTTCCGTCATGACACGGTCCCGGTGCATCCGGTAGTTCACAAAGTAGTTCTCCAACGTGGACACGACATTCGACTGGTGCTTTTGCGCTGTGACGGCGGCCGACAGCGCAGTGGTATTGGGTGCCGTGCGGTGATAGACGACATAACCCAGAAGAACCGCCAGGACCGTAACAAATGCGGCAAAACGGACGATTTGGGGACGCTTCATTGCAGCAATCTCTCCTCTCACACTCTGTAACTTGTCAATTTGTCGGCAATATCAGCACCTGATAAGGTTGGACCTGCAGCAAGGTCTCGACCGCCTGGGCGAGCTCGGCCCGTATCACGGGATTTTCCGCACTGGGCGCCACCACCACCACACCTGCGACGGAAGGGCCCAGTTCGTCCAGGGGCACGACGGCCTGACCCGAATTCGTGGAAATGACAACCGGCGAAGTGCCCTGGCCGTTCTGGTTGGAATTGACGTACTGGGATGTCATGCTTTTGGTCAGCGTGACCGCAACTGATACCTTGTGCACCTGGGGTATCTTCTCAAGGATTCCCGTCAACTGCGACGAGACTTCCTGTTCCTGGTCCGCCAAGGGGCCGGTATGACTGGCCTTGGTCACCGTGCTGCGGGGCGGGGAAGGCACAGACGGCCCGAAGCTCCCAAATCCCAGCAACAGCAGTCCTAAAATGCCCACCCCAGCCAGCCGGTACAATTGTGGGCGGTCATGACTTGAAAACTTTTTCCACCACTCGCGAAAATTGCTGGCCATCTCAATTCTCCCTTTCTTGTTTTGGCCGGGTCCTGTTCTAGGAGTGGATCCGGTGCACGGCGCTGGGCTGGATTTTTTCCGACGTCCGCACGCTCAGCTGTATGCGGGGCGTCTGCCCCGTGGTGATGGCCAGCGCATCTTTGATGTACTGGCTGAGGGTAGTTTTCACCACCGGAGCGGTGACGGTGACCACGGCACTGTACCATCCGCCCGGCCCCGCATGAATGGCGCAGCTCTCGACATTTTTGTAGCTCAGCACCATGGCTTCGGCCTGGTCGATCTGCTCGGAATGCACCAGGACTGAAAGATTTTGCCCCGTGCCCACTCCCAGCCAGGCGCTGGACGACCGGGACTTCCCCAACTGGTGGATGATGCTCCAGACCGGGCTGACCATAGCCAGCAGCAATACCAGGCCAATAATCAGTCCGGCATACTTTTTGAGATCGCCCTTGGGCAGGATGAAATCTGCCAAATTGCCCAAGAGCACGATGATGATCAGAGACCGCACCCAGTGACCAATCATCGCGACCATTACAGCCCCACCCCATTCGATACGGTCACCACTACCGTGATCATCAAGAAGAACATCAGAGCCACCGAACCGGTAATGGCCAGAAGCCAGCCCATCGCTGTGGCCATGGTCTCCAGGGTCCGGTGCACGCCGCTTACCCCTAAGGGCTCCGTGGCCGCTGCGCCCAGCCGGTACAGCAGCATCATCACGAACAGTTTCAGGATGGGAAATGCCACCAGCACAATGATGGTAAGGGCTCCGACTACTGACACGGCGTTCTTCAAAAGCATCGAAGAGCCCAGGACAGCTTCCATCGCATCTGAAAAGGCCTTGCCCACCACCGGCACAAACGTATTGGCGAGAAATTTGCCCGTGCGCAGCGTCACCCCATCGGCTACCGACCCTGCCGACCCTTCCACCGCCATCACCCCCAAGAACAGCGTCATGAGGCCGCCTAGCAGGGTGAGCCCGGTCTGGCGCAGCAGCAGCGCCAGGTTCTTCAAGGAGAAATTCGGCATCCAGTGGCCCACCAAATCAATAATGGTGGCCAGCAGCACCAAGGGCAGAACCCAGCTCCGTGTCATCATGGCGACCAGGTTCACTGTCAGCATCATCACGGGATGAAATATCCCCGCTGAAGCTACCGCCCCGCTGCCGGCCATCAGCACCACAAGCAGGGGGATAAGCGACTCCATAAGGTGCACCACATCGGTGAGCAGTTGATTCACCATGGCCAGTGCCAGACCAAAAGAGTGGAGAGCAATCAAGATGAGGGCTGAGACCACGACCATCTGTGACACCTCGGCGATTCTCCCCGACCCGTCAATGGACTCGGTCAGGCGGGAAAGAATGGCTGCCAAGACCGACAACAGGAAGATCACGCCAAGCACGCGCCCTTCCGTCTCCAGATCCCCGGCGATGGCCTGCGTCAGCGCCGAGACCAATTCGGTCAGACTGAATGGGTTCTTGCGGTGCAAGAGGTCAGAGGCTATCTGAGACACGGTCGGGATATGGACCTGCGGGTAGGGGTTGACCAGTTGCGATACCTGACGGTCCAACGCCTGGGTGTTGACACTCTGCGCTTGCTTGCTGACCAAAGCATCCACGGTCTGCGCATGGACCACCGGGGAAAATCCCCACACCATGGCCACCGCCGCAATCCAGATCCACAACCTTCTCATGGTATCGCTCCTCAGGACGGAATCATTTTCAGGACCGTCTGCAATATCGCGCTCACTAGCGGCAAAGCCAGTGCCAAGATAACAATCTTGGCCCCCACCTCAATCCGCCAGCCAATTCCCGCTTCCCCCGAGTCATAGGCAATATGGGCAGCAAACGTCGCCAGGTAGGCGATTCCGATCACCTTGAGCAGAAGCCCCAGATACAATCCTCTGATCCGGGCTTGATCTACGAGTTTGAGAAACCCCGTCAGCACCTCCGCCAGAGGGACGATCAAAATCAGCAGAAGGGCAACCCCGATGGCCAAGCGGAGAACAACGCCCAGATCCTTGCGCTCCTCACGGACGACGGCCAGCAGCACGGTACCGATAATTCCCACAGAGACCAGCCGCAAGATGGTATGCACGGGAGGGCCTCCTTCGCCTACAGGTTGAACATCGTGCGGACGGCGTTGAACAGCTGCTGCACTTCGCGCAGCACCAGCAGGAAACCAATGGCCACCCCAGCCAAGGCCACCAGCTGCCCCCACTCTTTGCGGTCCAGACGTTCCAGGACGCTATACGCAACCGTGACTAAAATGCCGATCCCTGCCAAACGAACAATCAAGTCGATGTTAGTTCCCATATCCTCACTCCGTTTGTCAGATGAGAACGATCACGAGAGCCACGCCCACCAGCGATATAAGAATTTCCGTCAAGCGCGCGGTCTTCAACCCCTGGCTTCTGGCCTCGTTCAGGTTTCTTGCCAGTTCTGCTTCCGCGGCTTGAAGATGGTCGATCTGAAATTCCGCAGAAGATTGCCCCAACACCTGGCCCAGCTCGTCCCATACCGCCAGATCTTTCTCCCACAGCCCCGGCACTGTTATCAGGGCCTGGTGAAAAGCGGTAGCAAAATTGCTTTCGTGCTGACCAATTTGCTGGGACAGAATTTCCGCCACGGGCTGCCACACGGAATAGGACCGGCTGGCCCGCTGAAAGGCCACATCGAGGATGCGCTGGTGCCAAGCTATTTCTGGCCGGAGCTGTTCCAAAACACCAATTCCCTGTTCTAAGGCGGTTACGCGCAGCCGGTAGGGCCTGGCCATCAGGCGTCCCAGCCACCATGCGGCCATGACGGTCAGCAGTGCCCCTAACAGCTTCATGCTTCCACGCGCCATAGCCTCTCGCCCGCGTGCCAGAGTTCCTCCACGGTTCCGGGACCCAGCCGCCGGCTGACAATGGCTACCGCGTCAAACAGATCGCCCACGGTCCTGGACCCCCTGTCGGAGAATCCGATGCGTTCCAGCTGCTGGTAACTTCCCGCGTGAATACTCGCCACTACCGACACTCCCGCTGACAGAGCCCTGGCCACGGCGCCCATATCGCTGCCCCCACCCAGTTCATCGACAACCACACGGTCTGGACCTAAAGTCCTTATGGCCGCCATCATGCCTTCGGCCTTTGGCCAGCCATCCAGCACGTCAGTATGAGGCCCCAACCAAAATCCATAGCGGCCCCGGTTAAATCCGGCAATTTCTGAGCGCTCGTCCACAACCGTGACCCGCTCTCCGTTCTCGCTGAAATGCCGTGCCAAATCTCTCAAGAGAGTCGTCTTCCCGCACCGGGGAGGCGCTGCGACCAGCAGAGACTGCACGGGTCTGCCCAGTTCTTCGAACGTCTGCAGCAGAGTCTGACCAGCACCCTTGACGTCACGAGCCCGTCGGAAGTTCAGTCCGGCAATGTCGGTCATCGTGGCCAGGCTGCCGTCCTTCCACACGGCGCTCCCGGCAATCCCTACCCGGTGCCCGCCAGGCAGTGTCAAGTAGGCTTGACGCAATTCCTCAACCCGGGCATACAAAGAATGGTCGGCAATAATGGAAACCAGTTCATCCAAGTCCTGCTGCCTCAAGACTGCTGACCCCATCTTGCTTAACGGCACACACCAGTTGGGTCCGTAACAGAGGACGGGGCGGTCAAGACGGAAACGCACTTCCTCCAGGGTCGCAAGGTGTTCAGGCGCCAGGCTCCGCACCGCATCTCTCCACAGATGGGGAAGATAATCCCAAGGCTCCATGTCGTCTCACTCCTGTTCAGATCAGCCGCCACTGGGATGCTCTTCCCAGTTGTTTGATATCTATGGACATGACTGACAAGTTATGCCAAAGAGGTGGGGTGGGAGAGAGGATTCGTGGCGCCCCGGCTCCCGCCCGCTTCTTTGTGGCCATTGGCCCCATGGCTGGGAGCTCACCGGCATTTGGAGGAAAATTTTTACGCGTCAGGCAGTTGAGCCGTCGCGTGCTGGCAACCCTGTTCCCTTTAAACGCAGCGCCG
>DAHWJO010000320.1:0-754 GCA_027344105.1 Sulfobacillus sp.
CTTCAGGGAATCCCCTCAGGAACAATGGCCCGTCACAGTGACTTACCTGACAAACCGATCCGCGCCGCGATTTCCCGGAGCAGCCCCAGGGCGATAGCGTTGCCCTGCCCCTCGCGGGCCTTCTGGCAGGCGATCGCCAGTTGTTCGATCAGGGCGGTATCACTGAGCTGGGATTCATCCCCCTCGCCCCAGACCATGCCGCGATCCCGCGCCCGCTTCCACCGCATCCGTTCCGCACTGGTCGTTGCCATGAATCTACCCTCACAAGCCGTCACAGTGACGGAGCATAAAACAGCCACATCGATGCCGTCAATCACGGCCAAGCACATCCACCCACTGCAATAGCCCCGACAAGGCCCCAAATTTGCCCTACAGCGCACGCAATGGGTGTAGGGGATAGTTCCATACCCCCAATCGCCAGAAACACGATTTACGCGCCCGCAATGCCCATTTAACCGCGACGGCACCGCACAGACCCCCAAGGAGTGCCCGCTTGCCACGCCTTCGGCGTGCCGGGCACGGATGGCTTTCGACCGTGTAGGCCATCGTGCAGTACTCCGTAGCAGGCATTCCGCCCTCTGGGCGGTTGCGGTAGCGTCGAACGATTTGCAAGCAAATCGCCCGCCACTCCTCGCGCCACTTTGCCCCTGCGGGGCTTGGAGCCAAAGCTCTTTTCAAAAAGCCCCTTCGCCGGAGAACCAGAAAAGGGGGAGCCGCTGCCGGAGGCAGTGGGGGACAAAGTCCCCAGAGGGGG
>DAHWJO010000320.1:764-1166 GCA_027344105.1 Sulfobacillus sp.
TCCTAAGATCCTTGATCACATCCTCTTTTGTAATCAGTCGCTGCACGTCTTCTTTGCTGTCGATCAACAGGGCGGTCCGACGCAGTCGGAGCAAGCGCCCACTCCTTGTCGATGTGGCCGAGGCGATTTCTCAACCAAGGCCGTCACAGTGACAGCCCCAAGGAGGCCCCATAGAACATAGAAAGAGGCGATTTTCAACATATTGATTTTATATGAAGGTTTTTTGAGGGTGGGGTCATAGCTGATGACCCCACCTAGGGTCATCAGCTATGACCCCGGTTGTTAAAAATTGAGCACTATTTTTCTTTATCAGTGTGGAAAATTACACACTCATGGTATAAAATATCCGAAAGCTGCCCCCACCTGAGGTCATCCATGAATTCCACAACCGCCGAGATAGGT
>DAHWJO010000321.1:0-1166 GCA_027344105.1 Sulfobacillus sp.
GCCAGGAAGTACTGGTCCCGGCGTCCTGCGAGGGCCTGCCCAATGCGGGATTCGCTGGCATGGTACGCGGAGGCCGTATCAATCATGGTGATGCCCAAATCCAGGGCCCGGCGCAACACCAAAGCGGCCTGCTCTTCAGTGGGGCGGGCCGTATCGCCATGGCTGCCGATTCCCCAGTCGCGGCCGATCTCTAAAGCGCCCAGGCCGATGAGGGAGACGGATTCCCTGGTGTTTCCCAAAATGCGTTGTTCCATTTACAAGGCTCCTTGCTGTCTGATGGAATTTGCCCGCCACCCGGCCTTTTTTTTAGCCGACTGGTGGGGCAGAGGTTATGTGATTAGGAATTGAAGCGGGCTTGCGGGCCTACGGCGTTTGAGGTGCCGTTCCAGTCAAGCTGGTAGGCGGCAGCAGGCGGCACTTGGACGGTAATGTCTGCGGTTAGAGGGCGGCCGGGAATGATTTGGGTCACATCCGATGCCGGGCTCTGCGGCGTCAGCGGAAACGCAAACAGAGAATTGCCCGCCGTCAGCCCCTTGGCCGCATAGTCATTCCAGGCATAAGCCAAGGGGCCGCTCTGCACGCTGAAATCGTTGAGGGCCAGTCCGATCATGCCGGATGTGGGGTTTTCCACCTGGAGTGTCAGGCGGTAGACGCTCAGCAGGTGCCCGGATGCCGAGGATTCTCCTTCGGGGGTTGCCCCGAGCACAGACACCTTCAGGCTGGTATATGATCCCGCTCCCGGGGGCGGCGGTGCCGCCACAGACTGCTCGGCCGGGGCGGGGGACGACTGGGAGAGGGACGGGGCTGGTGTCGACGATGCAGACGGGCTGCTCCCCTGCAGCGAAGGGGAGGGGCTGGGCGAAGGCGACGGAGCCGTGGAAGACACGGAGCCGTGGTGGTGCAAAGTGTTCGCGGGTCGGGGAGCGGCCGCCTGATGGAAGCCGCACCCTGCCAGGGTCAGAGCACCCGATAGGAGTGCGATCGATTTGAAGGTTCTCAGGACGTTAATCATGTGACGGCACCTTTCCTTCCAGATCTCCGGATTGGTCATACACGGCAGCGAAATTATGGCTGCATATGGGCGATGGAAGTCAATTGGCTCAAATCGGTCCAGTATCCATTGGTTTCAAAAGGCAGGCGCCACGCGGCGATGCCGCCAAGAGAAT
>DAHWJO010000322.1:0-1162 GCA_027344105.1 Sulfobacillus sp.
GGAGTAATGGATATCGCGTGAACCTCTTCAAGCTGGAGTTGCAGACACTCGCCGACGAGACCGGACTCACTATCACGGTCAGCCATTTTCCACCCGGCACGAGTAAATGGAACCTGATAGCACATCGCATGTTCTCCGCCATCAGCCTCAATTGGCGGGGCCGTCCGCTCACCAGTCATGAGGTGGTCGTCCAGTTGATTGGGCACACGCGGACCAAAACCGGCCTCACCATCCAGCCGGATCTGGATGAGCAGCCCTATGAAACCGGGAAGAAGGCCGATCCCAAGGAGGTGGCGCGGCTGTCCATTGAGCGGCCGGCACACCAGAATCCGCTCTAGAATTACACGATCCGGCCCCGCGATGAAGACGAGCTCGTAGGTTAAAAGTTCATGGCTCCGTATGTCGGCTATACCCCTATTAGAGCTGGCTGTCAGCTCTGTCACGAACGTCCATGGGTCATAGGCCGCATGGTAGCGGGGTCGTCCGCAGTGGATTCTGTTCCTCCGCCGGAAGCACAAAGACTGAGTGGGGGTGTCGGCCCACCAGGTCTAGCCCTTGGACGCTTGGCGGACGCGTCATGCGGCGGCGTTGCACAGGTGTTCCGGCAGGGCAATGCCGTCATCAATGATGCGAAAGGCATGACTGACAGCATTTTTCAAGAGCGCCCAGAGTCCACACTACTTGGACGAATTTGCCTCGATTCCATTTTTTAACACCCGTGCGGGCTGCATCATGGTGGTGGAGGGCCGGCATTACGAGGCGGTTTTCGCCTGCCTCAGTGTTTGAGGATATTGACATAGCTGACGTGGCGGATCCCGACCCCGTAATGGTAGACCATCGTGCCGCCCAGAGAACCGGTCCATGTAATCATGACCACGGCCAAAAGGAGAAATACGGTGGACAACGGGGTAGAGCGCCCGCGCCCTGTGCTCCAAAATGACCAGGCCCGGCCGCGTTGCGAAACCGTCGGCGCGCTTTGGGGGTAGCGTGAGTAGAACCGCACGGCTATGGCCAGCAGGGCAAAGACTCCGGTCAGTACGGCGTCGCGCTGATGCGCTCCCAAAAGGACCGTGGTGGAGGGAGTCCAGTGGACGAACTGCTCGGAAATGACGCCCATGGCGGCCGCTACGGCTCCGGCTAAAAATCCCAGAACCGTCAGCCA
>DAHWJO010000323.1:0-1149 GCA_027344105.1 Sulfobacillus sp.
GCCAGGAAGTACTGGTCCCGGCGTCCTGCGAGGGCCTGCCCAATGCGGGATTCGCTGGCATGGTACGCGGAGGCCGTGTCAATCAGGGTGATGCCCAAATCCAGGGCGCGGCGCAGCACTAGAGCGGCCTGCGCTTCAGTGGGGCGGGCTGTATCGCCATGGCTGCCTATTCCCCAGTCGCGGCCGATCTCTAAAGCGCCCAGGCCGATGAGGGAGACGGATTCCCCGGTGTTTCCCAAAATGCGCTGTTCCATTAACAAGACTCCTTGCTGTCTGATGGGATTTGTCCAGGCACCCGGCTCTTTTTCGGGCGGCTGTGATCAGGAATTGAAGCGGGCTTGAGGGCCTACGGCGTCTCGGGTGCCGTTCCAGTCAAGCTGGTAGGCGGCAGCCGCCGGCACCTGGACGGTAATGTCTGCGGTTAGTGGGCGGCCGGGAATGATTTGGGTCACATCCGATGCCGGGCTCTGCGGCGTCAGCGGAAACGCAAAAAGAGAATTGTCCGCCGTCAGCCCCTTGGCTGCATAGTCATTCCAGGAATAAGCCAAGTGGCCGCTTGGCACGCTGAAATCGTTGAGGGCCAGTCCGATCATGCCGGATGTGGGGTTTTCCACTTGGAGTGTCAGACGGTAGACATTCAGCAGTTGCCCGGATGCCGAGGATTCTCCTTCGGGGGTTGCCCCGAGCACAGACACCTTCAGGCTGGTGTATGATCCCGCTCCCGGGGGCGGCGGTGCCGCCACAGACTGCTCGCCCGGGGCGGGGGACGACTGGGAGAGGGACGGGGCTGGTGACGACGATGCAGACGGACTGCTTCCCTGCAGCGAAGGGGAGGGGCTGGGTGACGGCGACGGACCCGTGGAAGACACGGAGCTGTGGTGGTGCAAAGTGTTCGCGGGGCGGGGAGCGGCCGTCTGATGGAAGCCGCACCCTGCAAGGGTCAGAGCACCCGATAGGAGTGCGATCGATTTGAGGATTCTCGGCACGTTAATCATGTTACGGCACCTTTCCTTCCAGATCTCCGGATTGGTCATACACGGCTGCGCAATTATGGCTGCATATGGGCGATGGGAGTCAATTGGCTCAAATCGGTCCAGTATCCATTGGTTTCAAAAGGCAGGCGCCACGCGGCGATGCCGCCAAGAGAAT
>DAHWJO010000324.1:0-1134 GCA_027344105.1 Sulfobacillus sp.
GGCTGGAAACAGCAGGAGCCGGTATCCATCCGCCCCGAGGGGGTGTTGACCGAAAGGTCAGAGTCACAAGCTGTCCGTAAGGACACAGGAGAGAAAATGGTCGTATTTGTACTCGACAAAAGGAAAAAACCGCTGATGCCGTGCTCGGAGAAACGGGCTCGGTTGATGCTGGAGCGCGGGCGCGCCCGCGTCCACCGGATGATGCCGTTTACCATCCGGCTGGTAGACCGGTTGCAGGCGGATTCCGTCTTGCAGCCGGTACGGCTCAAACTCGATCCCGGCAGTAAAACCACGGGCATCGCGCTGGTGCGAGAGAAAGAAACCGTGGACGGTTCCACGGGCGAAGTCCTCCGCGCGCTGACTGTGCTGATGCTGCTGGAACTGAAGCATCGGGGTCACGAGATTCGTGACGCTCTTACCAGCCGCCGCGCGTTCCGGCGCCGCCGGCGTGGGAAGTTGCGGTATCGTCCTGCCCGCTTTGACAACCGCACTCGTGCAGCCTGCAACATCGGGTGGATACGACGCTGGCGTGGGTGAAAAGGTTGATGCGATGGGCACCTGTGACGGCGCTATCGCAAGAATTGGTACGGTTCGATATGCAGCAGATGCAGAATCCTGAAATCTCCGGCACCGAGTACCAGCAGGGAACGCTGCTGGGATACGAGGTCCGGGAATATTTACTGGAGAAATGGGGCCGGGAATGTGTCTATTGCGGGGCGGAACAGTCGCAGCTCGAAATCGACCACATCCATCCCCGCTCCAAAGGCGGCAGTGACCGCGTGAGCAATCTCACTATCGCCTGTCATGACTGCAACCAGTCCAAGGGCAATATGCCCCTGGAGCAGTTTCTTGCGAAGGCTCCAAAAGCATCGGAGCGTATCTGCAAGATACTGGCCCAGGCCAAAGCGCCGTTAAAAGATGCGGCGGCGGTGAACAGCACCCGCTGGGCATTGTTCCAACGGCTCAAGGCGACGAATTTGCCTGTCGAAGTCGCTAGTGGTGGACGGACGAAGTGGAACCGTCACCGGTTGCATATACCGAAGGAACATTGTCTTGATGCCGTCTGCGTGGGTCACGTTGACGCCATCAAAAACTGGCAGCAGCCTGTTCTCAGCATTAAAGCCACAGGGCGTG
>DAHWJO010000325.1:0-1080 GCA_027344105.1 Sulfobacillus sp.
GAATTCTTATGATTGTCTGGGGCTGACTGTGGTACAATGACGCACAGTTTGATCAACGTGTTCGGACCCAATAGACCCGAGCGGAGCCATTACATGAACCCGGAGGTTGCCATGCCCCATTCTCTTAACGAAAAGACGCCCACGAGATCCTCTTCGTCGTCCAAACAGCGCGCTAAATGGCGAATGAAGCCAAGCAGGCGGCGCTGGCTTATTGCGGCCGTGCTGGCCATCATTGCTGCTATTGCCGCCGGGATCTGGTGGATGGTGGACCCTGTCCACGCCCTGACCACGTCGCGCGTGAGTGCACTCAACAAAGGCTACGCTCTAGGGCAGCAGCGCGTCACGATTCTCATGCTGGGGAATGCGCTCAGCATCATCAACGGCAAGGATGTCAAAAATCCGACTGTCCGCGACCGCACGGATGCGATGATGCTCCTGAGCGTGGACACAAAGACAGGCCAAGTCAGCGTGCTTTCTGTTCCGCGCGATTCCCTTGTCAATATTCCCCACGTGGGTGAAACCAAACTGAACGAGGCCAACTATTTTGGCGGGCCGACCTTGGCTGTCAAAGAAGTGCAGAACATGCTGCATATTCCGATCGACTTTTATATGGAAACCACCATGTGGAATTTCGCAGACATCATCAACCAAATTGGGGGACTCACCCTAGACGTGCCGACCGCCATGCACTACGGCGGCACTGGCAATTACCTGGACATCAATCTCAATAAAGGCGTGCAGCATCTAAATGGACAGCAGGTGCTGGAATTCTCGCGGTTCCGCAGTGAGCCCATGGGCAGCATCGGCCGGTCCTTCCAGCAGCAGGAAGTGATTAAGGCCATCATGCACAAGCTCCTGCAACCGTCCAACCTGCCCAAACTTCCGCAAATTGCGCTGGAGTTGCGCAAGGACATCGTCTACACCAACTTGAAGGACAATCAGCTGCTGGCATTGGCTCTGGTCGCGCGCCATGTGTCCTTGTCGCATGTGCAGTTCGCCACCATTCCCGGCACCCCCACAGTGCGGATGGATCCATATATGCACGTCAAGCTGGACTACTGGGTCGACAACACCAAGTGG
>DAHWJO010000326.1:0-1076 GCA_027344105.1 Sulfobacillus sp.
TAGATGTCTTTGCCGAGAAAGCAGACCAGGCGGGGCGCATGGCGCTGGATTTTCAGCTGCAGGCATTTGGCGCCCTCAGCGAGGTCCTGGGGAGTTAAGTCCGCCGACCCCGGTGTGACGCGGCTGACGATGTTGGTAATGCCGAGGCCAAACACCAGAAGCGTCCGGTCCTCATCTGAGGCCAAGCGCCAGGGCGTGAGGCCGCTGTCCGCCAGCAGAGCCCAAAACAGATTGCCGGGGCCGGCGAAGTGGTGGCGGGCCCGGTCCGAGTAAATCCCAGGATTATACCCGACAAACAGCACGTCCAGCCCTTGGGCAATAATGTCGTCCACCATCTCCTGACCCTCCCTTTCTTACTGTCTATTCTACGACTTGCGGGACAAAGTCATGACAAGTTCCTTGGCTGCGACCATACCGGACCCAAACGCCGTGGCAATAGACCGGAAGGGAACCGGGGAGACCGCATCGCCCAAGACCCGAATGCCCACAGGCGTCCACAGAGGGACGACGTCCGACAGGGCTCCGGGACACAGACCCGGCTCGATATCGGGCTCCATGCCGATGCGGGCCAGCACGCACCGAGCTGCCAGCCGTTGCGTGCGCCCCCCGCGCTCGAGGGTCATTTCAATCCCATGGGCTCCCGCGCTCACCGAGCGTACGGTGGCATTCACATAAATCGGAATCCGGCGCCTCTCGGCCTGGGTCTGAAAATCCGGGCGGGCCCTAAAATGCGCCCTCCGGTGGACCAGGATCACAGACTGGCCGGCGTCGGTCAGGCGGATTGCGGCCTCAAACGCCCGGTCCCCTCCGCCCACCACCACAATCAGCCCGTCCATCCGCTCCCTGATCAAGTCCGAGGTGGACAGCCGCGTGATCTCCTCCCGGCCAGGTACGGCCAGTTGCCGGGTTCTGAGTCCCGGCGCATAGGCGACTGCACTCACCGGATAGGACGTGCCGTCCTTGCAGCCCACGGTTCTGCTGCCAGAGTCGAAGGACACAGCCTCCTTGCCCTCCTTAACGGGTATGTGCAAAGACCGCAGCTGCTCTTCCAGCCTGGCTGCGAGCGCTCCCGCCGC
>DAHWJO010000327.1:0-1076 GCA_027344105.1 Sulfobacillus sp.
TAGATGTCTTTGCCGAGAAAGCAGACCAGGCGGGGCGCATGGCGCTGGATTTTCAGCTGCAGGCATTTGGCGCCCTCCGCGAGGTCCTGGGGAGTTAAGTCCGCCGACCCCGCTGTGACGCGGCTGACGATGTTGGTGATGCCGAGGCCAAACACCAGAAGCGTCCGGTCCTCATCTGGGGCCAAGCGCCAGGGCGTGAGGCCGCTGTCCGCCAGCAGAGCCCAAAACAGATTGCCGGGCCCAGCGAAGTGGTGGCGGGCCCGGTCCGAGTAAATCCCAGGATTATAGCCGACAAACAGCACGTCCAGCCCTTGGGCAATAATGTCGTCCACCATGTCCTGCCCCTCCCTTTCTTACTCTCTATTCTACGGCGTGCGGGACAAAGTCATGACAAGTTCCTTGGCTGCGACCATGCCGGACCCAAACGCCGTGGCAATGGACCGGAAGGGAACCGGGGAGACCGCATCGCCCAAGACCCGAATGCCCTCCGGCGTCCACAGAGGCACGACGTCGGACAGGGCTTCGGGACACAGACCCGGCTGGATATCGGGCTCCATGCCGATGCGGGCCATCACGCACCGCGCCGCCACCCGTTGCTTGCGCCCCCCGCGCTCGATGGTCACTTCAATCCCCCGGGCTCCCGCGCGCAACGAGCGTACGGTGGCATTCACATAAATCGGAATCCGGCGCCTCTCGGCCTGGATCTGAAAATCCGGACGGGCCCTAAAATGCGCCCGCCGGTGGACCAGAATCACAGACTGGCCGGCGTCGGTCAGGCGGATTGCGGCCTCAAACGCCCGGTCCCCGCCCCCCACCACCACAATCAGCCCGTCTATCCGCTCCCTGATCAAGTCTGAGGTGGACAGCCGCGTAATCTCCTCCCGGCCGGGCACGGCCAGCTGCCGGGTTCTCAGTCCCGGCGCATAGGCGACCGCACTCACCGGATAGGACGTGCCGTCCTTGCAGCCCACAGTGCTGCTGCCAGAGTCGAAGGACACGGCCTCCTTGCCCTCCTTAACGGGTATGTGCAAAGACCGCAGCTGCTCTTCCAGCCTGGCTGCGAGCACTCCCGCCGC
>DAHWJO010000328.1:0-1049 GCA_027344105.1 Sulfobacillus sp.
ACCGAAGCCTGGTGCAGCGCAGCCGCCGCACTCATGCGGCCATAGAGAGTATTTTCGATGGCGTTGCCTATGTCGGCGGAGATTTGCGGGTAGGCTGGGATAGGCGGACGCGCCTTGCCCACAGCCATTTCCTTGACAAAGACGTTGATGAATGGATTCTTTTTCAAATAAGCCTGGTACTGGGCAGAATCCTGGGCGGTCTTGGACACTGGCAGATAGCCGCTGCCCGTGTCATAGCCGATCTGAAAGGCGGGGGTAGTGACATATTTGGCGAACAGAAAAGCGGCTTTGTCCTGGGCTGGCGTGGTATTAAAAATAAACAAACTCTCCCCGCCAATGTTTGTGGCCGCAATCTTGTCTTTGGGCAGCGGGAAGGCGCCATAGCTGACGGCATGCTGCTGCTGCAATGCGGCCACGTTCCACGGGCCATTGATGGTCATGGCCACTTTTCCGGACTCGAAGGCTCCGAGCTGGTAGGAATCATTGAGCGGCCCAAAGGTGGCGACGTGATCCTTCATGAGGGTATTCCAATACTCCAGGGCTTTGATTCCGGCAGGACTGTCAAACGCGACCTTGGTCTGCGAAGAATTGAGCAGGTGGCCTCCGGCTTGCCAGAGCAGGGTCTCCCAAATCCAGACCGTCCACTCCTGGTTGCCTATGGGCATTTCAAAGCCGTAGGTGCCGTTGCTTGTCAGTTTCTTGGCATCTGCCAGAAACTGGGTCCATGTCGCGGGAGGCGTAGTAATCCCCGCCTTGGCAAACAGTTTTTTGTTGTAGTACACTCCCAGGTCATTGGCATCGAAAGGCATCGTCCACACCTTGCCCTGGTATTCGCCCGTCTTCAATAGTCCCGGAAAGATGCTGGATGCTTGGAAGTTTGTGCTCCTGAAATACTTCTGCGCTTCCACAATGGCGTCTGACGAGGCAAACTGTCCTGTGTAGGCGGGAGCAATCCACAAAAGATTCGGCGGGTCATGCGCCGCCACAGAGCTTTCCAGCTTGGGAAGCTCGGAATCTGCAGCCCCATAATTCTGCATGGAGATGTGGAT
>DAHWJO010000329.1:0-1034 GCA_027344105.1 Sulfobacillus sp.
GTTGCCAATATTCTGAGGCAACAGGGCGATGAGCCTGGAGCGAAAGAGCCATTTCGTCGCATGGTTTTCAATGGGTTCATTCGCAATACGGACGACCACCTGCGCAATCACGCATTTTTGTATTCCCGGCAGGATAAATTATGGAGCATGTCTCCTGCGTATGACGTGAATCCGTCCATCAGCCGGGCTGGCGTTGGAGAGGAATTTGATTTGTCCATAAACGTTGGATTGCATGGACGCGCTGCGACATTGGAGAACCTGTTGTCCGCCGCATCTGATTTTGGCGTGGAGGCTCGCGACGCAGAGTGTGTCGTGCGCAAAATCGCCGATGTGATAACCAGTTGGGTGGATTATTTTAGGGAGTCCGGCGTGGATAAGAGAACCATCTCTTTGTTTGCGGACACGTTCGATTCCGGGTTGAGAAAATTCGAAATCGAAGATGCTTTGCCCAATGAAGAGGCGTTGGCGGCGGAGGGAAATGGTTATGCAGATGGTCGGGAGCGGAGGGATGTTTCGTCAACTACCCCGCCCTGAAGGGCGGAGCTTGCAAGGCGGTATGCAGGCTGGGTTGACCAGGGAGCACGGGCGGTAACGTGCAGACGTTTGCAACGTGTCGTAAGACCCACTCCGGGATGCTTCCTCAGCCCCGGACACTGGGAAGAAACCGTTGATGCCGTGCTCGGAGAAACGGACGCGGATGCTCCGACCAGAAACAGCCAGCCGATGACCGCGATGGTCATGATGGCTCCGGGGATGGCGGGGATCACATAGACGATGATGGCGCCTTCGACGACGAGGGCCGGGCCAGTCCGAGGGGGATCATCAGTTTTCCCAAGGTGTCGGCCGCCCAATTTGACACCTTACCACCCAATCCCATAACATCACCCTAACGATTTGGCAAGCGTGATCTGGTTCAACCGCCATTCGGTGCTAGAATACAGGCATGCGGTCAGATGGACATGGGAAAGGAGGGTGACATGGGCAGTTATATGAATGGGTTCATGGTTGGCAGCATTCTGGGCGACACCAGCGCA
>DAHWJO010000032.1:0-25812 GCA_027344105.1 Sulfobacillus sp.
CGCAGGTGGACGGAAAGAATCCCGACACGCCGGATGGCGTCTATACGATTGCTGGCCGCTACTGCGAGAGCGGGGATATTCTGGTTAAGGATATTGCACTGCCGGAACCTGAAGTTGGGGACTACCTGGCCGTTTACGGGACAGGCGCGTACAACTATGCGATGGCTTCCAATTACAACCGGGTTCCACGGCCGGCAGTGGTGCTGGTCGATAAGGGCCGTACGGTCCTGTGGGTGAAGCGGGAGAGTTACGAAGATCTGGTGCGCAACGACTTGCCCTGGCGGCGCCCCGAGGAAGGCCGCTGGCGCTGAATTCGAATCATTGCCGGACCATCGTTCGTAGACGGCGGAGGCCGGAGTTTACAAGAAAAGAGGACCACAGGTGATTAGCGCAACGACTGCAAAGGACAGAGTGTTATCAGGCATGCAGCCTTCTGGAGCCCTGCATATCGGGAACTGGATGGGGGCCTTGGACAACTGGGTCAACATGCAAGATGTGTATGATTCCTATTTTATGGTAGCCGACTATCATTCTCTGACCACGGGGTACCATGATACCCGGGGATTGCCCACCTTGGTATTCCAGATGGTGGTGGACTGGCTGGCGGCGGGCGTGGATCCAAAACGGTCGGTGATCTTCCGGCAGTCGGATGTCCCGGAGCACGCGGAACTCCACTTGCTCTTAAGCATGATCACGCCTTTGGGCTGGCTGGAAAGGGTGCCGAGCTATAAAGAAAAACTCAAGGAATTGGCGCAAAGAGATATCCACACGTACGGGTTCCTGGGGTATCCGGTTCTGATGTCATCGGATATTCTGCTGTACCGGGCTAGCAAAGTGCCCGTGGGCCAGGACCAGGTGCCGCATGTCGAGTTGACTCGGGAAATTGTCCGGCGTTTTAATGGCCTGTACGGAGAAGTGCTGCTGGAACCCGAGGCGATTCTGACCGAGGCCAAAGTGCTGCCGGGACTTGATGGCAAAAAAATGAGCAAGAGTTATGGCAACACCCTGGCGCTAGGCGAAAGCGGGGAAAGCATTGCGAAAAAAATACGAGTGATGATGACCGATCCGGCCCGTGTCCGCAAGTCAGACCCAGGACATCCTGAGGTGTGTCCAGTTTTCAGTCTGCATAAAATTTTTACCGGGAGCCAGCAGGTGCAGGAAATCGACAGTGCCTGCCGCAAAGCTCAGATCGGATGCGTGGACTGCAAGGCTATTTTAGCCTCACAGATCAATGCCCAGCTTGATCCCATCCGGGAGCGGCGGATTGAGTGGGAAGAGCATCCCCAGCAAGTGCAGGAGATACTCCAACAGGGCGCCCGCGAGGCGCAGAAGACGGCGCATGACACGCTGACCATGGTGAAAGACGCCATGCACCTGAACTCACTCGAGTGATACCAGAAGAGGTCCTGCCGGCAGAACGCTCGTGGCAAGGAGATATTCAGGCACTGGCACTGAAAGTCCGCCGCAGTCCGATGTTGGCCCGCGAACTGCATCTGGTTTACCTCGTGCAGTTTGTTTCGGAGCGGTGGCGAGAGGCTGCAGACTTGCAGACGGTGAGCGATGAAGCTCCCGTAACCGCATGGATTATCCGGAGAAAATCTGATTTGGTTCTGCCCCAGCGGGAAGTTGCTGGGGAGGACGCGTTGGAGGAATCCGGCGCGGACGGCACCGATGCACTGTGGCTGGCGGGAGCCGTGCAGGGGCTCCAGTCGGTGTTTGAGGCGGCCCAGATGTACCACGGGCACGCGTCCCACAGTGGAGACCGTGAGGTCTACCATCCCGTGAAGGGAGCGGATTTGCTCAAACTGGTGGGGTCATGGCCACAGCTCCGCCCACCCAAACCCGCCATAGCGCCCCAGCTTGTGAGGGACGATGAATATCCCCTGGAACGGCGGATGGAACGGTTGTTAAGCACCTTGCACCAGCGTGCGGGATTGGTGGGATTTACGGATGTGACGGGTTCGCCCCAACCTGGCGAGGTGGTGGGCGCGTTTTTGGCCGTTGTGCATTTATGGCACCAGAACCAGATTGCGGTTCACCAGGACAGTGCCTATGATGAGATCTGGCTGGATGCTGGGGGAAAGAGACCATGAGCGGCGAAACGGACAGGCGCCTCGAGGCTTTGCTGTTTGCGCAGACTGCTCCCTCATCTGCCGAGCAAATCGCCCTGTGGCTGGGCATAGAGCCAGATAAGGTGCCAGAGGCCATCGCCCAGTTGTCCGCAAGGCTGGAGCAGTCGGGCTCTGCGCTCGCAGTGCATATGGCGGGTGGGGGATACCTGCTGTCGACTTCTCCCGACCTGGACAGTTTTCTTGCCGAGAGGCTGCGCCTGGCAGCTCCGGAACCGCTGTCTGCTGCGGCATGGGAAGTGCTGGCTGTCGTCGCTTACCGCCAGCCGATTACTCGCTTGGAGGTTGAGGCCGTGCGCCAGGTCAACTCCGAGAGGGCGCTGGACACACTGGTGAACCGGGAGCTGATCGGCCAGGTAGGCCGCAAGGAAGCCCCGGGACGGCCGATTTTGTATGGAACCACTCCTCAGTTTTTGAAAGAATTCGGCCTCAATGCGATTGAACAACTTCCTGAAGTGAATTTTTCTTCCCGCACCTAAACTTCCTGGTATATTTTGGGCAAAACATTCCCACCCTAAGGGGGGGGCGAATCAGCATGTGGATATGGACGGCTGTTGTCGGCGCGGCAGGGTTGGTTGTGGCAACCGTGCTGTTTGCCACAATCATCACCACAATCAGCGTCAGCGGCACAGGTCGGGACTGGTCGATGGCGTATGCCAGCCGATTTTTGGGATGGCGCGGCGGCTTCTCCTGGAAGGTGCCGATGAGTCCCGCGCAAAGCGCTAAACCAACGACGGGATTTGACCCGAAAAAGGTCCATAAGGGCATGACGATGCTGCGCGTCTTTTCACGCTTTATTGCCCTGCTATGGAAACGGACGGTGGTCGACGAGTTCTCCTGTGTCATCCACATGGGCATTGATGACGCGTCCAGCACAGCCTTGCTGGTGGGATTTGTGAATAACATTCTGGGCCCTTGGGTAAGCTTGCGCATAGCACCGCAATGCGCTGCAGCTCCTGAATACGGAATTTATCCACTGTGGGACCGTGCAGGAATTTCTGCGGATTTTCATGCCACCTTAAAGTTCCGCCTGTTTGACATTTCAAGCGCGGCAGTCCGATCTTTGGGGCAGGTAGCTTTCCGTAAAGCCTAACGTAAAAAAGGAGTGGGAAGATGGACAGCATCACTGACAGCAATACTCCGTCATACGGAGAGGGACATCCTATTGAAAGTCTGATGAAGACGGCCATGGAATCGATCAAGGGTATGATTGATGTCAATACCGTGGTGGGACAGCCGGTAGAGACACCTGACGGGGGCACCATCATCCCCGTTTCACGCGTCTCATTCGGGTTTGCGGCGGGAGGCGGGGAATATTGGAAGAGAGAGTCAGATTCCCCCGGCCATCCTTTCGGAGGGGGCAGCGGGGCTGGGGTGACCGTGCATCCTGTAGGATTCCTTGTTGCTCACGGCGACAATGTGCGGCTGCTCTCGGTTGACCGTGGCGATGTCCTGGAATCCCTCGTGAATAATGTACCCCAGTTGATTGACCAAATTCAGCATCTGGTGGGGAAGCCGGGCGCGGATGCCAAGGACACAACGACGCTGGCAGACCCTCACTTTACAACTTAGGTCAGCGTGTGAGAAGCCTATATAAGGGCGTCATTGGATTCGGCATGGTGTCGATTGCAGTCCAGCTTTTTAAGGCGATGGAAGACGAAAAAGTGGAGCTTCACCTATTGCACAAAGTCTGCGGGTCCCGCATCCAATACCGGAAGCATTGCCCCGTATGCCATATGGACGTGGATGCGTCAGAAGTGGTTCGCGGCGCAGAGTTGCCGGACGGGCGCTATGTCGTGGTGGAAAGCGAGGCGGCGGGGCCCGCTCCAGATCATACCATAGCGATCGTCAGTTTCCACGACCTTCCGGAGATTGATCCGGTGCTGTACCGCCAGGCCTACTGGGTCAAGCCGCTTGCGGGTGCCGAGAAAGCCTACCGATTGCTGGCTGAAACTCTCCAGGACACTCATCTGGTGGCCTTAGCGACAATGGCCCTGCGGCAGAAGTTTTCTCTGGCGGTTGTCCGGTCAATGGAGCCGCATGTCCTGATGCTGCACAGTCTGTATTTTCCGGAGAGCTTGCGTGAAGGCGGCAGGGACTTTGGCCAGAGCCAGGCTGCGGTATCGGATAAGGAACGGGATATGGCCAAGATGCTGGTCATGCAGATGCAGGAACCGTTTGTGGCCGCGAAATATCCTAACGAAGCGCGCCGGGAACTGTTGGAGCGGATTCAGGCTGGTTCTCCGCAGGGGGTGCATGCGCCAGATGAGGCGGTGACTGGAGAGGTGCTGTCCTTGATGGAGCAGCTGCGGGCATCGGTGGAGCAGACAGCGCATCCCCGCCAGGCATGACCCGGGAGATGGGATTTGTCCAGCCCATGCTGGCCATCACGGCTGAAGCGCCGTTTGATGACCCAGACTGGCAATATGAAATCAAATGGGATGGGTACCGGTGCCAGATTCACTGGAACGGCTCCCTGCACCTTTACTCGAGGCAGGGCCACGATATGTCAGGATGGTTTCCTGACCTCAAGGACACCGGCGCTTTTCTGCGCTCGCCAGTGATCCTGGATGCTGAGCTGGTTGCCTGGGAAGAGGGCCGGCCGTCGTTCTCCGCGTTGCAGAGACGGGCTGCAGCGCCCCATCGCCTGATAGTGTTTGACTGCCTCTACGCCCAGAAGCGGTGGCTTTTTCATGAACCCCTGAGGGCCCGTCTGGCTATTTTACATGAGGAGATAGAATCCAATGAGCGGGTCGTGTTGTCTGAGGGGGTGGCTGGGCAAGGAGTGCGTTTGCTTGAGGCTGTGAGGGAGAAGGGGCTCGAGGGGGTAATGGCCAAGCGCTTGCAAAGCCTGTATATTCCCGGTCAGCGCGTCAGGACCTGGCAGAAGTTCTTGGCCCTCACCAGACTTTGGGCGACAGTCTCCTATGTTTCCCGGTCTGAGACTGGGGCGGGCTGGATGTGGTGGGTAGCATCAGCAGAAGATCCTGGACATTTTTTGGGCAGGCTGCCTGCGCCGGGATCGTGGCAGCCAGCGGCGCCGCCAGATGCCCGGACACAGGCCATGCATCTGGCGCAACCCATTCATGTGGAGGTGTCTTGCCGGGAGATCACGCCCAGCGGGAAGATGAGGCACGGGCGGATCCGCCGGTGGCAGATGTGATGGGCATTCCTCATCCCGAGCGCGTGATCTTTCCCGGCGCCGGGATTACCCGCCAGCAGATGGTGGACTATTACAGGCAGATGGGACCGCTGATGCTCCCGTACTACCGGAACAGGGCTCTGACGCTGATTCGCTGGCCCCATGGACTGGGTGCGCGCCACTTTTATCAAAAGCACCAGGATTCGAGTTCGGCAGGGGACAGTCCGATTACCGTGGGCAGCGTGGAGCAACTGCTGTGGTGGGCTGCTAGGGGGGCCATTGAATGGCATGTGCCTTTGGGCACGCTGTCCTCGCCAGCCCGGCATGACTGGGCGGTAATGGATATGGATCCTTCAGGCGACGATTGGATGCAGGTGGTTGGGGCGGCGCGCATTATGGGCCATCTTTTGGATGTGCTCAGCATTCCTTGCGGCATGAAGACGTCTGGGCGCCGGGGACTGCACTTTTTTATCCGGATCGAGCCCGAGGATGCGGGCCGTGTGATTCTAGGACTCAAGGCAGTCGCTCAAGTGGCTGTTAAAACCTATCCGGAGGTGTTTACGGTGGAACGGCTGAAGGCAAAGAGGCAGGGCAAAATTTACCTGGACTACCTGCAAAACGGAGCCGGCCGCACGATGATAGGTATTTATTCGCTGCGCGCCTTGGAGACGGCTAGCGTCTCCTGCCCCGTCCGGTGGAGCGACCTGACTTTTCCCCCTGATTACTGGACAATGTCCCGGGTGCTGCTCAAGGTCAAAGAACAGGGTGACTGGTTTGCACAACTCCCCGCCGTTCCCTTGACGGCCCGGCTCGGGGAGAGGGGGCTAGGGCCCGGCCCAAAGCGGGCAGGCGGGCAGATTCCATGAGGAATGCATCCCCCCCGACACTAGAACACCTGGTGCATCATCTGGTGGCGTGGCCACAACTCGCACCGTTTGTGGACCGCGGACTCAATTTGCACGCCTACCAAATTGACAGTGTGCTGACGGTTGTCAACCAGCTGGGTGGCCGCGCCATTCTGGCCGATGAGGTGGGGCTGGGGAAAACCATTGAGGCCGGCCTCATTATCTCCGAGCTCAGAGCGCGGCACGCCATTGACCAAGTTTTGGTGCTGGTGCCCGCAGGTCTCATTACGCAGTGGATTCAGGAACTGAAGGACAAATTCGGCTGGACGGCCCTTCATGATGCGCATGATGACGGGTGGCTGTGGGTTCTGTCCATCGACAGTGCGAAGAGGCCCCCACTATATCAACAGCTGCAGTATGTGCCGTGGGATCTGGTCATCGTGGACGAAGCGCATCATTTAAAAAACACCAGAACCCTCAACTACCAGCTGGTCGAGGGCCTCACCTCGAAATTCATGGTGCTGCTGACAGCCACGCCGATGCAGAATGAACTGACCGAGCTCTATAATCTGGTCAACCTGGTCAAGCCTGGCCAGTTTGGCAGTTATCTGCGTTTTTACCGCCAGTTCATACTCGACAAGCGCACGCCTAAAAATGCCCGGGCCCTGCGCCAGCTGCTGGCACAGGTGATGGTGCGCAACCAGCGCCAGCAGGTTGGACTGGACCTGCCGCCCCGGGAAGTCACCCTGTGGCCGATTGAGCTCACCCCTGAAGAGCGCCATCTGTACGACGCCATCACCACGGCCCTGAAAAGAGAATACCGCCAGCGGCTGCAAGGCAGCCAGACTGTGCTGCCGCTCATCACCTTGCAGCGCGAGCTGTGCTCATCTCCCCAGGCGCTGATTCCCACCTTGGAATCTGCGCAATGGCTGGGAGAACTGCAAAACGATCTGGTCACTCTGGCGCAGTCGATCACCATGACGGCCAAGATGAGGGCCGTCGTGGATCTGATTCAGGCCCTCGGGGGCCAGGTGCTGGTATTTACCGAATACCGCGCCAGCCAAATGGCGCTGGTGCGCGCTCTGCAGGATGCCGGCGTCGCAGCCGAAGCCTTTCACGGAGGCCTCCGGCGAAGAGAGCGGGACCGTCTGATCGAGTGGTTTGCCTCCCCGGACCACGTTCTGGTGTCAACGGAAGCTGGCGGACAGGGACTGAATCTTCAATTCTGCCACCAGTTGATTAACTTTGACTTGCCGTGGAATCCCATGCGGATTGAGCAGCGCATCGGGCGCATCCACCGCATTGGGCAGAGCCACCCCGTGGAAATTTACAATCTCTTTACGGTGGAAACCATTGAAGAGCACATCCTCCACCTTCTCCATGAAAAGATTGACTTGTTCCGCCATGTTGTCGGGGAGCTCGATGTGATCCTCCGTCATATGGAACGGCGCGGAAGTCTGGAAAAGCGTCTGCTGGACATATTTTTCTGGGAAGATGACCGTCAGCAGATTGAATCCCGTCTGGACGCTCTTGGCCAGGAATTTATCGCAGTGCGCCGCAGGCTGTCATGGCCTGAGCCGGTGCAGCCCGGTGCGCTCTCTCCTTTGCCCTCCCGCAGTAGCCAAACAACCCGGGAATCAGTACACTAGGAAGAAATGCCGCATGCGGGGCCATGGTCTGCTGGATCGCCACGGTGAGCTGCGGGGGACAGCAGCCGTGGCTCGACGTGGCAGCCGGAGACCCCGAAAAGGGAGAAATTCCGGAGAGCTGCGCGGGCCGACTTTGACGGAGAGGAAGGTGGGCCACATGGGCTTTTTGAACGAGCGGGATCGCCAGACTCTGACGGAAATGTTTCGGGACCTGAAGTTTCCTGTGCATTTGGAACTGTTCGTCGACCCAGATCAGGAGTGGAGCCAGCATACCCGCGGGATACTGGCCGAAGTGGTGGCCTTGATGCCAGACTTTCTCCATTTGGAAACATACCACTTCGAAAAGAATCGGCTGCTAGCGGCGCTTTATGGGGTCACGCAGGTGCCGTGCCTAATTTTGCGGGATAAGAATGAGGATGACAGCGGCATTCGCATTCTGGGCATCCCGTCCGGGTACGAGTTTGCCGTACTCATTGAGGATATTCTGGATGTGTCAACCGGGCGGAACAGGCTGAGGGAAAAATCACTGAATTACATTCGCAATCTTGAGCATGACATTGTCATGCAGGTGTTCGTCACCCCGACGTGCCCGCATTGTCCCCGGGCCGTGCGCTTGGCCCACCAGATGGCTCTGGCCAACCCGGCGCGGGTTCGCGGGGAGTCCATCGACGCCAATACCTTTATCGAGTGGGCAGACCAAGAGGGGGTCTATTCGGTCCCCAAAACGGTGCTGACAGCTAAAGATCCGTTGAAGACGGCGACCTTCGAAGGAGCGGTCAGCGAAGAGTACATTATCCGGCAGATTAAACTGCTGTTGGATGACCCTGTGCAACCTGAGTTAGGGAGTTGACGTTTTTGCTGAATAGAACACGTATCGAGAGTGTCGCGGACATGGTGGAGTTTCGGAAGAATGGGGTGCGCCAGCCTGCCCGGGTGGCGCTAGTCCCCACCATGGGCGCTCTTCATGAAGGACATTTGGCTCTGGTTAAGGCCGCCCACGGCGTAGCCCAGCATGTGATTGTCAGCATCTTTGTCAATCCCATGCAGTTCGGCCCTCAAGAGGATTATTCCCGGTATCCCCGCGTCATGGACCATGATATGGCCCTCCTCTCGTCTTTTCCCCATACGGTCGTGTTTACTCCGTCCGCAGAGGATATGTATCCCGAGGGTCCCAGTTGGACCGTCATTTCTGTTCCCGGGATGACCGGCACCATGTGCGGGCTCAAGCGTCCGGGTCACTTTGACGGCGTCTGCACCGTCGTGGCCAAGCTGTTCAATATTGTCCGCCCGGATTTCGCCCTATTTGGGCAGAAAGATGGACAGCAGCTGGCTATTGTGCGGCGCATGGCGGAGGATTTGAATTTTCCTGTCGAGATTGTTGGAGTGCCAACCGTGAGAGAACCGTCCGGACTGGCACTGTCCTCACGCAACCGCTATCTTGAACCGCACGAGAGAGTCCAGGCGGCTTCCCTGTACCGCGCTCTGAGCGCTGGGCGGGAACGGTTCGGGAAGGGTGAGCGCAGCAGGCGGCAGATTACGCAGGCTGTCTTTGACGTGCTGAGGGCGGCAGGCATTGAAGCGGAGTATGTCGCCTTGGTCGACAGCCGCACATTGGAACCTTTGGAACAAGTAGGCCGCCAGCCAGCGATGCTGGCCTTGGCAGCCCAAATTGGCGCAGCCCGGCTGATCGACAACGTGATTCTCACCCCCTAAGCTCCCCGGCCCTGATGCGGTCTTGCGCCCGGACGAGCCGCATATACTCCCCTGGGGAAACAGGGGGGGAAGATATGGTAAACATTGTTTGGCTGGTCCTCATTGTCGGAGGGTTGGTTGTGAGTGCTCTTCATCACTCCATGCTGCCCGTCACGCAGGCCATCGTGACGGGCAGTGAAAAGGCGGTGGAGGTGGCTTTTGGGTTTATCGGGATTATGGCCCTGTGGCTGGGGATGGCGAAAATTGCTGAAGAATCAGGCCTGATGCGTGCTTTTTCCCGGATCTTGGCCCCTTTTGTCTCCCGGCTTTTCCCGGGAATTCCCAAGGACCATCCGGCGATGGGCAGCATGCTGATGAATATGGCGGCCAATATTTTGGGAATGGGGGGGGCGGCGACGCCCTTTGGGCTCAAGGCTATGGAGCAATTGCAGGAACTGAATCCCGTGAAAGATGTCGCTTCAGCCAACATGATTACCTTCATGGCTATCAATACCGCCTCCATCAACTTGATTCCGGCGACAGTTATTGCGCTCAGGGTGGCGGCGGGGTCGCGCAATCCCACGGAGATTGTCGGGCCGACAATCTTTGCTACGAGCGTAGCCTCGGTTGTGGCGATATCGGCTGAGAGGCTGTTCCGTCACTTTCAGAACCGGAGCAAATCGTGAAGACGGCGGGGACCCCGGGCATCAGTGGAACAGCTGGTGGCAAATGAACACGGCCGCGATAAAGCCGGCGGCATCTCCAATCAGGGCGACAATGAGCGCATACCGGATCTTTTTAATCGCCACGGACCCGAAATACAGAGTGACAACATAAAACGTCGTGTCGGTGCTGCCCTGAACCGTTGAGGCGAGGCGGCCTACGAAAGAGTCGGGACCATAGTGGTGCAGCAGTCCGGTGGTGATGCCTAGGGCGGCACCGCCGGACAGCGGCCTCACCAGCAGCAGGGGGACGACGGGGGCCGGAACACCCAAGTAGTCCAGCGGCTTGGATAAAAAGTGGATGACACTGTCTAGAGCTCCCGATGACTCGAAGATATTCAGCGCAACCAGTATGCCTACCAAAAAGGGAATCATCCGCACGGCCATCCGGAAGCCTTCCTCCGCCCCCTCGACGAATGTCTCGTAGACTTTTACCCCTTTGAGCCAGCCGTATAAGGGAATGAAGCCAATGAGAAATGGAATGGCCCATTCCGAGATTGTTTCGATTAATGCAGTCATTGTCTGCGCCTCCTAGAACTTGACAGCGTAATGGTCGAAATGGCTGGGACAACCTGGTATACTAATCCGGAAAATCCAGGCTGTGTGGCAGGGTTCTTGGAAAAGATATGATACAAGATTGACAAGCATGATTGGAGGCTATTATGGGACTTTTATCCGAGCGTCTGACAGAATTGGGAATAATATTGCCTGACCCTCCAAAAGCCGTGGCCAGTTATGTGCCCGCGGTAATCGCCGGCCAGTTCTGCTTCACTTCCGGGCAGTTGCCGCTGTTGGGCGGGAAGCTGGTGGCGGAAGGCGTTGTAGGCGGTGATGTCGGGTTGGAGCTGGCGCAGAAAGCCGCCAGGCAGTCTGCCCTGAACGCGATCAGCGTGGCCGCCCAGGCAGCGGGCGGGATTGACCGTATTGCCGGGGTGGTCAAGGTCGTGGGGTTTGTTCAGAGCGCTGTGGGCTTCCACGATCAGCCCCAGGTGGTAAATGGCGCCTCGTGGCTATTCGAGGAGGTATTTCAGGAACGGGGGCGGCATGCCCGTTCAGCGGTGGGGACCAATGCACTGCCGCTCAATGCGCCAGTGGAAGTGGAATGCATCTTCTTACTGCACGGGTAACATCAAAGAGGAGAGTTTATGATGGCAGCACGACTACAGAAGATCATCGCGCAAGCGGGCTTGTGCTCGCGCCGTGAGGCAGAAGAGTGGATTTTGGCGGGCCGGGTCAAGGTGAATGACAAGACGGCCACGGTGGGGGAGAGCGCTGACCCGGATGCGGACCGGATCACCGTGGACGGACGCCCTTTGCAGACACGTGCAGAGCGGTGGTATCTGGCCGTGAACAAGCCAGCAGGATATACGACGTCGTTGAAGGACCGCCATGCTGAACACTTGATTACCGAGTTGATCCCCAAACGCTTCGGCCGCGTGTTTCCGGTCGGGCGGCTGGACCGGGACACATCTGGATTGATTTTGCTGACCAATGATGGGTATTTGGCGCACCGGCTCATGCACCCGTCTTACCATGTGGCTAAAATCTATGAGGTGTGGATCAAAGGGGTGCCTGGCAGGAATCACGTGGCGCGCATTGAGCACGGAATTGAACTGGATGACGGCGTGGCCCGCCCGCAGAGCATCCAGATCATCCGCAGTGACAAGGCGCACGACCGGACACTTTTGCGCATGACACTGACGGAGGGCAAAAAGCGCGAGATCCGGCGGATATTTGAGGCTATCGGCCATCCTGTCCTGGAGCTGCGCCGGGTTGCCTTTGGCCCTTTGTCGGTGGAAGGGTTGGATGAGGGCCGCTCTAGGCCGCTCAGCCACCGGGAAGTCAAAACTCTTTACAGTCTCGTGGAAAAGACTCCGGCCCGCTACGTAATGCACCGAAGGGATGACGATATTGATGAAATCTCAGCAGGAACTGCGCGACATCGTGACAAGCGTCCAGTCCGTGCAAAAATACCAGCCGCCCGACCGGGGAATTCGGTCGGCCACTCCAGCCGAAATCCTGGCCGGACTCACCGCTGACGTTTATTTTGTCGGCACGCAGCAGATTCTTCAGGAGTTGGGGCTGAATGATGTCATTGTGACGGCCGAGATATTCGCGAACCATGCGGGGCTGCTGGCGGGTGTCGAGGAGGCCTTGCAGATGCTGGCGCCCCTGAATCTCACTGTCGCTGCCCTGGATGAAGGATCGGCGGTCACATCCAAACAGGTAGTCATGCGCATTACCGGCCAGTACGGGGTCTTTGGACTTTACGAGACAGCGCTGTTAGGGATTCTCGCCTCATCGTCGGGCTGGGCTACCGCTGCCCGGGAAGTCGTCGATGCAGCTGGCCCGGTCCCCGTGGTGTCTTTCGGGGCGCGCCACGTGCATCCCGCGGTCGCGTCCGTGATGGACCGGGCTGCCATGGTGGGGGGAGCCCAGGGTGCCAGCAGCATTTTAGGCGCGCGCCAGGCCGGGCAGAACCCGTCCGGCACAATGCCCCATGCGCTCCTCTTGATGGCCGGGGATACGGTGAGAGCAGCCGAAGCTTATGACAAGCTCATGCCTCCGGGAGCGCCGCGGGTGGTCCTGGTTGATACATTTAAGGACGAGGCTGAGGAGGCCTTGCGCGTTGCCCAGGCGCTAGGCGGGAAATTAGATGCAGTGCGCCTGGACACACCGCGTGAGAGGGGCGGCGTGACGCCGGAGCTTGTGCGTGAAGTGAGGGCGCGCCTGACGCAGAAGGGCTACGGCCACGTGGGCGTGTTTGTGTCCGGGGGGTTGACCCCTGCCCGGATTGGGCCCCTGGTAGAGGCTGGCGTGACGGGGTTTGGAGTAGGCAGTTACATCGCCGCCGCCCCTCCCCTGGATATGACCATGGACTTAAAAGAAATCAACGGCGAGCCCGTGGCCAAGCGCGGCCGGATCCCGGGGTTGACGCCTTCGCCGCTGCTTACGACCCGGCAGACGATGGCCAGCGCCGGTTGAAATTCTGGGCCAGGTCGTCCCAGACCGCCGGGGAGAGAACAGATTGGAGTGCGTTGAGCTGATCCACTGACCCGGTCTCGAGGCAATCCGCAATTCGATAGGGCAACTGAGCCGGGACGGGGAGCCATGCTATCAGCGCCTGGCGCACGGTATGCTGGTCCTGCCTGTCGGCGGGCCAGTGTCCTTCGAGCAGGCGCACGGCCCCCTCCGTGTCGTTTTGCTCCAACAGCCAGCGGGCCCGGGCTAGGTACAAAGGGTCAGTTTGGGGGAACTGCTCCCAAAGCCAATACACCGGCGATCCGGGGATCTGGGCCATGAGGCCTAGGAGGCGGCGAACGGCCAGGGCCTGTCTCTCCTCGGGAAAGGGAATGGCGGTGTGGCTCCACAATGTGTGGAGAATGAGGTTCTGGCTTTCGGGAAGGTCCGGCGCCAGGCTCGTGAACAGATTGTCCAGCGGCAGATAGGGGTTGTAGGCCCACATAGACACCCAGAAGGGAGCGCCCGCCTTGCGGATAGCCCGCGTGTCGCGCCACGAGTCCACCGCGTCTCCCGCCCCGGAGCGCCCGAGCCATGACGGGTGCAAGTCGGCGAGGAGCGATGGGTTGCGGGTGACGCTGACCAACGAGGGGACCTGCCACTGTTTGGCGGGGGCGAGATGCTCGGGCAGCATCCACCAGGGCATGGGGTCTGGAACATGCTGATTCAGAAAATTATCGGCAAACAGCAGGGGCCACGGATCCATAAGGCCGCGCAGGAGCGCATAGGGCGGGAAGGCAAATTGTTCGGGGTGATCGCGAAAGGTGAGCAGCAGTGCGGTAAAATGTGCGCAGGGCTGGTAACGCCCGCACGTGCATCCCCCTTGCGGCGATCCACCAGAGAGTTCAAAATGGGGAAGGTAGGAGTCCTGATATCCGCGCAGCTGCGCTATGAGGCGTCCAGGCATTGCCAGCTTGCGGACAAGGCGGTCTTCATAGAGATAGTCTCGAGCGCTGTTGAGTATTTTGGCTGGAAAGCGGCCCAGATATTCGTCAACAATTTCTTTGCTGATATCGGTCAGCGTGAGAGACACTAGATGTGACATTGAGTCGCCCCCTATGACAGTTTCATCCACTAATCTCATCATGGAGCAGGAGGGATAGATGATGCAAGTGCGTTGCCAGATTTGCGGGACTGTGACGGAGATAGCCGCGTGGACAAAGGAGTACGAAAGCCAGAAATATGGCAGCCAACATCCCTACATCTGCCGGACCTGTGAGCAAAAAGTTCAGCTGGAAGCGAAGGAAAACCAGAACTCATAGTACGTGTGCCGGAATGCCAGGCGTTACGGGCCCACGCCTTAGGACAAGAAAGGGTGTTGATGGATTGATTCGCGGTATTCGAGGAGCAACGACGGTGGAACGTGATGAGGCTGGCCAAATCTTGGCAAGAACCCAAGAACTGATTGTGGAAATGGCCAGGGCCAACGGCATTGACCCATCGCAGATGAGCAGCATCTGCTTCACAATGACCCCGGACCTGCATGCCACGTTTCCGGCGGAGGCCGCCCGCAAAGTCGGGTGGCAGTTTGTTCCGGTCATCTGTATGAGTGAGCTGAATGTTCCTCACGGACTTCCTAAAACCGTGCGGGTATTGATGCAGGCCGAAACGGACCGCACCCCGGAGCAGGTCCGCCACATCTACCAATACGGCGCCGTAGTGTTGCGGGAAGACTTACTTCCGGCAGACCAGGAGCCGCAAGGATAATGGCGGCATGGGGACAGGGTCCAGTGGTGGCCGTCGATGGGCCGGCGGGCGCGGGGAAGAGCACCGTTGCTCGCCGCATGGCTGAGCGGCTGGAATTTCTCTATCTGGATTCCGGAGCCATGTACCGCGCCCTGGCGTTGAAAGCATTGCAGCACGGGGTGGACCTGCGCGATGAAACCCAGCTCTCACATCTTCTGGGCACGACACGGATTGAATTGTCCGGCGCTGGCCATAAGGCTCCCGCAGTGCTGTTAGATGGGGAAGATGTCACCCTATTGCTGAGAAGTCCTGAGGTGAATGCCAGTGTGTCCCTGGTGGCGGGATTTCCCCTAGTGCGCGAGGAGATGGTGCGCAGGCAGCGCCAGATGGCGGGGAAGGGTCATGTCATTATGGATGGCCGGGACATTGGAACCTATGTCCTGCCGGGAGCCGACCTGAAGTTTTTTCTCACGGCGTCCTTGGAAGCACGTGCTGCCAGGCGTCTTCACGACCTTTTAAGCATGGGATTTCCAGCGGACTTGGAGACGCTGGCCGAGGAGATAAGCCACCGCGACGCATTAGACTCCAAGCGGGCTGTCGGCCCGTTGAGACGAGCCGCTGATGCCATTGTGATTGATACCACCGATATGGAGGTGGATCATGTTGTCGATATGATGTTGTCTTTCTACCGGCAACGTGTGGGGTCATGATCTACGGATTTTTTTACTGGCTTGTGCGCATCATTCTCTCACTGTATTTCCGCATTGAGGTGACGGGGCTGGAACGGGTGCCGCGCAGTGGCCCTCTTATTATTCTCGTCAATCACATCACTTTTGTTGATCCTCCCATGGCAGCCATCTTGATGCCGCGTCCTGTGTACTTTATGACTAAGGTGGAATTGTTCTCCATTCCGGTATTCGGGTGGCTGATCCGGCATCTCCATGCTTTCCCGGTGCGCCGGGGCACGGCTGACAGAAAGGCTATCCGCACGTCGTTGCGGCTGCTGGCGCACAAACAGGCTCTTCTCATTTTTCCCGAGGGTCACCGCTCTCACGCGGGGCCGTTGCAGGAAGCGCGCGCCGGGGCGGTGTATCTGGCGCAAAAGACCGCATGCCCCTGCATCCCGATTGGGATCAGCGGGGAATACGGATTTCGGAAGACCATCCGCTATTCGGTCGGCGAGCTTTTTACCATTCCGGGGGACATGGAACGCCATGAGGCCCAAAAGCTCATCATGCGTAAAATTGCGGAACAAATCGCGTCTTCCGAGGACAGCGCGGTCTCGCCAAAAAAAAGGTGAACTGGCTGCTGCTGGGCGGAAACCGCTTGGATTGACACTGGTGTCCGGTGTAATATGTAGAAGAGGAATAAGAATTGTTTGGTTAATACAGGCGCAATAACAAGGGGGCCGGCGATCATGGATGAACGGAAGGATGTACTGCCAGAGGAGATCACGAACAGTCCAAGTGCTCCGGAGCACGAAGAAGTGATGAATATGGAGGACACTTTGGCTTATGCTCCGATGGGGGATGTTCATCCGGGGGATATTGTCGCGGGGAAGGTTGTCCATATATCGAGCGATGGTGTGCTGGTTGACGTGGGCGCGAAATCCGAAGGGATTATTCATCTGCAGGACTTAAGCCACCGCCATGTTGACCGCGCCGAGGACGTGGTGAAACTAGGAGATACGATCTCGGTCTATGTGTTGGGCTACGAGGGGGACGAAGGGGCCTTAAAACTGTCCAAACGCCGCGCGGATGAGCAAGGCGCCTGGCTCAAGCTCGAAGAAGCGCAGAAGACCGGGGAGATACTCCACGCGCCGGTAGTGGAAATTGTCAAGGGCGGTCTCGTCGTTGACGTTGGCCTCCGCGGCTTTATTCCGGCCTCGCATATTGCGAGAGGGTTTGTCAGCGATATGGCGCCCTACCTGCACCAGGTGGTTCCGGTCAAGGTGGTTGAGCTGGACCGGGGGAAACGCCGCGCTATCCTATCCCGTAAAATCGCCATGGAACTTGAAAGCAATGCAAAGCGCGATGAGCTGTGGGCAGGCATTGAAGAAGGACAGGTGCGCCACGGTGTGGTGAAGAGCTTGACGGACTTTGGCGCGTTTATTGATTTGGGCGGGGTCGATGGGTTGCTGCATATCAGTGAGATGTCGTGGGGACGCATCAACCATCCTTCTGAGGTGCTGGAAATTGGCCAGGAGGTCGACGTGAAGGTTTTGCGCCTGGATCCCGAAAAGAACAAGATTTCTCTAGGGATGCGCCAGGTTCTTCCGAATCCCTGGGAAGGCGTCGAATCCCGTTATGACGTCGGCCGGCTCTATGAGGGAACGGTAGTGAGGCTGGCAGGATTTGGAGCGTTCGTGGAACTGGAGCCTGGAGTAGACGGGCTGGTGCACATTTCCCAGCTGGCTCCCGAGCGCATTCACCAGCCCTCCGACGTGGTGGCTGTAGGAGACCGGATTTGGGTTAAGATTTTAAGCATGGATGCGGCGAACAAGCGCATATCCCTTTCCAAACGCGAGGCGGACGAGGATATTGCGAATGGGGTTCAGGCAGACAACGAGCACCGGGAAGATGCAGACGAGAACTCGGCCATGGGGGAACATCTTGCAGCTTACCATGCTGGGGACTGGGATGATGAAGAGCAGCCGTAGCCGGCATGAGGCTCGGGGGACTCTGGCGTAGTTTTGCGGGGTCGCCCGTGGCTTCCCGGTGGGTTGTCAGGAGGGGCGCGCTGCGGGTGTTCGCGCCGCTTTTTTTGCGCCGCGAGGGGTTTTGCGCCCACGTGGCGCGCCCTGTAGGGAACCTGATTTGTGCTACTCTGCACCCGCTTTCTGACATAGGCGCGCTATCCGGCCTTTTGGTAGCTGCCAGCCCCCCAGCGGCTCATCGTGAATGCGCGGGCACGCCGGATGATGGGAAAGGCGATGACCGCTTTGAGCACATCCAGAGCAATGAACGGGACAACCCCTTCCATGAAAGCGCGGAATACGGACGCTCCAGATGTCAGCATGATGCCGGCCATCCCGCCCGCGTAGATTAACACAATGCCTGTGAACAGGCCGGACGACAGGCGCCACCTGTTCACACCTGGACCGGCGACACGGGCTATCAGCCAAGCGGCTGGCGGGTACGCCCAGAGATATCCCCCGAATGGCCCTAAAAGAATCGCAATGCCATGACTGCCTTCGGCAAAGACCGGCAGGCCCAGCGTCCCCAACAGCAGGTAGGCCACCATGCTCATGAAGGCCCAACGTGGCGGCAGCAAGCCGCCCGCGAGATAAACGCCTAAAACCTGCAGGCTGAACGGCACGATTGACAGAAGGGGAATGGTGAAAGAGGTCAATGCGCCGACGGCGGTGATGGCTGTGACGAATCCCGCTAACACAAGAAAACGCATAGACTGCGGCATGGAAACCCTCCCGGATGGCAATATCTGTGTCAAAATGCGGACGACAAGAGTCCGCGTTATTGTAGCATACGCCAAGAGATGCATGGAACCCCTGTGACGGAGAGACACTACTGCCCAACATAAAAAAGCGGGCGGGGTGCAAACAAGTGGGGACGGTCACGGTGTTCAGCTTTTGGGTCGCGGCAGCTGTGTTGCTGTCTTCAGGCTGGGGGGACAGCATTCTCGGAAGATATTCTGTCGCTCCCTGGTGGTTTCCGGCCGTCATGGTGCTGGTGGCGGCCAGCGCTCTCACGTCCAATCTCGTTGACCCCTTAGCCGTCAACTGGGGCAGTGTGCTGTGGAGTGCGGCTGTCATCACACTGTGGATTGAGTATGGCCGGGCGGGACAGTGGATGTGGCTCGTGACGTTCAGTTTTCTCCTGAGTATCGCGCGCATGATTGGTCCTTTGAATCCGACACGGGTGCAAGTAATTGCCTGGCTGCCATGGGAGGCCGGGGTCGTCGGGATTTTGGCGGGGCTGACCGCGGACGACCCCGTGTGCGCAGTACTGGTGGGGGCAGGCGCGGAAATCGGGTCCGGTGTGATGCTCAGTCTGTATTCAGGGCATGTCCACTGGGGTACCGTCAGGGATTTGACGTTTTCCGTGGCGGTCTCCCTGGTGGCGTGGCACAGCGCCGTGGCTGCTGACTGGTGGAAACACAGGCGGGCACGCCGGCCCATGGGTGTGTCCGGGGACCCCTCCACCTAGCCTGTTGCGGCACAGTGCCTTGCCAGAGATCCCAGACCCTGGGATAATCCTAAGTATTGGAGGGATTTGGGTGGCAATAGTAGCATTGGTAGGAAGGCCCAACGTAGGCAAGTCGGCCTTGTTTAACCGGATTACGGAATCACACCGCGCCATCGTCGAGGACTTTCCGGGCGTGACGCGGGACCGTCTGTATGAAGACACCGATTGGAACGGGCGGGAATTTACGGTGGTCGACACGGGCGGAATTTGGGCTGGAGAAGACGAGACACTGCTGGGAATGACCAAGAGACAAACGGAAATTGCCATGGCGGAAGCCGATGTGCTGGTGTTCGTGGTGGATGGGCTGGGCGGTCCCACAGCGGCCGACCAGATTGTGCTTGACCGCCTGCGCCGAACCAAGAAGCCCGTGATTGTGGCGGTGAATAAGGCGGAGAGCCCCAAAGTGACGGCCGCAGACTTTTACGAGTATGGCTTGGGGGAGCCCATTGTCGTCTCAGCGATTCACGGTCAGGGCATCGGCGACTTATTGGACGCCATTGTGGAGAATCTCCCCCCTGAGAATGAGGAAAACGGCTTCGAGGAATCAGATGAAATTCGAATTGCCCTGGCAGGCCGGCCCAATGTGGGAAAGTCCTCCCTGCTCAACAGACTGGCGGGATCCGAGCGCACACTGGTGACTCCTATTGCCGGAACCACGCGCGATGTGGTTGACACGCTGATTGAACAAGATGGCCAGCGCTATGTGATTTTGGACACTGCCGGGTTGAGGCGGCCTAACAAGATCACCGAGACACTGGAAGAAAAAACCGTGCAGAGAACATTGGATGCCATCCGCAATGCTGACGTGGTCTTATTGCTGATCGCCTCCGATGACCAGATCACCGCCCAGGATCAGCGCATTGCGGGCCAGATCGACAAAGCCCGCAAAGGCTGCGTGGTGCTTTTGAACAAGTCGGATCTGGTGAAGGGAACGACGGTGCCCTTTCAGCAAAAAGCCAAGGAAGAGCTGAAGTTTTTAGATTATGCCAAGATCCTGCCGGTATCGGTCCTGACCGGGTGGCGCATGGATACGATCTGGCCTGCTGTCACAGAGTCCTACCGGAGCTTTTCCGCGCGGATCACCACGCACCAGCTGAACCAACTGGTGCAGGAAGCGGTGCATCTGAATCCTCCGCCAACGGACAAGGGAAAAGCGCTGAAAATTTATTATGCGACGCAGGTGGCCACGAAACCCCCTTATTTTGTGTTTTTTGTCAACGACCCGGAATTGGTGCATTTTAGCTATGCGCGCTACTTGGAGAACCGTCTGCGCGAAAAGTACGGATTCCAGGGCTCGCCCATCCGCCTCTCGTTTCGGGAGCGGACGCGAAAGGAGACACCGGGCGGTGAATGAGCGGCTGACGGTCTTCGGGTCCGGCAATTGGGGCCTGGTCCTAGCTGACCAGGCAGCCCGCTCCCACACCCCAGTCATGGTGTATGTCCGCCGCTCCGACCTGAAGGACTTTTTGGAGGAGCACCGCTCGCACCCGCAATTTCTCAGACACCTGAAGTTTCCGGTTCAGGTGTCTTTTAGCAGCGACTTGGAAGAAGCGGCCCTTTATGCGCCGAACTGGGTGATTGCGGTGCCAAGCCAGCATATGCGGGAGGTCGGGCAAAAACTGCAGCCGTGGGTGGGCCGGGCGCGTTACGCGATCTCGGCTGCGAAAGGTCTTGAAGTCGGCACGGACCGGAGAATGAGTGAAGTGCTCCGTGAATGCTGGCCAGAAGTTCCCACCGAGGTAGGGGTTTTAAGCGGTCCCAATTTGGCCGGGGAAATCAGCATGGGCCAACCAGCCGCCAGTGTGCTGGCGGGGAGCCCAGAACTGTTCAGGACGGTCGCGAATATTTTAGGACAGGGCAATCTCAGGCTTTATGGGCACCGCGATGTCCCTGGAGTCGAGCTGGGAGGGGCGTTCAAGAATATCTTGGCCATTGCGGTGGGCATTGCGGCGCAATCAGGGTTGGGAGACAATGCGCAGGCTGCCATTATGACGCGCGGTCTCCATGAAATGGGCCGTCTCGCCGTGAAAATGGGAGCGCAGTGGGAGACACTAGCGGGCCTGTCGGGACTGGGCGATGTGGTGGCCACCTCCAGCTCCCCGCAGTCCCGAAATAGGTGGATGGGGCAGGAACTCGCCAAAGGCCGCTCGGTGGCCGACATCTTGGCAAGCACGCCGATGGTGGTGGAAGGGGTGCCCACCGCCTACGCCGCGAAGGACCTCGGCGACAAATTCGGGCTTCCCCTGCCGATTACAGCCGAAGTGGTGGAAATTTTTAATGGAAAGTCCGTCAAATTGGCCGTGGAGGCCCTGATGAGCCGCGAAAGGGTGCAGGAATCAGACCGATAAACAGTGGAATTGTTGACGGCATGGGCATTATTCTTGTGGTTCTCTCATATCTTGCTACTGTCATTCATAGGGTGCTTCCGGGACAGGCGAGGACCGGCGCCAACCCACTTGGAGACCTAAAGGGAGGGAACCACAAGGATGGAAAAGTTTGATCTGTTTAAGGATTTGGCCGAACGAACCGGCGGCGATGTATACATTGGCGTCGTGGGACCGGTCCGCACCGGCAAATCCACGTTTATTAAACGCTTCATGGAGCGCATGATCCTGCCCGCCATCGAAGACGCCAATGAACGTGAACGCGCCCAGGATTCTCTGCCGCAAAGCGGGACCGGCAAGACGATTATGACGACTGAGCCGAAGTTTATTCCCGATGACGGCGTGGAAATTCAACTCACCGATGCCATTTCCTTTCGTGCCCGGCTGGTAGACTGCGTCGGCTATGCGGTGCCCGGCGCCTTGGGCTACATGGAAGATGACGGGGCGAGAATGGTCATGACCCCGTGGTCTGACGAAATGATGCCGTTTGAAGAGGCGGCGGAAATTGGCACACGCAAGGTCATCCAGGACCACTCGACGATAGGGCTGGTGCTGACCACGGACGGCAGTTTCGGGGATTTGCCCCGGGTGGCGTACATTGAGCCGGAAGAGCGTGTGATCGGCGAATTGAAGGAACTGGGCAAGCCGTTTGTGGTGCTGCTGAATTCGGCCCACCCGGATACAGAAGACACCCTGACCCTGACATTGGAACTGCAGGAAGCCTATGACGTGCCGGTGCTGCCGATCAACTGCCAGGAGCTCCAGCAAGAAGACATTGTGCATATTCTCGAACAGGTTCTGTACGAATTTCCGGTGACAGAGATTGCCTTTGAAATGACAGACTGGGTTGAGGCGTTGAGCAGCAGCCACTGGCTGCGGAAGCAGGTCGACAATGTGCTGGAAGAAGCGCGCGCCAGCATCACCCGGCTTCGCGATGTCGACCCTGCCGTCAACAATCTTCAAAGCTACGACTACCTGGAGAATGTCCGGCTGCTGCACATGGATTTGGGCACCGGCATGGCCAATATTTCTGTCGGAATTCAGGCCGACCTATTCTACCGGATTCTGGGCGAATTGGCTGACCGCCATGTGGGCAGCCGGGGCGATATTATGAAACTCTGGCGGGAATATGTGGTGGCCAAATCCGAATGGGACAAGGTGGAGGAGGCTGTGCATGAGGTGCGCGCCACGGGGTACGGGATGGTGGCGCCGACGTTGGCCGAACTGAATCTGGAGGAGCCCGAACCTATTCGCCGGGGTTCTCAATTCGGGGTCAAACTAAAGGCTACCGCGCCGTCCATTCATATGATCCGGGCGGATATCGAAACCGAACTGACCCCTATTATCGGCACAGAGCGGCAAGCCGATGAACTGGTGCAATACCTTATGGAGCAGTTTGAGGATGACCCGATAAAACTTTGGGAGACGAATCTGTTTGGCAAGTCCCTGCATGATTTGGTTCGGGAAAGCATCCAGTCCAAACTGTTTAAAATGCCCGAAAACGCGCAGGAGAAATTGCAGGAAACACTCCAGCGCATCATCAATGAAGGGTCTGGCGGCCTTATCTGCATCATTATCTGATCCAAGTGCCCTAATTGCAGCGGGCGGGACGCGGGTCCTGTCCGCTGGTATTTTTTTGCGAAACCCTTGGCCCCGGTACCAAGGTTGTGGTATATCTGGCGAGTGCAGAGTATTATGTAAATATAACGAGGTATGTATTCGAAATATTGACGGGATATTTCCCACGAAAACACCGGCCAATCCTTGTTTATCACAATTTTTGTGGAAAGAAAGTTTTGTCTCTTGCTTGGATTTAGGAGGAATTTGTCCGCTGGATGTCGAACAGCTGAAGAGCAGGACACAAGGCATTTCATTTGTCTGACACTTAGGAGGAATTCGCTTGAAACAGATCGCCTCAAAGAAAATAGCGCTCGCCTCCGGGCTGGTGCTGTCGGCCAGCATGTTGCTGGCTGGTTGTGGCACAACCTCAACCACCACGCCCTCAAGCAGCGCTGCGGGCAAGCCGCAATACGGCGGCACCGTGGTCATGGCGCTGCCTCCAGATACGAATGTTACTTGGTATTTCCCTTTGATGAATGGTCTTCAGGACAGCTTGTACAACGGCTGGGTCCAGGACTACATGTATAAACCGCTGCTCACATACAATAACAACGGCTCGATTAATTATTCGCGTTCGATTGCCACGAGCATCAAACCCAATTCCAGCGGCACGCAATTTGTCGTGACCATGAATCCCAAATACAAATGGTCCAATGGCCATCCTGTCACTGCGCAAGATGTCGTGTTTACCTGGAACATTATCAAGGCGGCCTCGGCGAGCAATGCGCCCAGCCCGTGGCCTTACGTGGGTGCCGGCACTGGAGGAATTCCCAGCCAGGTGCAAAGTGTGGTGGCGAACAGCGAGCACCAGTTTACCGTGACTCTGAACAAGCCGGCCAACCAGCAGTGGTTCATCTATAACGGACTGGACCAGTTTACTCCCCTGCCGCAGTCGGTCTTTGACAAGGACCCGACCAACATGACCGCGGAGTTGAAGTTCTTGGGGACGATTGCGACCAACCCGACAGCGCCCGAATATCAGGTGGTTGACGGACCTTTCAAGCTGTCTCAGGCTGTCTCAAGCCAGAAGTGGGTCTTTGTGCCCAATCCTACTTACGGAGGCCACAAGCCATATCTTTCCAAGTTTATCCTGCAGTACGAAACCAGCGGGAATGCGGAATTTGCCGCATTGAAGACCGGTGCTATCCAGGCGGGATACCTTCCCAACTCCTTATGGGGGTCGCGTGATGCTCTAACCAGCAACTACAATTTATCGATAATCAACGGCATGGGGTATGATGATGCTATCGTCAATATGAACTATGGACACAAAACGGCATCCAACAACGCCCCGGGTGGTGTCGGTGAGATTTTTAAGCATCTCTACGTCCGGCAGGCTCTTCAAATGGGCATCGACCAGCCTGCGATCAATACTGCCGCATTCCATGGTAATGCTATCGACGAAACCACAGTTGTTCCCGATAAGCCCCCCACCATTTTCTATGACCCCAATCTGAAACCTATCTACAGCTATAACCCCACCGCGGGCAAGAAACTACTGGAGAAACATGGCTGGGCTGAGGTCAACGGAGTGATGACCAAAGGCAGCCAGAAAATGGAGTTTCGTATGGTCTACGCGAGCGGCCTGCAGTCTCTGGTCCAAGAAGCGACTTTGATGCAAGAAGGATGGGCCAAAGAGGGCATCAGAGTCAGTCTGAAAGCGGAGCCTTTTTCCACCATCGTCGGTCTGACCAACAATCAGTGGCAGATGGAAGATTACGGCGGGATTAGCTGGGGCGGCTCCTATCCGACCGGGGGAGGCCTCTTCGGCCAGCCGGGCCAGGGCCTTGACAGCCAAGGCTATTCCAATGCCGAGATGGATTCCTTGATCGCCAAGACCCACCAGCCTTTCTCTACACAGCACGCGTCTTTGGTAGCTCTGTACAACTTCCAAAAATACGTTGCCCAGGATCTCCCGGTACAATTCGTGCCCGAGCCACCGCAGTTTGAAGAAGAGAACGCAAAAACCTTACACAATGTAGTGAAATATACTAATCCATTCACGGAGTACTTATCACCTCAGTACTTTTGGCTCTCCAAATAATCCGGTGCAGGCAAAGAAGGGAAAATTTCCTTCTTTGCCTGCACGGAATTTTAAGATCGTACATTATCTCCATTGAAGAAAGGGTGTCTTTTGGATGATTTCGCAGCCCACGAACTCTCTGATCCTGGATGACCCGGCCGCGAGAGAAGAGAAACCCGCACGGTCCCGCTCCTGGCGGGCTTTTTGGCACCACCCCCTGGGACTGGCCGGCGTCATTGGCCTGGTGTCGATTGTGCTGTTTTGTTTTGTAGGCCCTCTGATTTATCATGCGAGCCCATACACCACCAACATCACCGCCTTGATGCAGCCGCCGAGCCTGCGCTTCCCCTTAGGCACCGACGACCTGGGCCGCAACTACCTGGCGCGGCTGATGCTGGGCGGGCAGGTGTCTTTGATTGTGGGATTTGCCGCGGCAGTGGCGTCGATGGCCATCGGTGTGACCTACGGACTCATCAGCGGCCTCTTGGGGGGTGCTGTGGACGCGGTGATGATGCGCATTATTGACGTGCTGCTAACCATTCCGACGCTGTTTGTGCTGCTTTTTCTGGATGCGGTGTTCCAGCCCAATGCGCTGCTCTTGACACTGATACTGGCCATTACGTCGTGGTTTGGCGTGACCCGCCTGGTGCGCTCCGAGGTGCTCTCTATCAAAGAACGGGACTATGTGGAGGCA
>DAHWJO010000330.1:0-1034 GCA_027344105.1 Sulfobacillus sp.
CATTCCCACCGTTCCAAATAATAATTGATGACGCTGGCTTCAGGCCGCATCACCGTTACGGGATATCCTAATCCGAGGCTGGCTGCTCCGAGGGCCGTACCATCCCGGCTAGCGGCCACCAACGCGGCAGCCGACCCCATACTGTGGCCAATATAAACGGGACGGCAGGGCGAGGGAAGGAGCCGGTTTGCATCCAATGCTGCTTGAACAACCATATCAAAGCTGATTAAGGCGCCACCGCTGCTCCCTAACTTATGGCCTGGCAGATCAATAGATAGAACAGGATAACCTGCTTTGGACACGGCGGACGCGATGGAGTCCATAGCGTGTTTTGACGAACTGTAGCCGTGAATCAAAATGGCGCGAATGGGTTCGGGTGCCCCGGAAGATGGCCCGTAACCTAATCCGCGTACCAATTGCCCGCTAGATGAAAAACAGACCGGAAAAATGTTCATCGCCCACCTCAATTACACGGCAATCAACGCTTGATACGTTAGTGTCCAGAAAAATCTTAACAAGAATTCGTGTGCCGAGCAAGCCAAAACGCATCATTCGGCGACCCGTCAAGCGGTAACCTTTTGCCCTGCAGCATCGTTCTATACATGGAATTACCTCCAGGAGGTTTTGTTACTATGGCGGCAAGCAAGATATTGGCGTTGAGCATCGCCGGGGCCATAATGGTCGCAGGTTGCGGAACCGTGAGCCATGTCAGCGCCCCTGCCGGGGACGGGGCTTCTCAGCACAAGGCAGAGAAATCTCCGCCTTCCACTCGTTCCCAGGCCCGGCCTTCCTCATCTTCTTTGCATTCCACTGCACACCCTACCGGTCATTCGGTAGAGCTCCAGGCATTGCACTATGTCGCGTCCCGCACGTCCCTGCCTTTGGGCGCGCCGACCGTTTTGCCACGGTTGCCTTCTCCGTCAGGGTATTGGGCAGGGCAAGTCCAGGCAAGCCAGATGTCATGGACCGTGCATTTAATGGAGACGGCTGAGCCATACCAGATAAACAGCGCGAAAATCCCGCACCATCTCATT
>DAHWJO010000331.1:0-1016 GCA_027344105.1 Sulfobacillus sp.
GAAGGCGCCGCTTTGTGGAAGAAGAAGCCGGTGACCATATTCGTCGTCCCTGCCATTATCTCTTTTGTGCCCGGATATCTGGTCTACGAGAGCATGGTGGCGTTCTTGAAAAACAACTTTAATGGGGGGCTGCATTTCGGGCTCAGCGCGATGTTTGCCGCGGCAGCCCTGGGGCTGGGCTTGGCGCTGGCCACAGCGCTCCTGCGCCCGCTCCTGCGGCCCCACCACTTTCTCAATCCCCGTTAGACTGGGCTTGCGCCTCTTTTGCCTGGCATTTGGGGCACAGACCGTGGATCTCCACATCGTGGTAAATGATTTTGTAGTGGTAGGGCTCTACGATCTCATCAATGCGGTGTTCCAATTGGCAATTGTATAAGTCGATAACCTCGTTGCAGCCAATGCAGACGAGGTGGTGGTGATGGTGCCGGAAGGGGGGGATGAGTTCGTACCCGACGGATCCATGCCCGATGAGGACGGGGTGCACCACCCCCATGGCGGTGAACAGCTCCAAAATGCGGTACACCGTTGTCTGGTTCATTCCGGTGGCGTGAATTTCCTCGACCAGGGCGGGAATGGAGAGGGGCAGAGGACTGGATTCCAGCAGGCGGTATACGTGCAGACGGTCCGGGGTGACACGCAGTCCTCGCTGTCGCAGTGCGTTTTGCAGTAATTCTTCATACGCGGCCATGATGACCCTCCCATCTTGCTGATATTATGCCCACTCTCCAGCGAAAAGGCAATGAAGCACGCTCCGTCAGGGCACACCAAGAAGCGTCCCTGGCGGAACGCGCTTCATTGTACCAAAACGCCGAACCCCCCCCGGGTTGAGCCGGGAAACGCCGTCACCCGGGCTTAGGGAGGAAACCGTGGTCTTGCAGCTCCTGCAGCACGTCATGGGGACGGCCGCTAATCACAAAAATTTCCTGGGCTGCACCACTGGAACGCCCGATTAGCTTGAGGCCGCTGGGGGTAAAGTACTGGAAGGAATAGCCCATTTGCCCGCCAGACTTGGGACT
>DAHWJO010000332.1:0-1014 GCA_027344105.1 Sulfobacillus sp.
AGAATTGAATACGTTCGGGGTGTAGCCTGCCTCCGTCATGCCTTTCATGCGTGCGGATAGGGGCGGAAGCGCAATGGCGCGTCCTGATTCCGGATTCGCCCTGAACCAGCCGCATCCCGTGGAAACCATCAGCACGGTCAAGAGAAGGCAGTTGCCCAAAGTCCGTGGCCGTTGCGGCATGTGTGACCCCTCCATATCCTCGGCATGGGCCCAGTATGCCCGCTCTTGCTGCGGAACATGTTTCCCCCGTTAGGATAGGCTGGCTGCTCGATTGCACGGCCAAGGCCATCGCAGCCATCGGCGGGCTCCCTCTCGGGATTAGAGGCCACAGCAGGCGAGCGAGGCCGGGCACCGCCAGCCGCGGTGGAGCGGATAGATTCTGGACAAATTGTTCTCCGTCTACTACGGGGTGGGCATATAGCCTCCAAGCTGCCATTTGAAGTCGGCCGCGCTTTTCATCTCCACCATACATATTCCGGCATTGTCGAATTCCAACTTGCGGTAGTGCATAAGAGGCATTCCCAGTGTTCCGGCAATGAACAGCCGGATGGCGGTATTATGCGACACCACCATCACTGACTTGCCGTTGTCGCGGCTGTTCTCCACAAAGACGCTCTGGATCCGGGCAACGACGTCCCTTGCCGACTCTCCGGACCCTCCCGCCTTGACGTGGGCCGGGTCGTGAAGCCAGGCTTTCCATTGCTGAGCGAAATGGTGTTCAATTTCCTGCTGGGTTAATCCTTCCCAGTCCCCAAAATCTATTTCGCTTAACCGGGAATCTGTCTGCATTTCAAGCCCCAAACGCTGGGTGATCCCTAAAGCGGTCTGCTGCGCGCGCTGCAGCGGAGACACCAATGCGGCGTCAAAACGCATGCCTGCCATGGCGTCTCCCAGGCGGGCTGCCTGTAATTTGCCAACCGTAGTGAGAGGCAGATCTGTGCGGCCGCAATAGCGGTTGCCATGGCCATTCCATTCAGTTTCTCCATGACGGATAACATAGAACATCGTCATACA
>DAHWJO010000333.1:0-1008 GCA_027344105.1 Sulfobacillus sp.
GGACCGTCGGCCATCTTCAGCTGGGTGATTGGCGGGGTGATTGTCCTGCTCATCGGCTTGGTGTACGCCGAACTCGGCTCCATGATTCCGGAGTCGGGGGGCATCGCCCGCTATACCCAGTATTCCCACGGCCACCTGACCAGTTTCATTGTGGGCTGGGCGGCCATTATCGCGTACGCCTCGGTGCCGGCGGTGGAAGCCGAAGCGACCGTGCAGTACATGAGCCACTTTTTCCCGGGACTATACGTGAACTCGACATTGACGACCTCCGGCTTGATTTTTGCCGGGGTGCTGATTGTGGCCTTCTTCACCGTCAACTATTTCGGAATCCGCATGTTTGCGCGGATTAACACCCCCTTGACCATGTGGAAGTTCTTTATGCCGACCTTCACCGTGATTGTGCTGCTGATTGTGGGCCTGCACGGAGCGAACTTCAGCAAAATCGGCGGGTTTATGCCGATGAAGTCCTCGGGAATGCTGGGCGCGGTGGCCTCCGCTGGGATTGTGTTTTCATACCTGGGCTTCCGGCAGGCGGTCGACTTGGCGGGGGAAGCGAAGAACCCGCAGCGCGATGTGCCCCGGGCCTTGATTGTGTCGATTGTGATTGGCATTATCCTCTATACCTTGCTGCAGGTGGTGTTCATCGGCGCGATGCCGACGGCGCTGCTGGGCAAAGGCTGGGCGGCGATTGCCTCGAATGCGAAAGTGGCGGGGGCGCCGTTCGCGCAGCTGGCGATTTTCGCGGGCCTGTCGTGGCTGTCCGCCCTGCTGTTTGTGGATGCGTTCCTGTCGCCGGCGGGCACCGGCAGCATTTACCTGGCCTCCACCACGCGCGTCTTGGACGCGCTGGGCCGCAACGGCTACATGCCGAAGGGCTTGACCAAAATCGACCCCAAGACGGGGGTGCCGAGCATCGCGTTGGTAGTGGGCACCATTGTCAGCTTGATCTTCCTGGCGCCATTCCCGGCCTGGCAGTCCTTGGTGGCCATCGTGTCCGGCGCCACCGTC
>DAHWJO010000334.1:0-1004 GCA_027344105.1 Sulfobacillus sp.
GCGGAAATGATGGTCGCAAAGATGAAAGACAACCATATCCCCGTGGCTTATATCGCTTTTGAAGGGGAGGGGCACGGGTTTCGGCAGGCCAAGAACATCCAGAGATCCACAGAAGCCGAGCTGTATTTCTATAGCCGCATTCTGGGCTTCGAACTAGCGAGCCCTGTCGAACCGGTCGAGATCGAGAGCTGACTTCCGGTGGCAGCAGGGGGCTGCTGCCACAAATGCCCCCCTGCTCCCCGGCCTCGCCGGTCAGTGCAATAAGAGACACACGGTTCCCGAAGCTGCCGCAACATTTTGATGAGTCTCGCGGTTGCCAGGCTTCTCCCCCAAGTTCCATAGCAGCCCCGTACATTATTGTGAAAGGACGTGGATTCATTGACCGACGTGATTCACCGCCAAACCCTGTACGATTTGCTGCACCGCTCCGCCGCCCGCTTCCCTGACAAACTGGCCGTCATTTATCAAGAATCTCGCCTGACCTACCGGGAATGGGAAGCGGAAGTGCTCGCAGTGGCACGCCGCCTGCATTCTCTCGGCTTGCGCCGCGGAGACCACGTGGGGGTTTACGGGCGCAATTCCCAGGACCACGCCACCCTCATTTTCGCAGCCGCCCGTCTTGGGCTTGTGCTGGTCCCCGTCAACTTCATGCTGTCAGCAGGTGAAACCGCCTATATTCTCGATCACGCCACCGTCCGCGCCGTTGTCTGCACCCCGGAATTTCTCGGGACAGTCAGCGAGGCTCTGCAGGTGCTCGCAGATCCTAAAGGGGACCCAGCGCCGCGCCTGACGCTGCTCATGGACTGTGCCTCAGATATGGGAGAGTGGCGCAGCATCCATTTTGCCCCAGACACTTCCATGCCCGCAGACAACGAAGAGGAGGAATACGCCGGCTCACAGGATGTCGCCCAGATTCTTTATACGTCCGGCACAGAGTCGCGCCCTAAAGGGGTTCTGCTGACCCATGAAAGTCTCATCAGCGAATATGTCAGCGCCATCGTAGA
>DAHWJO010000335.1:0-998 GCA_027344105.1 Sulfobacillus sp.
CACTCGCGGCGTTCTTGTACCGCAATCGGCCGCTGCCGGCGTATGCCGTCATTCCATGCCCAACGGTCCTTGCGGACCTTGGGGCTGAGGTATTGGCTGTGCATCCACTGGTCGAACTCGTTCAACATGATGTTCGAGAGAATCGGCGAAATAACCCCGCCCTGCGGCACTCCTTCATGGGCCGCACGGAACAGATTATGCTCCACATGTCCGGCCTTGATGAAGCGCCAGAGGAGTGCCAGAAAGCGGCGGTCTACCACGCGGCGCCGGACCGCTTTGAGCAGGAGCCGATGATGGACGGTGTCAAAGTAACTCGCGAGGTCGCCTTCAATGACCCAACGTCCCGCGGTGGCGCCCCGCGCGTCATCCCCCAGTAGTTGGAGTCTGACGGCGCGAATCGCATGGTGGACACTGCGTTCTGGCCGAAACCCATAGGACGCGGGGTGAAAATCGCTCTCCCAAATCGGTTCTATGGCCATGAGCATGGCGCGTTCGACGAGGCGGTCGTGTAACGTGGGAATCCCGAGAGGACGTCGTTTCCCGTTTTTCTTGGGAATGTACACCCGGCGGGCTGGTTGGGGTTGATACGTGCCCGCCAAGAGTTCCTGGCGAATCCGTGCCAGTTCCTCGGGCAAGTGCGCCTCCAGTTGGCGTTTGCGGACGCCATCAATGCCGGGCGTATGAGCGCCCCGGGATGCCAGCGTGATGCGAGCCGCTTCCGCGAGCCAGGTCGGGTCGGCTATCAGTCGGAGCAGACGGTGAAACCGTCGGGTGGGATTCTCGGTGGACCATGTCGCTAACTTGCTTTGCATTTCGCTGATTATCAAAGGTCTTCACCTCTCTCGGTCAGGTAATTTGCCCAGCATGTCACGTAAACTGCCTCCCTTCGCCATGTAACCGGCTTTCCCGGTCTCGGACTACTACCTCATGCCAGAAGTTCGTTCCTTTGGCTATTAATACTGAATATTACGTCTTATAATTGCGCCGCATATTTCTAT
>DAHWJO010000336.1:0-992 GCA_027344105.1 Sulfobacillus sp.
CCTTCACAACTCACCTCGTTTATCTGGAGTCCGTGGTCAACAGTCTTCCCAATGCCTTGCCCGTATCCTGGTCCGTGACCAGATAGCGCGGGAGGGCCATCACGTTATCCGATGGCCCGGCAGGCGCCCTTACCATGGTGAAGGCGGCGATATATCCCGCCGTCGCGGCGCTCTTGATCAGATCCTCATCATAGATCCCGAAGGGCCAGGCGAGCATGTCCACCTTGATCCCCAGTTCCTGATCGAGCTTCGCCCTGGATTTTTCCAACTGCATGGCCACGAACTTCTCGTATGCCTGGGGGGAAAGGCGTTTCTTTTCTATCTTGAAGTTCGAAAGACACCATTTGCCAAACAATACGCATGCCTGGTTTTTCGGTCCGCTGCGCCCTGTCGGCCTGGAGAAACAACCCCGACTTCCCAAGTTCCATGCGCTCGCCTTCAAAAATCGTCCGGGGCCGCTGCTGGATAGATACTATCAGTTCTCCAGCCTGTCCGAGCCTTCGGCTCGCCGGATCGACCCCCTTCGGGGACTACGTCCCCCCATGCCTGCGGCATCGGCTCCCCCTTTATTGTTATTCAACGGAGCAAGGGCGTCGAGAAATGCCCCAGAATCTGTTTTGATGCATTGAGGTGGTTTTTGCCAGCGTCCTTTGCGTGCGCTGTAGGGCAAATTTGAGGCCTTTACGGTGGCTTCTGCGCGGGAATTCATATCGTACATCATATTGCCGGAGTGATGGATCTGCCTTATGCTTTGTCACAGATGGCTTGATGATCAAAAAGCCGCGATGATGTGCAATCGACTGTGGCCATGATGGATTTTTCGCATGCCTACCATTAGCATGTTTTACGGTGTCTTGATTCAGATGTTCTGGCAGGATCATGCACCGCCACACTTTCATGCCCTGTACGGGGAATATGAGGTGCTCATAAACATCCGTACGTTGGAGGTTATCCAGGGCGATATGCCCAGACGGGCGCTGGCTTTAGTGTTG
>DAHWJO010000337.1:0-683 GCA_027344105.1 Sulfobacillus sp.
TGGCGAATATCTTCGCAAAGGGAGCCAGGCGTACATCGAGGGGCGTATCCGCACCAGAAAATGGACCGATAAGGACGGTCAGGAGCGGTATTCCACGGAGATCGTGGGCGACCGGCTTCTCTCTGCGATCGCCTCGGCACAATCCCTATATCTCGCGTTGGCTACGCGAGACTTATGTTGGTCGTGCTGGTGGTGGGGGCATGGCTCGCCTGGTCCGACTGCTAGTAAATTACTTCATAAGTGCGAGTCCTATGGCCAGATTTACGCAGCACTGAAGGCAAGGAGAAAGGCAGGGGCGTTGTTGCGAGGCAGGGTCTAAAAGGACTTGCGGAAATGAATTTCCACAAGCAGTCTGCTGTCGACAACCAGTAGGCTCAACGGCGGCAGTGCAGCGTTTGCAGTCATTCAGAAATTGGTGGGCAGCACGTAAAATTGCGCATTCCGGCGATCGTGGGCAGGGATTCCGCTGATCGTGGGCACCCCCGAAAAGCGTACATTCTGGTCACCGCCATTTTATCCCCAGGTGGTCACGATGGGTCAGCTTTTGGGGTGTCGCGTCCATCACTGTTGTTACGTCTTTCGTTATCTGAGGAAGAGAGAGGTCCAATCTGCCAAGGCGACAGCCCGGGGTTATCGTACCCACAAGAACTTTATCAACATGGCTTATCTGATCTTGGGTAAGT
>DAHWJO010000337.1:693-992 GCA_027344105.1 Sulfobacillus sp.
GGATCTCAGGCTACCCACTTAAAACGTCGAGGAACCTCTGAAAAGGGGTGATGCGCGCTCCTGGCAGGGAATGGATTTTCACAGACGGATTCTTCTTGCGTACATCCCATGAGAGTCCCGCGCAGGACTCTTCCTCTGGCGTCTGGTGGAGAGCACCAACCTACCGAACATGGGAGTTTCCCAGAAAGCGGTGTAACGCATCCATCAGCTGCGCATTGGTCTCCAGCAACTCTTGAGCTAATTGTAGCGCTTCCGGACTGCCCGGTGGACTGACATGATCTCTCAGCATTTGGTGCAGG
>DAHWJO010000338.1:0-485 GCA_027344105.1 Sulfobacillus sp.
TGATAAGCCACGCATCGTATTCTGCACCGACATGGCCCTGTGCCAACAACTCTTCCAGCAGAATAGTCACTTTTTGGCCATTTGGCGTCGCCAGAGAGTAAAGTTGGAGTGGGTGATGCCCGACGGGGAGTTCTTTATCGTGGGTTGGTCCTGAAACAGGACGATTGAGAAGAGTGACTGCATTCCCTGTTTCGGCCTTGTTCCAGGCCCAAACCTTTGGGGGCACGTAATCCGTTGAATGGGTCATGAATGATACTCCTTGGATTGGCCCAGATTACAATCCGGGCACTTCGAGTAATAAAATTTTTCGTCGTTTGCGGTGGATAGATTCTCCCCCGTCACTCTTTCGCTCCTTCCGACGCATGCGTTGCCGGGGAACCGTCACAAAACTCGCGCCGATGATTTTGATTTGCCCGGCCCGTGCGGCGTAGCCGGCTTCCCGCAGCAAAGCATGGAAGGCCGTGACCAGTCGCTCCGTCAGTTTG
>DAHWJO010000338.1:495-974 GCA_027344105.1 Sulfobacillus sp.
CCTGGGCCAGTGATGCACGGAATAGCCACAAGGTCGTGTGATCGGGTATCGACTCCTCCAGTTCCAAAAAATTGGAATCACCACCGTTATTCAGGTTTTATATAGAACATTCCATCTTTTAAGCTCATTTTATCAAAATTTGAAACAGTTTTGGGCCAATCATGACCCCAAGCCCACAGCAGGCGTTCCAACCTGGGCCAGCCTGATAACCCAAATTGGACTTTGCGGGAATGTTATTCCCATGTAAAATCTCACGAAAACCATCTTTCTGGCTATATAAAATCTGGTTTACATATCCAAGCGCGCTGCCGCGAGCACTATTCGCCAGCGCAAAAAAACCTGCCCATAATGGCGCTACAGCGCTGGTACCACCTACCGGGAAAGTCTCACCATCTACGGTCACCTGATATCCAGAGTACGGATTCGCATCAGCGGCCACGTCGGGCAAACCTCTGCCAGGGGATCGGGTACTGACGTTG
>DAHWJO010000339.1:0-969 GCA_027344105.1 Sulfobacillus sp.
GACCCCCTTGCGCCGCAGCTCGTGTTGGACAACCGTCCAGTCCGGTTCTGGTCGCGCCATGCCAGCCGGTGGTGGCGGAGGGAACAATCGGCTTTCCAAAGCCGCATCATCCAGGTCCGTGGGCCAGGAAAGACCGCTCGCCGCAAAACGCTGAAGGTATTCCTGCACCGTTGTCCTGCCGGCATTGACGCTGCGGGCGATCACCCTGGCGGATAGTCCCGCCTCGTACTTCAATCGTAATACTTCACGAATCTTGCGCATGGATAGTCGCTCCACAAAAAACCTCCTTGCTCCGCAAAAGAGGTCATGATGAACAAAACTACCCAACGTCGCCCCTGCCCCAGGGGTGGCCGCATGGCCGTGGAATCAGTGGCCGGATGCCCGTGGAATGGATGGCCGGATGTTCATGGAATCGGTGGCCGGATCATCGTGGAATCAGTGGCCGGATGCCGCCGGAATACGCAACGTTGGCCCTTTGCAGGACGCGACGGAGGGTCGGTTCGGACGGCGCCACATAGCGTTGCGTCCTGGGATTGAATCGGGCGCGAATGCGCTTCAGTTGCGCCTGGGTCAGTCGGCCGGCCCACTCGGCCATCGCGGCATAGCTTTGCGCCTGCGTGAGGACGGCGGCCACAGCCACGGTCAGGATGGCCGGAAGGGGATGTTGCTTGCCCCGGGCCTTACGGGTATCGGGAAGGCGGAAGAAGATTTGGCGCAAGCCTTCCATTTGCGCGTCGCTCAAGGTGACGGTTTGCATAGGCGTTTGGGTCCATTCGGATTGCGGCTGCGGCTGGGCCAGCCAGGCACGCGCCTGTGGTTGAAGGGGGTAAAGCAAGAGCCGTTTGGGCTGGCCGTGGTAGACGTAGCCACCACCGGGACGCCGGGCAAAGCCCTTGGTCCCGCCGACATCGATCCAGTTGGCGGCACGGTAACAGGCACCGGTAAACCGAGGGGATTCCACGAAAGTCT
>DAHWJO010000033.1:0-25163 GCA_027344105.1 Sulfobacillus sp.
TGTGCGCCACCTCAAGCGGATCGGCCTGCTTGCCGCCGGCCCCTGTATGGTGGCTGTCGGTGTTTGGCGCAGCGCCCATTATCCGGTGAGGGAGCGCGGAATGATTTTTCTGCAGATCGAAGCTATTTCTATTAAACCCCATTGTTTTTGGAGCCAGCGGGCAGATTGCTGGCTCCCTGCGTTGCAAGATGTGTCCTGAGGTAGGCGCCAGCAGTGGAGCAGCGGTAAAAATGGCCTGCCGCTATGGCATAATTAGGAGGCATGAAATTCCGCAGAAATGTCCAGGGGAAACAGGGGGAACCATTTTGGCCGATCAGGATGTGCTGGAGGAACTGGTCATGGAAGTGGAGCGCTTTGTCCGGCTGGGCTGGAGGTGGCGGGCGAAGGCCGAGAATGCTCCCTTGAATGGCGCAGAAATTCGCGCCCTGGTGATTGTCTACCGCCATAGCCCCATTAGCGCGTCGGCTCTCGCGGAGAAGATGGGGGTCGGGCGTCCGGCAACTTCGTCTGTTCTCAAACGCCTAAAGGACCTAAGATATGTTGGACAGGAAAATGATCCGGCCGACCACCGCCGCCACCTACTAACGGTCACGCTGGAGGGGCAGATGATGGTTGACCAGGTGCGTGCCACCCGGCGCGCGATTTGGGAGCAGCATCTGAAAGCGCTGTCAGCATCCGACCAGCAGCAGATGCTGAAGCTGCTCCAGAAAGTCAGCAACAGTACGGGGGCCGAGCCATCACAAATATCCCCAGCAGGCTCCCGCCGACAGGGGCCGTCTTGCTGACGTGACATTACGAGGTTCAAGAGAGCCGGTTAGAGGTCGGGCGCATTGTGTCACGTAATTGCGGTGACAGTAATCCGCGGGTCCAACTTGACTCGCGCGTGCCGCGTTCCCAACCAATGAGCCACTGTGGCAGTTTTTGTGTAGTCGCCAGCATTTGCACTGGCCCAACGGTTCCGGCTACGATTCGGTTTGGTTCGGCTGCCTAGGCTAGTGGCGGCGCTGGCGATGATGACTACGGCAGACGGCAGTGACCAGCACAGTCTGAGAAGACCAATTTTGGTGTGGATGCCTGGTCCTTCGCCAACGAACCTTGGGATTTCCACTCGGCCGTGCTATCCGGGCGGGCGGAAATCCCAAGGTTCGGGGCTCGAGATCTGCATGTGCCGTTCGTCTGAGGAAGCGCCTATGCACGGCAGGTTAGGCGCATCAGATTTGGGGCTTCACATCGCTGATCCGGTAGACGGCGTCCCCGTGCCGGGAGTGAATTCCGTCAGTCCATGTGACCACTATTTCGGCAAACCCGGTAAATGCAGCGTTGCCGCTGTTGGATGTGAAGCCTGTCTGGCCGGAACCGCTGGACGAGACGGAAAAGTTGAAATTCCACTGCTCGCTGCCGAAGGGTTTCGTATATAGGGATACCACAGGATTGCCTACCGGGCCCCTCCCTGAGTAATAGGCGGTATAGGAGAGATTTGGGGATACCCGAATCTGCCACGCGGAGAGTCCGCGAGATGCTATCCGGACGGACTTCCGGGGAAAATAAGAGGGAACTGCAGACAGCGGGTGAGATTGCAACCCGCATCCGGATAAGAAGAGAATTGCTGTGCTTAATCCCACGCCCCATATCGTGATGGGATGGTTCATGGCCATATGCCTCCCAGTTTGATATTTGTCAGTATACCAGCATGCAACAAACCCAACCCACCCGGAGAGATCCAGTCAAATGCGGCCAGCCCCTTGGGCCTCTTTCCATATTCATAAGCTCTGACAAGATCCAGAAAATAATTGCCAGTTTAAGAACGCGGAAACAAGCAGGTCGGGATGAATCGTCCCATGCCACCAATGACTGTGACTATCCGCAATCCTGCCGAGAGTACGGGCGCAGCGGTTTATCAAATGCGCCGTAAAACCCCTAGCTTCAGCTCGGAGGATATCAGGCGCTCGCCGTGAGGCGAATTCTTTCTCTTTAGATATTTACATGCTGATCTACTTGCTATAAACCACTTATATAGAAAGGTGGTGGCAAGCGTGTACCTGACACAGCGTAACCAAATCAAGGGACTCGATAAAAGGAATACGAAGCCTTGCGGGAAATGTGCCGGTACGAGAAAAATCTCTACAACGTCGGTTTGTACTCCATTCGTCAATATTTCTTTGCCGAAGGGCGTTACCTGCGCTACGAATCGAACTATCAAGCGGTGAAGGATAATGAAAATTACGCGTTACTCCAAGCGGGGGTGAGTCAGCAAATCCTCAAGGTGGTCGATCGCTCCTTCCGGTCATTCTTTAACTTACTCAAGAAAGCGAAGAACGGTGAGTATCGCTTCCATGACGTTCGGGCCCCTCGCTATCTGGAGAAAGACGGCTACTTCCCGTTGATTCTCTCAACTAATGCGATCGTCATCAAAGACGGCGCCTTGCACGTGCCGATGTCGCATGGATTCAAGTAGTCGCATCCCGACTTGGAACGGATCAAAATTCCGTTTCCTGCGCGATTGGCGGGCCAGACTCTTAAAGAAGTGCGCATCATCCCCATGGCACGCGCGCGATTCTTCACCGTACAATTTGTCTACGAAGCCAAGGACGAACCACAACCTCATCTGTCCCCAGATCAGGCACAGGCGATTGATCTAGGCTTGGCTAACTTGGCGACGTGCGTAAACAGTACCGATGGGTCGTCGTTCATCAGCGACGGAAAACATCTCAAATCTATCAACCATCAGTACAACGTGCGGTTGGCAAAGTTGCAATCGATTTGTGACCACCAAAAGCTCCCGCGGTCAGAGCAAATGGCACGGATTACAGTAAATCGTCACAATCGTGTGCACGATTACCTGATGAAGTCGGCACGATACATCGTGAACTACTGCCTTACTCGTGGGATTGGGACGATCGTCGTCGGATACAATCCTGATTGGAAACAACAGGCTCACCTGGGCAAGCGGAACAACCAAAACTTTGTCCAGATTCCCCATGGACAACTGCGTACCAACTAAAAAACTTGTGCGAACGCTACGGATTGGCGTATGTCGAACAAGAGGAGTCCTACACCTCCCATGCGAGTTTCCTGGACGGGGATGCGATCCCCGTATGGAACGGACCCCCACGCCGTGACTTTTCGCGGAAAATGTCTCAAGTGCGGATTGTACCGTACAAACGAGGGCTCTCGCATTGAACGCCGATGTCAATGGAGCGGCGAATATTCTTCATAAAAGTAACCATAGACTCATCAATCGGGAGCGAGTGGCTAGAGGGCTGTTGGCAAACCCTTTGCGAGTAAAACTGACGTAAATCATTTCCTCGCAAGAATCCCCCGCCTTGAGGCGTGGGGAGTGTCAAGAGCCATTATTGGCAGCCGAAAACTTCTGCGTTATACTACAGCCACAGAGGTGAGCACGTGGGAAAGCAAGACACGCTGATGAAGGCTTTAAGTCGGTCACTGTCGGGCGGGGCGCTGAAAGCCCTAGGAGTGGAGGGTGTTGAGTTGACAGCACCGCTTCCCACGGAATTGCCTGCCAATACCTTGCATGCGGATATGGTATGGAGCACTCAAGATGGTCTGGTTTTTCACTTGGAGTTTCAGAGCACGCGCGAAAATGATCTTCACCGTTTTTTGGCATACGACGTGCGGTTGGCTTGGCATCACCAGAAATCTGTTCGTACTGTCGTACTTTATCACCGTGCGGTAACCCACGCGCCGGACGTGCTTGATATTGGGACTGCCGTCTATCGTATAGAAAATGTATTTTTGTCCCAATTGGATGGGGATGCGGCTCTCGACAGCGTGACACGCCACTTGCGACACGGGGACTGGCAAGCGGAAGACCGTCTCCGGTTGGCTCTAGCCGTCAACATGAGGCTGCATGACCCAGTTCAGGCTTTCGAACGGCTACTCACATTGGTTCCCCAGGTCCCCGACGAAGGAGAGCGGGAACTGGTGGTGGCGGCGTTATTAACTGTAGGCGAAAAAGGCCTCGCGGATACCCAGCGAGACCGATTGCGAAAGGAGCTGAGACAAGTGTCCAAGATTGCGCAAGAATTGTACGAAGAAGGTCGGGAAGAAGGAGAGGCCAAGAAAGCGGTCGCCATTGCTAGAGCAATGCTCGCGAGGGGGTTGGACATTGGTCTGACAGCCGAGGTCACTGGCCTATCGAGGGATGCCGTCGAGCGATTGCGCGGACAGGCACCTAATTAACTTACCGCGCACGTTGCCAGAACCCACAAGGAACTGGAGGTGTAAATGGCACACGGCGCCTCTCGCAAGACTGGCGGCAGGGACGAGGGTTCTGGAACCCCACGGATCTGGCTGCGAAAGGAGCTGAGACAAGTGTCCAAGATGGCGCAAGAATTGTACGAAGAAGGTCGGGAGCTAGGTCGGGAGGAAGGTCGGGAAGAAGGAGAGGCTAAGAAAGCGGTCGCCATTGCCAGAGCAATGCTTGCGAAGGGGTTGGACCTTGCTCTGACAGCCGAAGTCACTGGGCTGTCGAGGGACGCTGTGGAGCGGTTGCGCGGACAGGCAGCTAATTAACTTACCGCGCACGTTGCCAGAGCCCACAAGGAACTGGAGGTGTAAATGGCACACGGCGCCTCTCGCAAGACTAACGGCAGGGACGGGAACCCCACGGATCTGGCTGCGAAAGGAGATGAGACAAGTGTCCAAGATGGCGCAAGAATTGTACGAAGAAGGTCGGGAAGAAGGTCGGGAAGAAGGAGAGGCTAAGAAAGCGGTCGCCATTGCCAGAGCAATGCTCGCGAGGGGGTTGGACATTGACCTGACAGCCGAGGTCACTGGCCTATTGAGGGATGCCGTGGAGCGATTGCGCGCACAGGCACTTAATTAACTTACTGCGCACGTTGCCAGAGCCCACAAGGAACTGGAGGTGTAAATGGCATACGGCGCCTCTCGCAAGACTGGCGGCAGGGACGAGGGTTCTGGAACCCCACGGATCTGGTTGCGAACGGAGCTGAGACAAGTGTCCAAGATTGCGCAAGAATTGTACGAAGAAGGTCGGGAGGAAGGTCGGGAAGAGGGAGAGGCTAAGAAAGCGGTCGCAATTGCCGCAGCGATGCTTGCGAAGGGGTTGGACATTGACCTGACAGCCGAGGTCACTGGACTGTCGAGGGATGCCATCGAGCGCCTGCGCGGACAGGCACCCAGCTAAATGAGAGCGCGGATTGAGGCATAATGACATCCTGTGCGGCGGCGGGATATCTTTGACACTGCCCTTCCTGAACGAAGGGGAGTCTTACGACGAACCGACTGACGTGGACTGTACGCAAAAACGCCTCTACCCGCTCGCCCGAAGGTCTCCGGCTACTCGGACTAATCCCGTCAACGTCTGGTCGTGACGGCGCGGGACAATTCACGTCTCCCAGGATTGCGGGAGACCACCGGCAACGTATCCCATTGTCAAAGGGTGAGCGCCTTGTATCTCCGGCTTGGACGGCGAAGTTTTACGGCGCATCTGATAACAGCAGCGCCATCGTCTGATTTAAGGGACGGATCTGCTCGCAAGGGTTTGCTCGGCTTGGTATAAAGCCAGCATCCAAACCACATTAGCAACGGCCAAGGCAATTTCCGCAGCCATCAAAAGTACTATCCCCAGTCCCGCACTGAAATGGATAATCAGCGCAATCACCATGAAAAGCAGGGCGGCCACCACGCTTACGAGCACCACTCCACCCAGCACGCCCCAGTAGGCGCCGCCGTGAAAACTGTCGGCAAAGCTCGTACCCCATGACTTCTTGGCAACAAACAGTCCGCCAATCATGCGAATCATCCACGGTATGATAAAGATTGTTCCCACAATCGCGAGAAACACTCCCGCTTGGTGTATCAATAAGGTCAGGATGAAGGTGGCCACCGCCCAGGCAATGCCGAACAACGCGGAATACAGCAGCATTCCCCAACCGCGGCCATAGTCACGGGCCCCCTGGGCCCAAAATGACGACCAGGTGACGGGCTGTTCTGTGACTGCGGCGCCGATGAGTCCGTAGATGCCTGCCATCCAGAAAGGTCCCGCCAGAACGAACAGCACCATCATTCCGAGCATCCCGCTCAAAATTCTTCCGGCATCCTGCAGAGGTTCCGGGCGTCCAGGATGCATCAGCATCGGCAGCAAGGGACCGGCTCCCAAGGCTGCAGCAGCCACGACGAGTGCGAGATAGAAAACGACTGTCCAGATTACAGTGCTCCAAACGGCCGGAACCATTAAAGTGCGGCGCGTAATCGCCCAAGCTTGACGGATGATTCCTATCAGTCCCTTCTTGCAGTGAATGATTTGCGCTCAGAATATTTTGCTATCGCCCTGAAAACCCCTCTCCCATGTGTCAGCGGCGCAGGACGCGGAAGTTACGGGCCGAGGTTCTCCCTCCGGCCAATGGCCGGAATCTTAGGCTAAGGGTTCGATGCGCGGAGAAAAAATCCTTCAAGTTTTGACATGCCGCGACAATTTTTTTAAGAATGGGAGCACGGATTTGATTCTGTGATTTAGCGAAACAGGAAGAACGCCAGGCGAAAGTATGGTTCCGCTAATATTCATATGCCGGCCATCCCTGATAGATGCTGGAGGATATCGTTTGACGCCCTTGTTTCCCAAATGGAGCGGACCTCCCTCTGTCTCTTTGGCGTGGGCAGCGCCTGCAGCCGTTTAAAAAGCGCAGAGGCAAGCCGGTAGGGCCATGAGTCCCGAGTCTGGTTCCTCCGATTACAGGCACGGCCGTGCGTCCACCGTGGAGAGGGCATAAGGGCACCGTGGAGACGGGCGGCGGGACCCAAAGAAGCCCCAACGCTTGGTGCTGCGTGCTATGATAGCAGTATGAAAACAGTCACTTGGATATCGGGCGCAGCGGCTATTGCGGCTCTCATTGTCGGGAGTGTCTGGATGGGCTCTCAGAGCGGGCAGTGGCACGTCATCCATGAACACCATGAAAGCCTGACCATTCCCCCCACATGGCATAAAGCGGACCACGGCCTGGCCTACAAGGCACCGGGACGGAGCCGGGAGGGAATCTGGTTTCTGGCGCAATTTGTGGGCGAGGAAGTGCCGCGCGCGGCAAAGATGCTGACAAAAGTTTCCCCACATATCCGCGAGTGGGAGTTGGTGAGAAAACAGCAGGTGACATACTATGCTGTGTGGGTCGAAAAGGGCGCCAAACGGGCGATCCGGATTCGTGTGCCTAAATCCCAGCAAACCCTGGGGCAAACTGTGCTTGGCAGTTGGCAGCCTGGTTGATTACGGCACGAAAAACTGTAAAAACGGCCGGGAATCGGGACGAAATCGGCTGATGGGCTGGTCCGGAGGCTGGGGACGGGATGCGTCAAAGTCGCCCTGGTGGAAAGATACCCAAATTTGCGCTTCCTCTTTGCTGGCGCAAGACTGAATGGGCCGGCTGCGCAAGGATTTTTTAGCGCGGCGCAATGCTGCTGGCTCATCATGCAAAATGCGCAAAATTACTGGGTGTGTTGGCTTGAATCCTGTCCAGGCAAGGAACTGGGAAGGGAGCGCATTGTTGCGCGAGTGGTTGCAGGCGCGGCAGGCAATCACGCAATTGTCCATGGTGGTGCGCCCTCCCCAGGAAATGGGAAGCACGTGCTCGAGGGTTGAGCCGGGGCCGTGGCACCAGGCACAGACGTATCCGTCACGTCGGCGCACCATGCGGTAAACCTTCCGGTAGGCGAGGGGCAGGTAGTTCAGGTGGAGCACGCCATCAACTAGTCGTGCCAGGCCATCATGGAGGTTTTGCTCGGCTTTCGCGATGGAACAGGGCGTCAGCACGCGTCCTTTTAGGTCTACCACCGGAACTTTTTCCAGAGCCGGGTCGTTCATTCTTTTGCCTCCTGTCGCCTTATTATAACAAAATGGAGGCGGTTGCCCAATGCGGCTGTCCACAGGCGCTGTGGACAAATGTGCATAACCCGGTGGACAACTTGCAAAAAAGGCAGCCCAGCCGCTAGCCCGGGCGCCGGATCACGCTGAACTTTCCATTCTTGCGGCTGTCCTGCGCGTCGAAGAAAAGGCTGCGGGCGGTTTGCCCGGAAATATCGGTCCACTCTGCTGCCGACAAGAGCGGTTTGAGGGACTCCAACTTCTGCCACTCCTCCATAAAGCGGCTTTCAGCCCCGCCGCTGCCGAATACCAGCCGGGATGCGCCGATTTGGCGCACGGCGTCCTGAAGAAGGTCTAGGGGCACCAGAGAGGTTTCCAGATAGCACCGTGGGTGTCTGCGTGCCAGCATGAGCACCTCGTCCCAGAAAGGCGGGACGATTCCCGAATGCACCATAATGACTGGGCTTTGAGGAACTGCGGAGAGAAATTCATCCCAGAAGAGGGGCGATTCATAGCGCAAGGGCATGGGACCCGGACCCGTGTGAATGACGAGGGGGCGGCGGGAGCGGGCGATAACGCCCGCCAGGTCCATCACCGACTGGTCATAGGGCATCAGCCCGTCAAGAGCGGGATAAAGATAGCACCCGCCCGCGCCTCTTTCGAGGAGTTCTGCCAATGCATCCGACCTGTGCGCCCGGGCTGGGGCCAGGGCGAGCCAGCGGGGATTGTCCTGGGCCATAGCCAGCAGTTGCTGGCCGGCTTCGAGCAAGTCATCGGCTAAAAGTGCGCCCCAGTCGCACAGCACTTTTTTCTCAGCTTCCGGTTCAATAGCCTTCCGGGCGTGGGTGACCATGCGCGCAGGGGGTGGGCTTGCCGGCACGTAACAGGAGACATCGGTCACGCCCAGCTGGATTAGGGGAGCTTGAGGGTCGTCCGCCATGAGCAAAACGGGTTCTTCTCCTGCCATGCTCAGAAGCCTCCCCTGGTGGGCGATCAGTGCGCCCCCGAGATAGTTTTGACCGGAAAAACGCCCGATTAGGGGGGCTACGACCACTGTGGCCCCGATTTCCAGACTGTGGCTGACCGCCACCTCCTGCATCTTGTTGCGCTCCGCGATGCTGCGGGGGCTCGCGGCCATCACCACCAATTCTGGCTGCAAGTTCCGCGCTTCTTGCCAGAGTCCCTCATCGAAAGCATCGAGCCCCAACAGAATGACAATTCTTCCCCAGCGGGTGTGAATAGCTGTGATGCCTGATCCCGGCTCAAACCATGGCCTCTCGGTCGGCTGGAAATTGACTTTCGCCTGGGTGCCGACGATGGTGCCATCCCTTTCGACGACGAGGCCGCGCTGTTGTTTTTTAATCGTGGCTCCGTCCAGCACACGCACTGACCCCGTCACCACGATAAGGCCCAGCTCGCTGGCCGCGTGACTCAGGGCCTGTGTAAAGCGGTTGGGGATCACCTCCACGGGATTGAGGCCCAAAAACCATTCGGGAAAGACGGCAATATCCGCACCGCGGCTGGCCGCCTGGCGTATGGATTCGACGGCGCGGGCCAGTGCCTTGTCCAGATCCCGCTGGTAGGCCAGCTGGCAAACGGCAATGCGGGGTATAGACATCCGGTATCCCTCCCTTGCAGATAGGGCAAGTTTACCTTAAATAACAATATTTGGCAACTCCTCAGGACCAGGGCAGATGGACAACATCTTCAGACTCAGGCCCGGCCGCGTGGAAGGCACTTTGGGCGAGAATCGCCGCTTGGTCCCCCGAGCGGCCGTAAATGGTGCTCGGGCCGTCAAAATGAATATCCAGCGCGGCCAAGAGCAGCTGCGGATTCACCACCGCGGAGATGTGGCGAAATGTATCCAGCAGGCTGAATGCTCCTTCCTGCAGCCACTGGTCGCGGCGCAGAATCCCGGGCTGAAACGGGAAGGGCTCATTCCAGTGCCAGGGATTGGCGGACGGCTGGGCCACAATTTGCACTCCTTGGGCATCGAGCAGAGGCAGGAGCGGCACAAAATGCGGTTCATCAGGGGTGTGGGGCACCCGAAACCCATCGTAGCAGATAGCCGTGGCGCAGCGAATGCCGGCGATGTCGAAAGATCCAAGAGAAGCGTCCAGGCTGCCGGGACTTAAATCCAGCACATCTTCCTGAGTCGGAACGAGATTAACCTTGCGCGTGACATGCACGACTTGCCCAGCCGGATTCACAGTGAAGCTCGTGTTGTACACCTTATGGGAACGGGGACGCATTGCGGCTGTCTGGAATTCAAAGAGGTCCTCGGGCAAAAGAGCGCTGCCGGCGACGATATACACGTGATGCTGTCGGGCCAGCCGTGTCATGGTGCTATGCCATATGCGCCAGACTTTGGGGGCAGCCAGCAGGAAAAAGGCCCGCCGCAGCGATGCTGTGCGGTAGCGCGCCATGGTGGCCAGCAGCGGGACAGCCAGGCGTCGCCCAATTCTGGTAAAAGCTTCGTCCATCGTGTCCGCTCCCCGAATGGCATCCATGTTGTCCGCCAGGACAAGAAATGTCGCCAGATCCTCGGGAAAAACAACCAGAGCAGAGACTGCGGGCCGGATCTTTTTATCGACCGTCGCCATCAGGAGATCCAATTTATGGTAAAATGAAGCGGCGTTGGAGTAGTCGTTTAAAGTCATATAGGGCTGTACCGCAAATAAATCCACAGGAGTCATGGCGATGCTCCTCGCCGGCGCCAATAATGTCATTGATGCCATTATCTCTCCCCCATCTCTAGCGTCAAGAGGTGCGGGAGACGGCGGAATGAGGGTGATGTCATGGAAGACGCGATTGTTGGCTTTTGGAACGAGTGCCGCCGGCTGAACACCGGCCTGGAATTTCTGCATTGGGAAGACTGTGAATACGGCACGGACGGGCAGATGCTGTCCCGGTACTATGTTGCGACAGAAGTGGGTCTCGTGACGATGGGATTTGGCGAGCCGGTCCCTCCCCTGTGGGTGGACCTGCTCGGCGCGAATTTTGCCCAGCGTGTAAAATTTCATTCGGCCAGCGTGATGGCGGCGACGGGCATTCACGAACTCAGAAATCCGCTGGCAGTGCTGGCGGGGTACATGGAGATACTCACGTCCGAAAATTCCAGCCCGCTTGTCGCCAAGATGGACGACTTGGTGCAGCGCATCGCGGACGGCCTGGAAGATTTGATGGCGGGATTCGTGTCGGGCTACCCTCATGAGGAGTTTGACATGGCACTGCTGGCGCGCGAGGTGGCAGACGAATATCAAACTGTTCTGGCCCGGCATGAAATCACGGTGCAGGTGACGGGAGAGTCTGCGCCCTACCGCGGGGACAAGCGCCAACTGCGGCAGGTCCTGCGCAATTTGGTGCATAACGCCGCGGATGCCATTGGGGAACAGGGAACTATTGGGATCCATATTACCAGTAGAGACTATGCGGTAGTGATTGATGTCTCCGATGACGGTGCGGGAATTCGCAGTGATATCCGCCCTTTTTTGTTCCGGCCGTATTATACTTCTAAAATGGAGGGACATGGCTTGGGTCTGGCCTTCTGCAAGCGCGTCATTGACAGCCACCACGGTGTGATCCTCGTGAAAGATCTCAGCCCGGGCACCGAGTTTGTCATCACGCTGCCTGCGCAGGAGGCCTGAACCGGAGGTCAACACTCTTCTGTAGAAGAAAATTGCTGGCAAAGGAGAGAATCCCCAATCAGAGGAGGGCACGTGATGGTGGCGGCCCGCCCAGAGCATGGGGTGCCACTGCCGGATTTGGGGACAAGGATTTATGGAGCCGTTCCGTTCCCGCGCATCGCTTGCCGATGACGCTTTTAATTTTATGGCTGAGTTCCAGAGATATCTGGAGAGCCAGCCAGAGAATATGCATATGAAAGAACAAGGCGCACAGTGGATATTGGAGCAGGTGGCAGCGTCTTATGGGGTGCCAGCGCTCTCGCTGTGGCTGTCCGCGCCTTGGGGCCGCTGGACTTTGGCGGCATCCACCGGGCTGGATCCCCAGGCTCACCAACGTTTGTTTGCGGCCCGCGGTTCCTTCCGGCACTTGGATACCGTGCGGGAATCGGGCGAGCCGCTCATAGTGGAAGACTTGTGCGCCCACCCTTCGCTGGCTTTCCGGGCGTGGTCCCGCGTTTCGGGAATCCGGACAACGGCCAGTCTCCCACTGTTTGGGCCCGGCGTGGCGGTCATGGGGGTGCTGACGGTCATGTGGCGCGACCCCCCGGTGCAGGACCGCGCTTTTGGACCGCGCTGGGAGAATGTGGCGAGGACGCTCAGCCTGGGATGGCAGTGGATGAACTTGTGGGAGAGCAAAACCCAAAGCGAAGTCGTAAGCCGCGCCGTGACGGGGATGACCGGGGCGGCGGCTGTCCATGTTTTTGAGGGCCGTGTCGAATATTTCAATCAGCAGTTTGCCGAGCTGTTCGGAATGGCACGCGTCCTGCTCCATCAGGAGTTGGCGGTGGCGGTGAAGGCCATGCGCAAGATGTTTCAAGACCCCGAGAAATTTGAGCAAATTGTGAGCCGGATTGCCGCGAACCGGGAAGAATGGGTGGATCAGGTGCTGGAACTGAAGGGGATTCCCACCCGCTATCTGCGCTGGGCTTCCCGGCCAGCCTATGCCAACGGCCACTATCAGGGCCGGGTGGCCGTCTTTACCGACGTCACGGTGCAGGTGATGGCGGAGCGCCACCATGAATCGTTCCTGTCCCTGGCATCGCATGAGTTCCGCACCCCCGTCACCATCATCCAAGGTGTTTCGGAGCTGCTGCAGGTCCTGCCCGGGGCGGACGTTCCCGAAGTGTCGGAGGCCGCCCTCATTATCTGGCGGGAATCCATGCGGTTGGGACGCACGATCCGAGAAATTTGGGGGGCGGCTGAAGCGGCCCGCGACCCCAGTCTTGAAGACGGGGAGGCTCTGGATTTTGCGGCCATGGCGCGCTCGGAAGTCGATATTGCGCAGCGCATGTGGCCCGAGAGGATATGGCGCTACCGGGGCCCTGAAACATTGCGCGCGCATCTCAATTACGAGATGCTGCTGACAGTCATGCAAGCGCTTTTGGGAAACGCTGGCCGGTTCAGCCCAGGGACGGAAGCCGTGGACGTGGAAGTGGAAGCGGTCAAGGATACGGTCGCCCTGCGGGTGATGGACCGGGGACCGGGCATCGGCCACAAGCTGCGCCAGGACATTTTTGCCCGCGTTCCCGATCCCGCACACCGCCCGGCGACCGGTGGGATGGGACTGGGACTGTACCTCACGGGGATGTTTGTCGCCAAGATGGGGGGAGACGTCTCTTACCGACCCCGTCCGGGAGGCGGGTCGGTGTTCACGGTAACGCTGCCCTTGGCAGGAGTTGGCAGCACGCCTTGAACCGTCTGCCAGAGTTTTTCGAGCCGGAATGGTTTGGCCAGCGCAGCGGCGACTCCAGGATGATGGGATAATGTGGCCAGCTCGGAGGACGCGGAGACGAGGACCACAGGGCTTTGAGAAATTTTTTTCGCGGCGCAGAGCCAGTCGCTGCCGAGCATGTCCGGTAGGCGGTAATCCAGCAAAATGATGTCGGGGTGATGCTCCGCAAGCATTTGCAGTCCCTGTTCGCCATTTTCCGCCTCAATCACAGTCCACTGGCGCTGGCTGAAAACCATGCGGCCGATATAGCGTATTCCAGCTTCATCGTCGATAATGAGGATCGTGGGCATTCCATTGACCTTTCTTCATCCGTCTGGTGCTGCGCATTCATTATCGCAGAGCGCGCATAGATTACAAGACTTGACGAAAGCTGAATGGACTTCGTACGGAGCCGCAGGGGAAGTCTGAAGACGGCACAAGCGACCGCCGTTACTTAAACACAGGAAGAGGGAACGTCTTGTCAGCCACGAATATTCTACGACAGGCATGGCAGCAAATCTGGCGGAAGCCCGGAAGCCTGGTGATGGCTTTCTGGTATCTGTTCATTATTTTTTTATTTCAGTTGCTGGTGTTGAAAGGACTGGGCAGTGGATTTGAAACATGGCTCAGGGCATTGAATCCGGCGAAGATTGGATCACTGTCCCACTTCCCTCCCCTCCCGCATGGGTTGCTGCCCAAACTGATTTTGGTCTACCTCACCATGTTTCTCATTATTTTTCCGTTTGTGGTCGGAGCCCTGTACGGCGGCATCTCTGATGGACTGAAGGCTCAGGAAACGCTGTCCGGGCTATTCACGTTTTTCCGCTACGGCATCCGCAACTTTTGGGAGAGCCTTGGGGCTGTCGTAGGCGTTCTTGTCGGGTCGGGCGTAGCTGTCGCGATTATGCTGCTGGTGAACATTCTCTTTTCGGCCCTCACCCACAATGGCGGAATTTTGGGGCTGGTGGGAAACGTCATCGCCACCATTATCACACTGGTGATCATTTTTTTCTGGATGTCCGTAGTGCTGTACTGGCTGGGAGCGATCTATTTTGGCAAGGAGAGGGTGCTTGCAGGGTTCGGAGGGGCGGTGGTCTGGGTCGCGCGGCACCTGGGGGACAGCATCCGCCTCATGCTGCTTAATGCGCTGCTGGTGATTGTCGCGACCCTGTTCTTCGGGCTGTTCAGCCTGGTGCCGATTATCGGAGAGTTTTTTGCCTTGGTGCTGTATGCGTTTGTCATCGCCCTGATTGCGGCGGAATCCGCCATTTTCTACCGCGACGGTTCTCAGGGCGGCTCCCCGCCAGTCTTCCGCGCCTGACGGCAGCGGGTCTATCTGAAAATGGGAGATAGGGCTCACAGCAGGTCCGGGGGAACTTCCCCAGGCGCCTGCCGTGCATAGCCCTCTTTTTGCCTGGGAACAGTGAGGGGGAGGGTAAGCACGGCAGGAAAGGCAGGAAGGCCGAAAATGGAAGGAATCAGAACTGAAACTCCGGGAGTGTGTCTGCAGATGTCGCGGCGCGAACTGCTGCGTCAAGCCGCCACGGCATCCGCGCTGGCGGCGGGGTGGGGGATGGTTTCAAGGCGCGCTTTTGCCCAGAGTGGACCGCAGGTGCGACCGTTGCGCTTTGTACAGCTGTCGGACACGCACATCGGGTATCAGGGGGAGGCCAACCGGGACATTCCCGGCACTTTGCGACGCGCTCTGAACGTTATCCGGGGCTTGGACCCGGCACCCGAGTTCGTGGTCGTGACGGGAGATCTGACCCAGGCCGCCGAAAGCGGGGCGGCGCGTCTTAAGCGCTTCAGGACGTTTCGCGAGCAGATGGATACCTTGCACCTGCCTGTGTATCCCGTGCCGGGAGAACATGATGCGCTGATGGACCGAGGCCAGCTGTATCAGAAGGCGGTGGGGCCTTTGCATTACCGCTTCGAGCGCGCAGGGGTGCAGTTCTTCGCGCTGGACAATGTCTCCCGCGGATTTTTTGTGGGAGATGCCCAAAGGCAGTGGATCGGCCGGGAAATAGCCCGGGCGGACCCACTAGCCCCCACAGTGCTGCTGACTCACGCGCCCCTGTACGACCTCTTTGTGCCCTGGAACTGGTACACCTATGATGCCAAAGAGGTGCTGGCGCTGTTTTCCGGTTTCCGGCGCCTCACGGTGCTGTTTGGCCACGTTCACCAGCTGGCGGGCCAGCGTGGGCCGTCTGTCAGCCAGTCAGCCGGCCTGTCAACGGCCTGGCCGCTCCCTGAGCCGGACGCGCTGGCCAGGCTGGAAAAATGGCCGCAAAGTGCATCCGATCCCGACATGGGACTGGGACTGCGGGTGATTGATGTGGCGTCTTCCGGGCAGATGGCGGTATCCAACCTGCTGCTGTCGCATGAGAAGCAGGAAGAGGCGGCGTTATGAGAAAGTTGTTGTGGGCGGTGGGTGTGGCGGCAGTGACCTGGGGGTTTTTGGGCCCGCACGCCCAAGCGGCATTTACCCATCCCTTTCGATTTTTCAAGCGCCCGCATTCCGAGGCTCCCCGCACACCGCCCAGCGTGCAACCATCGGCAGCCTTGGGTGCCCGCTTGTATGTGCGGGCGTGCGAATCATGCCATGGGCCGCGGGGGAATGGAGAGGGATTTTGGCCTCTGCCGGACGGGGAGAGTGCCCCGCCTCTGGACAGTCTGGGACCGTCATCCCAGGCCGCGCTCCACCAGATTATCGTGCAGGGAAAGGGCATGATGCCCGGTTGGAGCCAAGTGATGAACCCGACTGAAATTCGGAGTCTGGTGCTGTATGTGCAGTCGCTGAATCCCCGGAAAAAAGGCTGAGGGCGGGGCCCTCAGCCTTGGCTGGAGTGTGAGTGGCCCGCAGGCAGGTTTACTGTGAGCGCCAGAGAGCCGTCGTGGAGGTCATGCACGATGCAGTTGGTGATGCGTGACAGCCATTTGGCGATTTCATCCCGTTCCTGAACATCCTCTGCATAGAAGATGGGGGCCATGCCCCCGCCAATAGCCTTGCGGTTGGTGGTCACCACCGCAAACATGACAGGTGTTGGAGCGTCAGCCATAATGTCATCCCTTCTTTCATTTCTGGCCAGTAATTTGCTCTGTAGTGTGCCGCGTCCCGGCCACAACTATGCGGGCGGCGCTTTTCATGCACTGCTATACAAGTCCAAGAGCCTATTAGAAAATATTTGTCGGTACAAATAATGTGGAGGGACAGCTTGGCATCGTCTTCCATGGACGGCAGGAACCACATGGCGTAACCTGGATGGTGCAAGCTGCGTTATCATTCGTGATGGCATTTTGGAAGTGCGGGGGATGCGGGATGAAAAGATTCTGGATTCTTGTCTCGGCGGTGGCGCTGGCGGGGACGGCTGGGGTGCTTGCAGCTCCCCATATTTTCCCCCTGGCCGTGATGCGAAAGGTGAGCGCTGTTCGTGACAAGGGCAAGGAAACTGTGCCGCCTGTGCCTGCCCAGCAGCGGCCTGGGCAGGCCGCCTTGCCGCCCGCGCCCAGGATCATTGTGCATACGATCACCGTGCCTGTGTTTTCGGGAACCGACGTCACGGCGATCAGCGACCCGGCGGTTCCCAGCATCTTAGCCAGCGGCTATCCCCTGAGCACCGACCCCCTCGCATTCTATTCTCCCGGCGCTTACACTCTGTCTTTCCAACTGCAAGGGATGCTCCGGGGCCGCGCAGTGGTGCTGCAGCTGTTTGACGGGCCCGGAAAGGTGCTGGCCGCGTCCTCATGGGGAGGGCAGGTGGAGGGCGCGGTACTGCTGCCAGGCGCGGCCACCTTGACCAATCTGAGCCAGGACAGCGCATATTTTTCGGTGCGCAGGGGGTCGTCTGTCACATGGTACGTCTATGATCTGCTGAGCGGAAGCGTTCAGCAGGTGAGCGGCACGCCCGTAGGGGCCGAGGTGGCAGCGGATATTGCCGGGATTCCCGAGACTTTTCCTGATCCTGTGGTCATGCCCGGCTCCAGTGCCGCCAGTGCTCCGCCCCTCTCCAGTCTGACTGCGGCGGGGAGTCCGGCCCAGCAGTGTCTGGCCGAGGCCAATATTCTATTTCGCACCCACGTGCCCCTAAGTGCGGTGGCCTTGACTCAGAACGGCGCGGAGGTGGCGCTCAGCCGCCTTTCCCCCGGGCGGTGGCTGACGGTGGCATTTGTCTCGGGAAATGGCGTCTACGCCCCGCAGACGGTGACCACAGAGGTTGACGGCCTGACCCTCACCTATCAAATTCACCTGTCCCAAAGTGGCCAGGCCCAGAGCGTGGTGCTGTCCGAAGCCCAGATTGCGCGGCTGGAAAAACTCGCTGCCCAAAAGCCTTATACGGCTCAGGAGAGTCAGGCGGGAGCCCTAGGGCTCATGCCGAGGAATTTTCAAGGAGCCGCCACAATGCATCCGGGCGCTCCAAAGATCTTGATGACCCAGGGCTCCCAGACCATTTTAGGGCTGACCTATCCCGTAACCGCCGGGGCCAGGACGGCTTTTATTCCCGTGGGCTGGTATTGGTGGACAAACGGTCCGCAGACTTTGCCTATTGCTCCCTCTCCTGCCCCGTCCGCTGCACCCTCAGGGAGCGGCAGTCCAGCTTCTTCCTGACCCTTTTGAGAATGGGGGAGGCTAGCCGCCCGCTGGCACGAATAGCCGGGCTAGCGCAAAGAAGGCTGGGAAAGGTCTGGGGAATCTGTCCACACCGCCTGGTTTTTGCCCTGCGCTTTAGCCTGGTACAGAGCTTTGTCCGCCCGGGCAATCAGGGACATCAGCGGTTCACCGCCGGACAGCGCCTGGGCGATGCCGGCACTGACGGTCACTGGCGTGGGGTAGTGCATGGAGAGATCCTCAAGATGGTACTTCACCCGGGCCAGCCGCTCTTGGAGGGCGGAGGCGCTGATGCTGGCTGGAAGCAGAACAATGAATTCTTCCCCGCCAAAACGGGCGGTCAGCTCGTCATGGCGGAACAGCTGGCGGAGCAGGCGGCCAAAATCTCTGAGCACCATGTCTCCGACGATATGGCCAAAGCGGTCGTTCACCTGCTTGAAATTGTCCATGTCAAATATGACGGCCCAGGAGCGTTCCATGTCCTGCGGCCATTTGCGGTAGGATTCCATGAGCTGGCGGCGGTTGGGCAGCCCGGTCAGGTAATCCGTGCCGGCGAGGGTCTCGTAGATTCCCAACTGGCGGCGCAAGAGATACAGCAGCACGGTGAACAAGGCGTAGAAGGGAGCCACGAAAAGACCAGAAGCCCAGACATTGGGCTGGTGGGGAGGCCACAAGGCAGTGACCATGTAGCCCAAGCCGAGCGTCAAACTGATGGCGAAAGCCTGGATGACCGGCAAAGACCACACGGCCTCCCAGAGAATCACGACGCTCAGAAGAGGCGCTGCAACCGGCAGCCACCTCCACCAGTACATATTGGCCACCATGCTCAGGGCGTCAGCCCACACCAGCACCCATGGCGTGCGGTAGCGTCTGCGGATATAGGTGCGGGCAGGGAGGTAGAGCGCCCACATCACGGTGGAGGACAGCATATCCATGCGGACCGGGCGATCTGCGGCAATATGCCAGTACACGGCACTCAGTGCGGCGACAAATCCAAAAAACAACCAGCGCGCGTCGTCGCCAAATTTTCTGGGATCCCGCTCGTACCGGCGAACCCACCATGACTGCCTCTGGCTCTTTGCTTTCATGAGAAGGTTTTCGCCATAACTTGCGGGATTCCTCTTTTTCGGGGAGTGAAAAGCCTGTCAGCCCGGCGCACGCCAGCGGGAAAACCAGGGATCCGTCATCATCTGCGCAAAGCTGGCCACGGGCACGGGGCCGAGACGGTGCTTTTGGCGCAGGAGTCGGAGCTGCGGGGCCATCGTCTCCGGATGCGAGGAGGTCGACAGGCTGGAATAATAGTAGTTGGCGGTGATGGCGGGGATCCGCGCAATGGGCGCGCCGAGCCGGCTGGCCCGCAGGATCCAGTCCCAGTCGCTGTATGCGGGAATGTGCGTGTCGAAATAGCCGACTTGGTCGAACACCTGGCGCGAGACGACGAGGGTCGAGGGAATGACGGGGCTGGTTTGGGTTAGCATGCTGGGCTGGTAGGCGAACCGGAAGGGTCTGTGCCATCCTTCCTCCAAGTGGTACAACTCGGCATCGGTGAAGACGATGCCGGCATGGCTCTGCAAAGCTGTGAGCGTGGTGAGCAGGTGATTCGGCAGCCATTCGTCGTCATCGTCTAAAAAAGCGATGAACGGGCCCTGGGCATAATGGATTCCGACGTTGCGGGCGGCGGCCGCGCCCTGGTTGGGGAGGAGCCCGATGGAGTGGACCGCAAATGGATAACGGGCAAAATTTTCGTGCGCATAAGGAGTCTGGCCGTCGCGAATGACGAAGACCTCAAGCGTCCCCGCAGCGCTCTGGGCGGCGATGGAATCCAGAGCGCGGAACACGGTGGTGCTGTGAATGGTCGGGATAATGACCGTCACTTCAGGAATCATCCAGCCACCCCTTGTCTTTCTGTCTTTGTTCCTGTCTTTACCATACCACACCATAAAGGGGCCGGGGACAAGGCGGCGAGTGCTAGTCGGGACCGCGCATAGAGTGCCTGTTCCACAGACTCAACCCCTCGTACAGGCTGTAGACACCGGCCAGCACCAGGCTGTAAGGCACAAACAGCCAAGCCATGCACCCAAAGTAGTGCAAGCGCCGCAATTCCATGACTCCCAGCACCGCCAGGTATCCGAGGATGGCCCACAAGAGGGTGGGCACGGGCCAGGCAAGCACCTTGCCCGCGCCCAGGACAGATGCCAGCGCGGCCCATTCTCCCAAGGCCCGCTTCCGGGCCTTTCTGATGCGCTGGATTCTGAGATGCTCACCGCACAGGGAGACAGTGTAGCCCCCACACTGGGAACACACCGCGGCGCCGCATTCGCCGCAAGTCCGGGAAGCGCTCCGGCGGTGGCGCGGGCAGGTGGGGATGGGAGGCGCTGGGCGCGGCGGCGGGGGAGTGTGGTGATCCGGGGGCTCCTTTACCGCGGGTGTCCAGGCGGCGCGCCCGGCGGTAATTTGCGCGTAAGCCCAGTTGATGGTTTTCATCCGCTCCTCTTGCAGGCGGGACCGGGCTTCATCTTCCCGAAACAGATCGGGATGATTTTCCCGCGCTTTGCGCAAATAGGCGTGGCGGATTTCGGCCTCGTCCAAGGTCGGCTGAATCCCTAGAACTGCCCATGGATCGTTCTCCCCCATAATCTCCTCCTGAAGTCAGTATGCCCGAGGGCTCAGGATATCTCTATGACAGCGGGGGCAAACATATTTCTTTGGAGAGCAGTTGCGCAGGCAAGCCAAGCTCCGCAGACGGACAGCACAGAGGCAGAGCAGGTAAAGGGGACGCACCCGCAAACTCTATCACGCAACACGGGAACATCATGGGGAATCACGGCCCGGTTCCACTCAAACCCGAGAGGACTAAACAAATTGATGCCCTCACCGCCTTTGAGCCCCTGGGCAGTGCGCACGCCGCCGCTGCCCTTGAGAACACCGGACCGTGCCGCATTTTGTCCAATCAGCATACGCTACCCGCGTCAAAAAGGCCACCAAACAGGCGCGGCGACCTTTCAAGCCTCATTATTCAGTCAGGGGACTGGCGGTGGGTGCCAGCTCTGTCGCGAACGTCCATGGGTCAGGGGACGCATGGGGAAGAACAAAAATTGGGCCGGGGTGACGACTCATCAGATCGCTTGGCGGACGCATCATGCGGCGACGTTGCACCGGTGTTCCGGCAGGGCAATGCCGTCATCAATGATGCGAGAGGCCTCACTGACAGCGTTTTTCAAGAGTGCGTCCAGCATCCACCGCTTGGACGAATTTGCCTGCCGATTCCATCGTCGCCATTACAACACCCGCCTCAGTGTTTGAGGATATTGACATAGCTGACGTGGCGGATGCCGACGCCGTAATGGTAGACCATCGTGCCGCCCAGAGAGCCGGTCAATGTAATCATGACTACGGCCAAAAGGAGAAGCACCGTGGATAAAGGGGTAGAGCGGCCGCGCCCTGTGCTCCAAAATGACCAGGCCCGGCCGCTGTGCGAAACCGCCGGCGCGCTTTGGGGGTAGTGCGAGTAGAACCGCACGGCTATAGCCAGCAGGGCAAAAACTCCGGTCAGTACGGCGTCGCGCTGGTGCGCTCCCAAAAGGACCGTAGTGGTGGGAGTCCAGTGGACGAACTGCTCGGATATGACTCCCATGGCGGCTGCTATGGCTCCGGCTAAAAACCCCAGAACCGTCAGCCAGAAACTGCTCCGGTCAAGAAAGTGATCGGGCGTGCGCATGAAGCGGCTCACAATATCGACAGCTAAGGCCAGATACAGCAAGGCGATGGGGAAGTGCACAACCATGGGGTGAATGGTATGCGGGAAGAGGTGGATGCCGATACGGATCCATTCGCTCAGAAATGCTTGCCAGAGGCCGGTGATAAATTGCATAATGCCCTCCTAATATTGGTTTGATGATGCGTCTTATTGACACTAGTAAACCGTTCATTGATGAAAGAAGAATGAGAAGGGAGAGGAGGAGTGCCGGAATGCCGGGATTCTCGCATTTTAGTGTCGGGCATTGTACACTACACACAAAGGAATATGTTTAATTGCTGGCTCAAAACATAATTGAGGTGGATAATGCGCAGGTCTGATGACAATGGCAGGGATGCTGCTGTGAGGCTGAGAGGGTTTCGCCGCACAGGCCAGTTATTCCGTCTGCTGGGAAAGATACGGCCGGTTTCCAAACTGCCCCAGGAGATCTTTACCGACCAGTTGGAAACCGCTGCCGATATTGTTCGTGATGATCTGGGAGTCCCGCACGTGCAGGCCGGGAGCATGAAAGATGCCATGTTTGTGCAGGGCTTCATTCATGGCCGCGAGCGCGCATTCCAAATGGATTTGTCCAGACGCCTGCCCCTGGGGCAGCTTGCCGAGTTGCTGGGGGCGCAAGCCCTGTCCTATGACCGTTTCATGCGGCCCCTCAATGTGGCCTATTGGGCGGCCCAGGCGCCGCCGACCTGGTCCGACAATACCAGGGAGTACGTGGCGGCCTATGTGGATGGGGTGAATTATGCGTTCCGCACCCAGCCTCTGCCTCCGGAATACCGATTTTTACAGGTGCCGCTGAGGCCTTGGACGGTGGGTGATACCAATGCCATAATCTATCAGCTGGCGTGGACCCTGAACTCCATCTGGAACAGCAAGTGGGTCTATGATCAAATTGGCGCAGACAGGGAGCTTATGGAGTGGCTCTTTGGCGCACTGGATGTCAACACTCCGACGATTGTGCCGGGAACCGGGTCCTATGAGGCGTGGAGCACCGCCAGCGGGGTCGGGTCCAACAACTGGGTCGTCGACGGCCAGCATTCCGGCACAGGCGGACCGCTGCTGGCCAATGACCCCCACCTGATGCCCCAGCTCCCCTCCATCTGGTACGAAATGTTTCTGGAAGGCGGGCCGCTGCACGTGTTCGGGGCGTCATTGCCCGGAGCTCCCGGCATTATCATCGGACAGAATCAGCACATTGCCTGGGGGGTGACCAATGTCGACCCCGATGTGCAAGATCTGTACCGCATTGCATTGGAGCCCGACGGGCTGCATTACGCCGTGGATGGAGAAATGCAGTCGCTGACAGAGCGCGCGGAAACTCTGCACGTGCGCCAGGGGGCGGATGAAACCCTTATGTGCTACGAGAGCCGCTGGGGGCCAGTGATCCGCAAGGACCCTGGTGGGGAGGCGATTGCGCTGGCGTGGACGGGATTTCAGCCCCTGCCTATGGTTCAGGCCGTGTTGCGCTTGGACCGGGCCCATGACTGGGAAACTTTTAATACCGCGCTGGCCGAATGGTGGGTCCCCGCGCAGAACTTTGTCTATGCGGACCATTCAGGCCACATCGGCTATATTGCCGCCGGACGCATCCCGACCCGCAATGGCGGCCCCTGGCGCGGCACAGTTGGCGGCAATGACACACGCTGCCAGTGGACAGGCTGGGTGGAATGGACGGCTATGCCGCGGCTATTCGACCCGCCCGAGGGGTACATTGTGACCGCGAACAACCCGGTGACGGGGAACGATGCGGATTTGCCTCTCTTTGGGCGCTATTCGTTAGGCGCCCGGGCGCAGCGGATTGAAGAACTGATAAGGCGGGTGCCCCGGCACACGGCGGACAGTTTCAAAGCGATTCAGCAGGACATCTACTCTGGGCCGCTCTTTGATCTGGCGCAAAAGCTTTTGCAAGCGGACCTTCCCGAATCATGGCGCACCGTGCTGGAGGACTTTGACGGCAATGTGGCGGCGGACAGCCCCGCCCCGACGCTGCTCTATTTCTTTGCCATTTACGCGGTGCCCCCGGCGGTGCGCCGCGGACTTGACCAGCCCTTTTTCGCAGGGGCCGCTCCGGAAGCGCCGGGAACCCACCCCTTTCCTGAGACCTTGTGGGAACTGCTGGGGGAGCGTCTGGTCTCTGCGCTGCTGACCCACTGGAACCAGCTGGACCTGGCGCGCGGGGTGGCCCTGGCCCAAGAGGCGCTGGCGCAGAGCGTGGGAACCCAGCCAGCCGCCTGGGCCTGGGGAAAGGTCCACCAGGCGCAGATGTATCATCCCTTCACCGCGGTGAAGATGCTGGCGCCCCTCTTTGGGCGGCAGCCACTGGCCATGCCCGGGGATTTGTATACGCCTCTGCAGGCGGCATTTGCCTTGGATCCGCGGCTGCCTTGGCCCCGCCCTGTGTCTTTTATGCCGAGCTACCGGGAAATACTGGATGTGTCCTCCCCCATGGAATCCCTGGCCGTGCATCTGACAGGGCAATCCGGGCACCCGCTGTCTTCCCACTACGACAACCTGATAGGTCCTTACATGTCTGGCGTTTACTATCCTCTAGGGCCTGGCATGATGACGCATCTGTGGTTCATGATGGGGCCTGAGCCCGGCTGACCCGGGTAGGATGCGCCGGTGTGAACCCCGCCCCTGGTTTGGGGGCGGGGTAGTGGACTTTCCAGAAATCATAGAGAGTGTGGCGGTCCCAGCCTAAATCCCACGGCACCCGGAACCGGTCTGCGGTATGCGTGTCGACTACCGGGTAGCCGAAGCGGTCAAATCCGACCACGATGGCGGTGTGCACGGTGCGGCCCTGCTCGTGGTAGCTGATAAGGTCGCCCGGCCGCAGAGCGCTGGCTGCTCCCTGCAAGAAGCGGGCGCTGGGACTGGTCAGCTGGGCGTAACTGCCATGGGCGAGCAGCGTGGCCCGGCCGGAATCCTCCATGAACTCCTTGAACCGCCGTGCATTGGCCCATGCTGGGCTGCCTTCGCCGTGGCGCCAACTGTATTCCCAGGCCTGGGTTTGCCGGAATCCTGCGGCCGCAAGAGCCTGGGAAATGAAATTGGTGCAGTCTCCTCCTTCCCCGTTGTAATCGACATAGCGCGGATTGTAGCGGCCGCCGTTGCCGCATCCGGGAGCAGCCCCGCAGTAGTGGTTGGCGTAGGTGACTGCGGGGTTGGCGACAGCCCCGGGGCTGTCGTTATGCTGTCCGCCCGACCCTTCGGCTGCGGGTTGGACGGGACCCGGCACCCGTGTGTCCTGGTTGAGAGGGTCGGTAAAGTCGTCGGACTGAATGCGCCACTGACCATTTAAAGATTCCAGCACATAGTCATGCCGGATGCCGAGCCCGAAGGTGTCTGACTGGCGGGGGGACAGGCGGCTTTGCATGCGGTACTGCTCACTGACCACCGCGAAGACGTGCACGCGGTGGAGGCTGGCAAAACGGATGCCGGGGGTGCGGATGCTGACCTGCACCGATTCAAAGCGCACTTGGCGCGCAGTGGCCCAGGCTGAAAGGTATTTCTCACGCTTGAATGCTTCTTGCATGGCATGGTGCGCACTCGGTGCGAAGACTGCCAGGAGC
>DAHWJO010000340.1:0-965 GCA_027344105.1 Sulfobacillus sp.
CATTTTTTACGGGCTTCCATCCAGGCGATCAAGTCATCCCGCAACCAGCCCACCGCACGGACGCGCTTTTCCGCCCCCGTCATGTCAGCAGCGCATCCACCCGGGCGGCGCAGATGAAGTCATTTTCTGAAAGGCCGCTAATGGCGTGGGTACTGTAATGGACGACGCAGCGGTTATAACCCAGCTCCAGGTCCGGGTGATGGTCCTCCCGGTGCGAGATCCAAGCCACCGCATTCACAAAGGCCATAGTCTCGTAAAAGTTTTTGAAACGAAACTCCCGGCGGATCGCCTGCCCGACCACTTGCCATTGGGGTAGGGAGCGTAATAGAAGTCCTACCCGTTCCGCGTCCAGGGGCGCAACCCCACCCTCACAGGGTACGCAATGCGCATGTTGAAGATCTTGGTCCATGGCTATCTCCTTTTGCTTTCAGGTCCTGCAAAAAACGGTAGGGCTTTCTCCCTCCCGGCCCTTTGGGCTTGGCCTTCTGCACACCTTCCAGAATGGGGCAGAAGCGCTCTCCCTTCCAATCGGCTCCCTACATTTTACTGGAAATGGCTAGTTTTTTGAGCTGCCGTATATAAAATATCCAATTTCTTTGTATAACATATAAATAGCGACCAAAACTATGACGCCGATAAAGATATCATTCAACGCCGCTTTGCGCTGTCCCAGTTTGTTGGCACTAAATGCCCCCAACCATCCTCCCAAGATTCCACCAGCTATGTATTCTGCAGCAATACGCCAGTCTACGAGGCCCTCCAGTGAATAGCTGATGGCAGTGGCTGTGCCTAGGGCTCCCACAGCTAATAATGAGGAAGCGACGGCATTCAAAATAGGCAACCGCCCAGAACGCATCAGTGCAGGAACAATGAGGAAACCACCACCAATGCCAAAAAATCCTGATAAAATACCAGTACCGCCGCCATAAAAATATACATAAGCATGCCGTTTACATGTTCTATGA
>DAHWJO010000341.1:0-958 GCA_027344105.1 Sulfobacillus sp.
TGTTCGTGGGTGCTCAGCACCCAATCAATTTTGCCCAGGTCCTCCACGCGGAACCGGGGAGGGCGGGCCCCCGCCGTGGGCGTCAGAAACGGGTCGATAACCAGACGCACACCCTGATGTTCCATCACGAAACCCGACTGTCCCAGCCAGCTCAACCATGAACTCATGGCTTTATTCTCCCTTCTCTGCTCGTAACGTTTTGCTGACGGGCGTCACCGCCATGAGGCCATACACCACTCTTCGCTGCCAGGCAGAAAGGAAGGCACCAGGCCGTCTGCCCCTGCACGGGAGCTGCCCGCACTCGGGGCGACGGCGGCCTTATGCCATAAAAACCCTATCTGGACCATCACCTGGCCCGCAGACGTCGCCGGAACCTCTTCCGGATCACCAGCACCACGCCGGCAGCTATAAGGACAGCGCCTCCCCAAAACGCGGCGGAAATTTTCTCTCCCAGCAACAGCCACCCCAGCAGACTGCCTGCAACCGGCTGGAAAAAGAAGTAGACGCCGCCAGTGCTGGCATCAAGAATCCGCAGCCCTTGGTTCCACAGAAAAAATGCAACGGCCGTGGAGACAAACCCCAAGTAGAGAAGGCCTCCCCATATTTTCACCGGGGCAAGGGCCCTGACCGGAATATGGGAGAGCTGCACCACGGCCACTGGCGAGAGGGCGATCAAGGCCACCAGAAGCGCGTACGTGGTCACGACGATCAAGGAGGACGCGGGCGGCACTTTCTTGATAAGGACCGACATCAGGGCCCACGTCACCGCCGCCAAGAACAGGATAGCCCCGCCAAGCTCCCGGTGGGCGCCTCCCGGACTCCACCCCACAATCAGCCACACCCCGGCGGTAGCCAAAAGCACTGACACCATCTTCAGGCGGGTAATCCGCTCCCGAAGCAGAAAATGGGCAAATACCGCCATAAACGCCGGCGTGGCAGCCGTGATCACCGACCCCAT
>DAHWJO010000342.1:0-956 GCA_027344105.1 Sulfobacillus sp.
GCGAACCCTTTGCGAGTAAAGCTGACTTCGGTGAGTTCCTCGTAAGAATCCCCGCCTTTAGGCGTGGGGAGTGTCAAGACCATCAGCTGGCTGTGCTTGCAATTTTTGCATGACGCCGACTCAAGCGCACCAGAAGAACCCGGGGATCCGCCCCATGACGGCCAGCAATGAGGAGGGACCTGGTCGGCGCTCCTTCGCCGCGTGATCCCTCCTGTCCTGGTTCAATTCCTAGTGGATGCGCCGCACTCTTGGGACAAGGGCGTGCCTTTTAGATAATCGCTGAATCCAGAGGCAGGTCCCAAGCCAGCCGCCGGATCATGTCCGCTGTTTTGAGCATGCCTTCGGTGCATGGCCCTGACCACCGGTACAAAGCAGGCTGGCCGGCAACATGGTATGCGTGCACCCAGCGCCGGCGGCTGAGTTCCGCCAGGATGGCCAGCACTATCTGGGGCTCAAGCCGCGCCTGTGCGGACAGGGTGCCAATGCCGGCAGCGCGCCGCTGACCCCACAAGGCCGCCAGAACTCGCGGCATCAGCCTCTCACACTCACTATCCTCCAGCATCCCGCCCCTCCTCCCCGGTTTCCCGCTGTCCTCTTTGGTATTCTGTATATGGGCTTTCCCGCCCCCGCGTTCGTCCGGACTTTCTTGTATTTGCAGGGTGTTCAGCATACACTGCCATTATGACAAAGAAACGTTTCGTCAAATTCGTGCTATAAGGAGAAAGATCCGTGACTCGCTTTTCTTATGCTCTGCGTCTGGCCGCGTTTGGCCTGGGCGCCGCTTTAATTTCCGGCTGCGGAGCCACAAGCGCCGCGGCTCCTGCTCACTCTGCCCACACCATTACCATTGTGGATGATTCCGGGCAAACCGTGACCCTGCCCGGGCCTGCCACCCGCATTGTCACCATTGACCCCAGCAACACGGAAATTGCCCTGGATCTGGGGCTGAAGTCTGA
>DAHWJO010000343.1:0-953 GCA_027344105.1 Sulfobacillus sp.
GCCTGGGAAACGGCATGAAGATGATCCCCGCAGGCGCGCCATTGGATTTCGCGTCGTTCCGAACCTTCGTTAAAATACGATCCAGGCACTAATCCTAATTCTCCCGATTTGATGGAGATAATGTTGTTATCCCATGCGTTTTGCGAGGTCTTCTGCCTTAAGGTGGGTGTATCTCTTGAGCATTTGCATGTTTTTATGCCCCGTAATGCTGCTGACTTCCATCGGATTAAACCCTTTTTCGAAAAGCCGGCTAGTGGCCTCGTGTCGCAGATCGTGAAATGTTAGATCATCGATTGCGGTGCGTTTAACGGCCTTAATCCAGGAGGATTTCAGGCCATCTTGGGTATATGTCCAGACTCTACCATCCATACGGCGGGGCATGCCCTGTAGTGTGCCGACGGCTGTGTTGGATAGCGGTACGATACGTTTCGAGCCGTTTTTGGTGGTTAACAGTGTGACAGTGTGTCTTTTCAAATCCACCAGATAGATCCCAAGTCATGCCGATGATCTCGCCTTGGCGCATGGCCGTTTCGATGGCAATGGTTACGATATGTGCCAGTTCGGGATTGGTGGCTCGACAGGCATCGAGGAGTCGTTGTTCCTCGTCGTCGACAAGTCGGCGATCACGTCCTTGTGGTTTCTTCGGCTTGCGAACGAGCTCGACCGGGTTGACGAGAGATTCCATGCCCCATTCTTTTCGGGCGATGGTGAATAGGTGGGATAAAATGGCCAAGTGCAGGCTGATAGTGTTGGCTGATTTACCCTCTGATTGCATCTCCCTGACTGTGTCCGCAACGTCCTTGCCCCGAATGGACGCCAGATAACGTTGAGCGATGGGGCGTTGTTTCCAATCCGTAATGCGGTAGGATTCCTGCTTGTGACTTTTCTTGAGCGGCGATACCTCAACCAGATAGCGTTCCAAGGCCTCCCGTAGGGTGGTGGATTCAGCCTCG
>DAHWJO010000344.1:0-947 GCA_027344105.1 Sulfobacillus sp.
CAGGCGGCTGACCAGAAGGCCTTTAGCGTGTTCCGTTTGCTTCTGGATCAGAGCGTCCAGACGCACGCTGGAGAAATCCCGGAATACGGCGGCGGTGGCGGGGTGACTGAGCAGATAATCGTAAAAAGCGTGGGCAAGCGCCGATGCTTCTTTATCCAAGGCATCGCGATAACGGTCGATGACCTGAAAGTCAGAATCCTGCAGGCCAAGAAACGCGGGTAGAGTGCCACTATTGTCAATAATCATTTAGGTATGCTTATATAATGTTTATTAATGGGTTATATTCCTCTGCTTTTTTCAATCGATCAAGATTACTTCAATGTCATGCGAACAAGAAGGGGGGAGATGGTGATGACCCAGGCGGCGCTTGAAGATCAGCGGCTGATCATGTACTAGTAGCCGGTGGTGTCGATAGACAGGCTGCTAGCATGGGAAGTCCTACGCATTGCCGGGTGCAACCCTGCCGGGTGCGGCACCATCGTCTACCGGTAACGATTCCTCAATCCGGCTGGCGATGCCCAGAAGCCGGTGCGATAGATGCCTTGGCTTTTACGGTGGCATAGTCCCCCCTCAGGTAGTGAGTCCTACCGGATATAGGGAGCGGGGGAACCTGTTTGGGTTATGAGACAGGCGCAAAAAAACATATTTACTGCAAACGCCAGGCCATCAATAACCCGGGTTGTCATCCGCACACCTCTCCATCATACTTGACCCGGTTTAGGAAGGAAAAACGCCATCAATGACCTATCGGCGCATCAAAAGCCGCGCAAGCAGCAGAACACGGCGAATGTCATCGCCAGCTGAACGACGCCGAGGATGATGAGACTGGGATCAGCGAGGATGTACGGACGGATGATGCAGTGCGGCTCTTCCTAAAACGGATATTAAAATGCTATTATAATTTCCGGTGTTTTGTTGGCACTAAGTTCTTATGAAACACTTGGGCT
>DAHWJO010000345.1:0-943 GCA_027344105.1 Sulfobacillus sp.
AGACGGCATATCCCCGGGAAATCGACTTTGTGGCCGTGCTGTCCAAAACCCCGAGCGGGAAAGTCCAGCGTTACCGGCTGCGCACACCATGAGCCCACACCGGAACCGTAAATCGCACCGGCGTTGGTGACTCGGGGGCTCATTTGCCGTTCTCTCTAACTCCTGGCGGGTGCACTGGCACCCGCAGAGCTTTACTGCACAACCGTCATAAAGCACCAGGGAGACCTTTGGCATGAGGGAAGCGGAACGGCGCATTTTCGCGGGGTGTATGGCTTGTCCAAACTTTGAGAGGCGGTCTATGCCAGATGCCGCCCTCCTAACCCGTCTCCCGCCAGCGTCCTGTCAGTGCGAAGATGTGCCATGGAACGTCCTGAGCCCAAAAGGTTGCTCTGCTTTGACACTCCCCACGCCTAAAGGCAGGGGATTCTTGCGAGGAGCCGACTCACGTCGGCTTTACTCGCAACCAAAAGCCCCCTAGCCACTCGCTCAAAGTCGAGTCTGTAGTTACTTTAGGAAATTAGCCTTATATCGCAATCCGCCTAGTGCGCAGCAAAGACTCGCCTAACGGCGAGCGCCTTATATCCCCATCGCTAAAGCAAAGGGGGGTTACGGCGCATTTGATAAATCCCGTGATCTTTGGCGACCTCGTGATTCGTCCTGCCCAGGAGCCGCCATGATGGAGCCAACGGGTGTCGCTTCGTGTCTGACAGGCGTAACTTTCCCGGCGGTCCGGCCTTTTGACCGAAGCGGCACGTTCCTTGGGGGCCGTGTCGCCACAGGTAGGGCTGTTACGGTTGCCAGGCCAAACTAGATAGTAGCTCCTTACTTCTCCAATGACCGTCTTGGCTGCTATAGACTCAGCTGCCGGGGCTCGTTCCGGCTATTCGCCTGGTACAGGGCCATATACGATTCGGCTTCTTGCTGCAGCAAATGCTGGGCGGCA
>DAHWJO010000346.1:0-937 GCA_027344105.1 Sulfobacillus sp.
ACCGTAAGTGTCGTTGACCGGTTTGAAGTCGTCGATGTCGAGAAAACCTACAGCTAAGAGGCGCTTCTGACGGTCTGATCGCGCCAGCGCCTGATCGAAAATCCGTCTCAGGCCCTCTCGGTTGGGCAGATTGGTCAGGAAATCGTGGGTGATCTGCGTGGTCAAAAGATGTTGCTGGTCGTGCAGATGCATCTCCCGTATCAGCATGCGAATTATACCCACGCCAAACACCAGGATGCCCAGGATGATGCCGATCGCCAGGGGCAAGTGGTCCCTTTCTTTGTGCCACCATAGCTGCTCCACCAGGGCTGATGGCCAATCTGCCTCCACCGTCCAGGGATATCCGGGCACCGTCACGCGCACCTGGTTTTCAGCAGCAGTGACCCGCGCGGGAAGGGTTGCACCCTGCGAAGGGGTAAGGGCGGTAAAACGCCCCTTCGCAGGGTGCAACCCCTTCGCAGGGTGCAACTCCTGTCTGAAGAGGGCTATGGGCACATCGTGCGCTCCAAGCACACGCAGGACAAAGTCTGGGGAAATGGCCAGCGGTTTGAGGCTCACCAAATCAACCAGACTACTGATCGACAAGGCGGAGCTTTCCGACATTTTGTGCGCCATATAAATCAGGGGCACTACCCAGGCATGCGCTCTATGGTCATAGCGCGGCTGTCCAATCATCCGATGCGAATGCCCGGGCAGCGGTGTAAAATCTGCTTGCGGTTCCATGGGTCGAGCTGACCCCATGCTTGTAGTCCAGAGAACACGATCTCCGGGGGCGTTTAGAATCTGGATGGCGACGACGCCTGGATCCAGCACCCGGATGATTTGTATCTGCTCCAGGGTTGTACTGGACAGCTGCGCGCCCGCAGGCAGCAGGGCATTGCTGATATAGTAGAGATCGTTAAAGGGTCTATCCAGGCCGGCGGATACCTGCCGGGCC
>DAHWJO010000347.1:0-936 GCA_027344105.1 Sulfobacillus sp.
TCGGGCGCGCACTGGGTATCCTTTCACCATGGCGGGGGCACGGGGATCGGCTATTCCTTGCACGCGGGAGCGGTGGTCGTGGCCGACGGCAGTGAAGACAGCGCGGGCCGTCTGGCCCGGGTGTTCTTCAATGACCCCGGCATTGGCGTGATCCGCCATGCGGATGCCGGCTACCCCTTGGCGGACCAGACCATGAAGGCGCATGAGTCCCGGATGCGGGCCCCGTTTGTCGGGCCGGCGTCGAACATTCCCCCGCACACGCGCTGAGGACCTCAATGCCGGCTAGAGGCTCGCATGGAGAAATCGCTGTCCGGGGTCGCACACCCCCGGACAGCTCGTGATCCCCGAGCACCGCGATGCATCACACAGAGAAAGAGGGTGGCAAGCTTGAGGCAGATCATTGGGCATGGACAGGTCTTCCCCGTCGCCACAGCCCGGGCGCCCCGGCGCGGCCGGGCCCTGGGCATGGTGCCGGCGATTGCCGACGGCGCTATTGCGGTCGAGGACGGCCGGATCCGGGAGGTGGGGCCCACGGCGGAGATCCTGAAACGGTACCCGGATTGGGAGACCCTCGTGGACGCCGGAGGCCGCGCTGTGGTGCCGGGCTTTATCGACTGTCACACCCACCTGCCCTTTGCGGCCTGGCGGGCGGACGAATACCGCGCGCGCCTGGCCGGGCAGCGGTATGAGGACCTGGCCCAGACACAAGGAGGCATCGCCCGGTCCCGTGAGCAACTGCGCCAGACGCCGGATGAACAGGTGCTGCGCTTGGCCCGGACTCTGGCGGAAGAGATGCGGGTCACGGGCACCACGACGCTAGAAATGAAGAGCGGGTACGGGCTGACGGTGGAGGCGGAGCTGCGCCAGCTCCGCCTCATTGCCCGTTTGCGGCCGCAACTGGCCCAGCATCTGGTGGCTACCGGGCTGTTCTTGCAT
>DAHWJO010000348.1:0-501 GCA_027344105.1 Sulfobacillus sp.
CGGTCAGCTGGTCCCGGGACAGGTGGCGCCAGTCCTCGGCGATCTGCTCGGTTGCCCGGTCAGCATCTTTTCCCGGGATGGCAAGGACGGGATCGTCAGCCGCGAATGAGAGCCACCACTGGCCGCCTTCCACGGCGATGTGAATCGAAGAAGGTGCCGTATGGGAACGATGCGCCTTATACGGGATGATGCCTACGGGAAACTTGTCGGTCCCGACATGCAGCTGATAGGCTGAGATCTCCCCGCCGACCGCATCGACCTGCGGGATGAACGCGAATAACTCTGAGGTCAGCCAGACCGATTGCCGCCCGCTTTTCTTTTTGAGCTTAGGGCGACCCCCGAGCTTCTGAAAGAAGCGGCTATACGCCTGTCGGAATTTGACGGCGGCATTGCGCAAGACTTGGGATGGCACCTCGCGGAGAAACGCCGTCGTGTCATTGATAAATCGGCTGTATTGCTGATCGACCGGGATGTCTTCACCGACCGTTCCGACCATCCGCC
>DAHWJO010000348.1:511-935 GCA_027344105.1 Sulfobacillus sp.
TCGGATACAAGCGAAATTGATAGCCGTTGAGCATGAAACCCCTCCTCTTGCACTGGTTGTCATTCCCATTATATCATTAGGTTACTATGAGCGACAATGAAATGATCTCGGCCTCTCATGCTGTGTATGCACTTCGGTTGCACATTGTCTTAGTGACCAAATATCGGCGCAAGACCTTGACTCCGGAATTGTTAGACGCGTTACGACATGCATTTACGGAGATTCTCGCGGATTGGCGCTGTACCTTGATCGAATTTGGCGGGGAAGCCGATCATGTCCATCTTTTGGTCGGCATCCATCCGGCGCTCAATCTCTCCACCTTGATCAACAACCTTAAATCGGCCAGTTCGCGTCGGATGCGGAATCGCTTTGCTAGCCACTTACGGAAGTTCTATTGGAAATCCTACTTTTGGCATCGCGCCTA
>DAHWJO010000349.1:0-935 GCA_027344105.1 Sulfobacillus sp.
CGCTGGCCGCGCAGTACCAGGGCGACCCCATGGTCGCCGTCCACCCCGCTCCCCACAGTGTGCATGGCGCCTCCGATGCCATGATTCAAGCCGGGGTCGCGCTCGCCCGGGAACTCGGCACGCCCTGGCATATCCACGTCGCGGAAGAGCCGTTTGAAGTCGAGGAGTGCCTGGCCCGCACGGGGCTGTCTCCGGTCGCCCACCTGCAGCAGCTCGGCGCGGTGGACGCGGGCTTGATCGCCATTCACCTGACCTGGGTAGATGCCGACGATATCGCCCGGTTGGGAGCGGCCGGCGCGCACTTGGCCTACTGCCCGTCGAGCAATATGTTTCTGGCCGACGGGGTCACCCCGTTGGGGACTCTGCAGGCGGCGGGGGTGACCGCGGGACTCGGCACCGACGGGGGCTGCAGCAACAACCGGGCCAGCATCTTTGAAGAAATGCGCATGGCCGGCCTGCTGCAAAAGGTGCAGACGCTCGATGCCACGGCGCCCACGGTGCGCCGGGTATGGGACATGGGCACCGAGGAGGGCGCCCGGCTCCTGGACGTGCGGGCCGGCCGTCTGGAGACCGGAAATTTCGCGGACTTTTCCGGGTTGGACTTGACGCACCTGTCTTTGTTGCCGTGGTCGCCCCGCACGCTGTTGGCCAATATCGTGTATGCGATGAGCCCCGCGGCGGTACGCCATGTGGTGGTGGGCGGGCGGCCGGTGGTCGAAGACGGGCGGCTCCTGAGCGGGGATGCGCGCATCCTGGCCCAGCAGGTGCAGGAGTTGAGCCGGCGCTGGAACAGCGTGTGACACGTGGTGGAGCACAACAATAGCAAACAGGGGGGATTGTGATGAGGGATTTTACCCGGCACACCGGCATCCAGGCGCCTACCGGTCCGGAACTGCACTGTCAGGGATGGGGCCAGGAAGGCGCCTTGCGCATGC
>DAHWJO010000034.1:0-24339 GCA_027344105.1 Sulfobacillus sp.
AACATTGGCGGATGCTCGCACCCTGCGTGGAGCGGGTATCTCCGCGGCTGGCCCTTCGGTGGCCGGTCGCGGCCCTCCAGTCGAACAATGAAAACATTCAGGCCCGTCGTTCAACGGCAGGACAGCGGTCTCCCCGGAAAGGGACTGACGCAAAACCGCCGATGGGGGTGCGACTCCCGCCGGGTCTTCAATTGTTCACGATTCGTAGCATACTTGACCATCCTTCTGCATACAATGGCCGTAAGCGATTGTTGACAAGCTCGGAAGGATGGCCCATTATGAGAAAAAAGAGGAAGCTCAAAAGGGGGGCGCGAAAAATGGCGAAGCCAGTGAAGATCCAGGAACGAGTTGACGTTCAGCAGGTCACCATTCCCCCGGCTTCAGAGGTCAATGCGGCTTTTATGAAGGTCGGCGATACCATCCAAAAGCGCCACATCGAGGCGTTCAAGCGATTGGCCGATCAATAATGCGTTGGGTGTCACTCACAGAAGCCATCCTGTTCCAAGAACGGGTGGTCGGGGATACCGGTGGATCCATCGGAGTCCTCGATCAAGGAAAATTGGAGGCCGCCATTGCGCGGCCTCTCACTCTAGTATTCGACTACGAGCCCTTTCCGACGCCGGCTGTGAAGGTGGCGGCGCTCATGGAGAGTATTATTACTACCCACCCCTTTCTCGACGGCAATAAGCGAACGGCGATGCGGTTGGGATTGGCGCTTTTGGAGTTCAATTTCCCGCGGATTGGGACCGCGTCAGATGCCGACATCGAGGCTATCGCCGTCGGGGTGGCTGAAGGAACAGTGGCTTTTCCAGAAGTTGCGCGATGGCTCGAAGGGCTTTACATGTGCTCGGACCCGACGCCTGTCGAATTTGACCCTTCGGATATAGGCCCTTAATTCCTTTCGTACAACACTTCTTTAAATCTCCGCGGCCCTAAAAGCTGGGACTTTAGGCCCGATTATGGCCCGTTCACTCGGTAAAAAATTCACCGCATATGGAAATCACGAATCGCGGCCTCTTATCCTTCCTCTGCTAATTGCGCAAAATCATACCGTCTGACACCGCCCTATCGGGCGGCGTGTCGTTTGTCCTACCATGGCGCAGGTGGCCAGATGACACCGCGCGACGCAGCGGCCCTACGTTCGGCGTATGTTGGACGTCGTCTGTGACGGGCCCAGCCGGGGCAGGACCGGCCGCCATGCGACTCACTACAGTGATAACCATCAGGCCCACGCGGCGGGTTGTATCCCTTTGGTACGGCAGCATCCCAGGCCTCTCTAGGGTGTGGGACCCTCTCGCGTTAGTTAGGCTGCGTACGCCACTGATCATCGGATGACCGGCGTGAGTGCATTCAGCCTCTCGCATTCCCTCTAGGGTCTTCTTCAACGGAATGGCCTCAATGTCATCCTTAGGCCGTTCCGTTGCATTCAGGCGCGGCATTTAACGATAGGATAGTGGTCTCCAAAACCGCCTATGGGGATTCGACTCCCTCCGCGTCTGCCACTTTTTTCGTGCCCTTTCTCTCGTCTGCATGATCCCCAAGGAGGTCCGCGTGATGCTCTGTTACCTCGTTGAAACCCGTACAGGACAACGCTGGGCGATACACGCCACGTCTCGGGCACGGTCCACAGATCTAGATTCGTTCGTCCCTGATGATGCCGCCCTCTACGCGTGATTGCGGTCGGCACGTGTGATCCCACCATACACCACCAATTATCCGTATTCCCCGTAACGCCACAGTAGGTCTGGCGGGCCGTTGTCCCATTGCGCTGCAAGACGCCATTCCCGGCACGGCCGTGACTGGTGCCCCAAAAGGGTTCGACAGTCTCGGCGTATCCGCCGCGATCTTCCTGAGTGTTTCTCAATCACACGACAAGGAGAATACCTTTATGTCCACAAGTATAGTGAAATGCCTGTGACAGGGGTGGTCTCAGTACCTGGATGGTCCGCCAAAGCGTGGTGGTCGAGGAGGCAGCAACTTTGGCTGGTCCAAATCGAACGCGACTGTCCCGAGCGCGGCGGGTGGATCCGGGGCTGGCTGACATCGGCCAGCCCGGGTCAGCCGCAGACCTTTGCCACCTTAGCCATGGCTCTCGCGGCCGCCGAAGCGTTTGCTGCCACACCGACGGAGATCACGTGGCAAGAAAATTATGGTGTGCTCTAGACAGAAGGGCGTTTACGCTGGGAACTGTATCTCGAGACCGCGCCGATCTCCTACGATTTGGTATTGGATTTTTCGGCTATTGCATAATGCCCACCAGTTGACGGTATGCGTTGTCCATGATTTGATGGCCACCGTGGCAAATGGATGAACCCGTCAAGGCCAGTGTTGATTGAGCCCCCGGTGCTCCCCATGCTATTTCAGGGCGCAACACTCTCTTGCTGGGCCTGCCACGCGGCGAGCGGTGGGGGTGCAGGAGATAGGTCCCCTGCGTTCTCCCATAAAGGGACGGACAGGGGGAGAAACAACAGGACCCCGTTGCGGCCAGTCGTTCGTCAGTGTCCAAATCACTCGGTAAACCGGGGCGTTTCGGCTAAAGGCGGTCGTTCACGCTATTGTCATGCTCAAAATGCTGACAGTCATCCACGGGATTTGGCAGAGACGGAGCCGGGTATTGACGGCCCGCTTCTCTCAATTTGTGCAGCCCGCTACATGTACGAACCGATATTTGCGACGCCCGTATCGGGGTGGGAAGAAGGTTAGCGGACTACACGAGAGATGTGGTGCTGTCCATCCCTCTCATAAACAATATTTGTACGCAACATAGCACACGAAGCCTCCCGGTGAACCATGGGTTTATCGAATATGTAGGAACATCCAGACCTATTTACGAGGATAATGCATAGTGACCTTGTCCTAATGCTTCAGCCAATTGACTATAAGGATGCCCAAGATCATACCAAGAATGCCAAACACGGCAATCACAACCCAGGACCACGGATTGCGCGGGTTCAGTTGCCAGCCAATGCCATATTTAAAGTGGGTGAACAATCTTTGAGCATGCAGGCCGCCACGGCGTTTATTATACATATCAATCAACCTCTTCTTCCACTTTCGAGATCGCTGAATAACGTACTACCTAGCAGTATCTCACGTTAATTTACTAGAAGCAAGGACGCTAGAGCGACACCAGAAGCGCCTCAACGAAAACAACCGCACACGCTTAGAGCCCTGGACAACCGGAGAAAGAGGGAGAATGCCGGCCCCCGAAGAGGCTCATTTACCATATTTGCGGGCAGGACGGTTGCGTGGACGTAGAAAGCCTCCTGTGGGGCCCCAAGGTCCACAGGAGGTGAACGACCCTATGATGTGACGCAGGTTTTGCGTTCCATCACTAAGATATCTCTAAAGCATCAGGTCTCCCCCGAAGAGAGGACCTGATGCTTCTAAACGGATGGCTGGTGCGTGTCTTTGGCGAGGCGCCGGGCATTGCCGTGACCTGTCGCGGCTGAGGCTAACTCGTAAGCGGCCGCATCGAACGGGATGTTGAGACCGCGGAGCTCTTCGTCTTCGGACACCCGCAGACCGATTGTGGCACGCACCAGCAGTCCGATAAGATATGTCATAATCATGGTAAATACAATAACGGCTAGTACAGCCACAATTTGGTCGCCCAAAAATTCTATGTGACCAAATACTAACCCCCAAATTGGGGTACCGTTGATACGCGTTAAACCAGCCGGATTGATCCTATAATTGGCAAAGACTCCTAACAGCAACATTCCGAGAGTCCCCCCGACTCCATGGCATGCGACGACGCCAAATGCATCATCGAAGCGGGTGAAATGCAAGGCGGCCCTCGTAGCTAAGTAGCATACGACGCCCGCTGCCGCCCCGATAAAGAGAGCGGGCATGGGTCCCACAAATCCAGAGGCAGGAGTAATGGTAGCTAGTCCCACCACTGCACCAGTGGCTACACCGACAACAGTGATTTTTCCTGTATATGCCCGTTCCATGAGCGCCCACACGATGCAACCGGCCGCTGCGGCAATTTGCGTGGCGGTAAAGGCACTCGCTGCCAATTGTCCCGAGGCTAGGGCGGACCCCGCGTTAAAGCCAAACCAACCGAACCACAGGATACCCGCTCCCAGTAAAACGAGAGGAACAGAGTGGGGCTCATATGAGGCAGCCGCTTTCTTCGATCGGGTCCCCACAAGGAGCGTGAGTATCAGGGCTGCGGAGCCAGCACTCGCATGGACGACTGCACCTCCGGCGAAGTCGCGAGCCCCCAGCTGGTAGAGCCAGCCGGCTGGGTCAAAGAGCCAGTGGGCAATGAGCGGGTAGACAATCAGGCTCCACAGAACACAAAACACAATCCACGCTTCGAATTTTAAGCGTCCCGCAATGGCCCCGGTAATGAGCGCTGGGGTGATAATGGCAAACATCAATTGAAAGACCATAAAAGCGAGTTTCGGAATGTGGGTCCCGGGCCACACCCCCCCCATGTTTCGCAGCGCAGCGTAATGAAGGTTGCCGATGAAACCAGCGCCAGCGTCCGGGCCGAAAGCTAAGGAGAACCCAATGAGAACCCAAACAATCGTAACGATAGCGATCGTGAAGAAGTTCATCATCAGCATGCTAAGGACATTGCGCTCAGGTTCGAGCCCGCCATAAAAAAACGCCAGCCCTACGGTCATAAACAGCACCAATGCGGCGCTGGCTAACATCCACGCTGTATCTCCTGGACTAACCATGAACCCTGCCTCCTAGATAGAATATTGAAATCGCATCTTGCCACACCGGAGCTATTCGCGGCTGTATGCTAGTTCACCGCCGATGTAGGTTGCTTGTACCGCGCGGTCATCACCCATAATGGCCAATAAAAACAACTGCTCTGGAAGAGAGGAGACTTGCTTGCTGCGGTATGCTAATGCCGGTGTGGCTTGCGTATCGAGAACCACGAGGTCCGCCTCCTTGCCGACAGCTATAGAGCCGACTTTGTCCGCAACGTTAAGTACCTCTGCGCCCCCCAAGGTGGCCAGGTAGAACAGCTTGATTGCGTCAATCGAATAGGAGGTTAATTCTCCCACCTTGTAGGCCTCCCCCATGGTTTCCAGTATAGAAAAGCGGGTGCCCGCACCAATATCTGTTCCGAGCCCAACTCTTATAGGATGAGTCGGAGTTTTAGACGTTCCCATATGGAAGAGTCCACTTCCTAAAAACAGGTTCGAAGTAGGGCAGTGGGCGAGTGCAGTGCCTGTCTCCGAGCACCGCTCCCGTTCCGCGTCTGTGAGATGAACGCCATGGGCCAGCACCGTGTGCGGACCTAATAGTTCGGCGTGGTCGTACACATCTAAGTAGCCTTGACGTTCCGGAAAGAGGGAACGCACCCATGCGACTTCGTCCACGTTTTCTGACACATGTGTCTGGACCAAGGTATCAGGGTACTCATGATGGAGGGCGCCTGCTGCTTCCAGTTGCGATTCCGTGCTTGTTGGGGCAAAACGGGGAGTGATAGCGTAGCTACAGCGGGCCTTCCCATGCCACTTGTTGATCAGGGCTTTGGATGCGTCATAACCGGACTGGGCCGTATCTAACACGGCTTGCGGGGCGTTCCGGTCCATTAACACCTTACCTCCGATCATCCGCATGTGGCGGCGCATGGCTTCGGTGAAGAAGGCGTCCACAGATTCGGAAAAGACTGCGCAGAATACTAAGGCCGACGTCGTTCCGTTGCGGAGCAGTTCATCAAAAAACACGCGGGCGACGTCAGCGGCAAAGTCCGGGCTGGCAAAACGGGCTTCATCCGGAAATGTATAGTGATTTAGCCAGTCAATGAGTTTCTTACCATAAGAGGCGATAATTGGGGTTTGCACATAGTGGATATGGGTGTCGATAAATCCTGCGGTAATGATGGCGTGGGGATAGTGTGTCACTGGAACATCGTCCCCCAACTGCCCTCGCAGGTCTAGATATGGGCCAACGGCTTGAATGATCCCCTCACGCACCAAAATAAGACCATCCGTGATCTCTACGACAACGGCGTCAGACGGTTGATAAAAAGGGTCTCCGTTGAAGGTAACAATATGTCCCCGTATGGCATGCGCCGCAGGTGAGGCATATTGAGACAATGACGTATTAAACACTTTAATCCACTCCTTTGACTGCGAATCGGCGTAGGGCGGCCTTGTGCGCGCTGAACACACTCCAAACCACGGGCTTCGGATAGGAGGCTACAGCGCGCCATGACTAGAACACTACTTAAAGGTACTCTGGCTGTCCAAGATGCTATCGATCTTTTCCAAATGAGCCATTTTGCTGGTGCTGGGAAGAAAAGAACTGAGAATGGAATTGCGGGCCAACTGAGCAACTTGGTCGAATGTTAAAGTAAACGCCTGAGCCGCTGCGAGCAGATTATCACCAACGTAGCCGCCAAAATAGGCTGGGTCATCAGAGTTAATCGTTATGCGCAGGCCGCGTCCTAACAGCCTCGGCAGGTTGGACTCGGCTAGTGAAGGAAATACATGAAGTTTCACGTTGGACAAGGGACATACGGTTAACGGTATGGATTCCGTGACGAGGCGGGCCACTAAATGTTCATCCTCGAGGCATCGCACCCCATGGTCGACGCGAGCGACATGAAGGATATCAAGGGCCTCCCAGATGTATTCGGGAGGGCCCTCCTCGCCCGCATGGGCCACTGCAAGCAACCCCTGATTGTGGGCTTGTTCATAGACCCGGGCAAACTTTGACGGCGGATTGCCGACCTCGGAGGAATCAAGGCCCACTGCAGTAATCCACGAAAGAAAAGGTCCCGCCTGCTCCAACGTAGCCATCGCATCATCTTCGCTAAGATGGCGCAGGAAGGACAGAATGAGACGAGACGTTAATCCGTAGCGGGTCTCGTAATCGGTCAGGGCGCGGTGGATACCGGTCACGACTGTGCTGAAGGGAATGCCTCGCGCGGTATGTGATTGAGGGTCGAAAAAGACTTCTACGTGGCAGACGCCTTGGGACAGCGCACGGTCTAGATACGCCGCAGTGAGTTCGTAAAAGTCTCTCTCGGTGACGAGCACGGAGCAGCCAGCATAGTAAATATCCAGAAATGACTGCAGGTTCGTGAAAACATAGGCCTTCCTAATGGCTTCAACATCCGTGTAGTTGATGGGAATAGCGTTGCGCTTTGCCAGTGCCATCATCATTTCGGGCTCTAAAGTACCTTCCAAGTGCAGATGAAGTTCGGCCTTCGGTAGCGCCCAGACAAATTGTTGGCTTATTGATTGTGGGGTGTCCGGCATACGATCCGCTCCTTCTTAAACGTTGTAATCCTCTTGCCACGGTGTGAATTGAAAGTTACTGCGTCACTGAAGAGTGGTTTGGAGAACTGGGGTCCTGCGCTAACACTCCCATCTCCTGACTGATACTACGAGCGGCTAACAGATAGTAAGCAATTCCTGCGACGATTATGGCGAGAACCCAACTGAAATCAGCCCCTCCAGTGGCATGCGACAATGGGCCCATGTATGAGGGCACGTAGTATTGACCGTTGACCCAGAGGAGGGAGGCGAACATTCCCAGGCCTAAAGCGACGAGTGCTCTCGCGTTGAAACCCCCATGCCGCCAGTAGACGCCACCGTGTTCCTCCACAAGCCCCTGCACATCGTATCGCCCCCGGCGGAGAAGATAGTCCACGAAATAGACGGCGAACCATGGTGCCAACCAGACCAGAGTGTAGTCCAGGAATCCCGAAAGATCCGTATAGAGATTGCCCTTGACTACGACGATAAACGTGACAATCGCTGCGACAAGAATGTTGACGATAACAGAATACGTGCGCTTAATCCGAACACCTAGAGATTCCAATGTCACACCGGCCGAATATAGGTCAATCGTGCCGATATTGAACAGTTGAGGAAGAGCCAAAATCACGAATGGCCAAAAAAACCAGCCAGCGAAAGAAGAAGGGACCCCCGTAATGGCCGTGACTTTGGGACTGACTGTATAGGCGAGAGCGCCTAGGATCTCCAGTAATATCGAAGGAATCATGCCACCCAAAGCGGCAGAAAAAATCACTTTGGCCTTGGAGGCTGTAGGGGGGATGTATCGGGAATAGTCATTGGCGTTCTCCGTCCAACCGAGGCCGCCGGCTGAGACGATCACGACCAAAGCGGTGGTAACCACCTGCCATGAAGCATGCTGGTGCATCGCCGCCAGGTTAACATGGGGCACAACCAAGAACGCCATAATGATGAATACGACAATAAAGATATAGGAGAGATAACGCAAACTCTTCTCGATAGCCGCATGGCCCAGAAACGGCAAGATGAACTGGATAACCACGGCGACGGCAAGAATTGCGATTTTCAGGCCATTGTCAACGTGGGCACCTCCCCGAGCGAACATGGACGACGTGAGTAAGACCACAAGTACTAAACCCAGTACTTCATAACCTTCCTGCGTAATCCAGTTGAAAAAGGACGGGATCGTATTACCACGTCTCCCGAACACTCCCCGCCCGACCATCATGGCAGTAGTGCCGGTAGTAGGCCCTTGGATACTCATGACACCGACAGCCAAATAGGCCAGATTGCCTCCCAAGATTACTCCAAGAGCCTGCCCGAAAGAGAGCCCGAACGAAATAATCAGTGCGCCATACACTAAAAATTCCACATTGAATATGGCTCCGGCCCACAGCCAAAAGAGGCCGATCGGCTTCATGGTTTGTTCAGCATGGGGGATGAGTTCGATGCCGCGTTCCTCAGGCTTAAAGAATTTAAAGCGACGCCGGGGCTGCTGCGTGGTTGGATCATTATTTTCCGACATCATCAATAACCTCCTTCTTAGTGGTTTCTTTGCAATGCGGGGTCATACAGCCGACGGGGTACCTGCACAAAAAAAGCCAGGCGCGGCCGGGGAATCCCCCGCACAGCACACCTGGCTGCCTAGTCTTTGAGAATTAAAACGAAACGGCTTACGCTTAGGTGATCATGTTGCATAACTCGTCTGTATTTTATGATATTAGAGCATGCCTGTCAATTCATGCGGGGATCTATTTTTGTATTAGCGGGGGGATTGATAGACGAGGTCCCACACGATATACTTAAAAATCATCTATGTGCTATCACTAAACAATCGGCGAATAAGTTTGTATCTGGATCACTCAGTAAGCCTGAGCACGCTGAAGATGCTAGGTCCTCAATGGGGAGGAGTCGCCACTTCAGGCCGTGTGTCGGAACATGGGACTGTTATTTTTGTGATGCCACATGGGTGCCAAGAAGTTAGCTCCTTGGGTCCTGAATATGTGAAGACGGTTGACGGATAGTACAGTAGTCTAGTTTATGCCCGCGGGTCCACTCAGACGCAACGCGGTGCCGTTTTCAGTGTGTGGTCTGTTCTATTCTATAAAACCTTACCGAGGACAAAGATGCTCTCGAATGCGGATGGGTTACCATCCGTGTGGAGAGTTTTTTGACGTTGGTGACGATTGCGCATGATGCGTCGTGCAGTCGACAGCGTGGACCGGTCCATCAGAAGCGGTACGTGGTAAAGAGGCCTTTAATCAACTCAGGGAGGTTTCGAGTGAAGACAACGGCGCTAACGCAGTGGCACCAAAGACATGGCGCTAAACTCGAGGAGTTTGGCGGGTACAGTATGCCTATCGACTATGGATCGATTTTAAACGAACACATGGCAGTAAGGACTGGAGCCGGGCTCTTTGACGTGTCTCACATGGGAGAATTTATTGTGCGAGGCCCGGATGCTTCAGCGTGTTTGGACCAGCTAGTTACGAATCTGCCTTCAGGGCTAGAACAACATCAAGCATTGTATTCACCCATGTGCTATGCCGAGGGAGGGGTCGTAGACGACCTATTGATATATCGGCTAGCCGATGAGGTATTTATGATGGTTGTCAATGCGTCCAATATCGACAAAGACTGGGAATGGGTTATGCGCCATAAAACGGAATGGCCCGGGGCAACCGTTACGAATGTGTCGAACGAGATGGCCCTCATAGCAATCCAAGGTCCCACGGCCGCGGACATTGTCGCATCTCAGGCAGAAGGTGATATTGCTAGTCTAGAATATTATCATTTTATCCCTGATGCAGTTGTAGGTGGGGTGCCAGTCCTGTTATCGCGTACGGGGTACACGGGCGAGGATGGGTTTGAGTTATACCTGTCTAATCAGCATGCCGTGGCACTATGGGAGCGCATGGTGGATGCGGGAGCTCGTCCAGCTGGGCTGGGCGCCCGTGATACGTTACGTCTGGAAGCGCGGCTTCCGCTGTATGGACATGAACTATCGGCTGCGATAACGCCGTTAGAGGCCGGGCTGGGACCGTTTGTCCGATGGGACAAGAAGGGCTCCTTTATTGGGCACGAATCATTGGTGCAGCAGAAGCGTTCAGGGATCGTGCGAAAAATCGTGGGATTAGATGTGCAGGGGGGCATTGCGCGGGCCGGGTACCAGGTGGTCGATGACCAGCATACCGTAATAGGCACCGTGACATCCGGAACATTTTCTCCCAGCTTGAAAAAAGCCATTGCCCTGGCTCTGGTGCCGATCGAATGCAGTACGGTGGGGTCAGTTCTGACAATATTAATTCGAGGCCGGGCTGTCCACGCCACCGTGGTGAAAACACCGTTTTACAAACGCCGGTAATGCCATCAGCATCTCGCAAGTGCCGAGCCTCGAGTCCCGTGAGGATAGGGCTAACGAAAGTGTGGTAAAGGAGGAGAACGATGAATCTGCCAATAAATCTCCGGTTTACTGTAGACCATGAATGGATTGACGATACAGGGAGGGTAGGCATTACAGATTTTGCGCAGGGAGCCTTGGGTGACGTGGTATTTGTGGAATTGCCTCCGGTAGGCACAGCTTTGAAGGCGGGTGAATCCTTTGGAGTAGTGGAGTCCGTCAAGTCGGTATCGGATCTGTTTAGCCCTGTGAGTGGCACCGTGGCAGCCGTCAACACAGAATTGGTGTCCCAACCGGAACTGATCAATACAGATCCCTACCAGGCGGGCTGGCTTATACAGTTCACGGCGCCTTTTGATGTGTCGCAACTACTGGATGCTGATGCGTACAAACTTCAGATTGAAGGAGCCTAGCCGTGCGATATATACCGCATACACCAAAAGACCGGGAAGCCATGCTACTCCAACTTGGGATCACAACGATTGAGGACTTATTTGACGATATTCCCAAGGCTGTCCGTCTGAATCGTGTCTTGGAGTTGCCACCTGCTATGACGGAGCTGGAACTCCGTCGGCATCTTTTAAGTTTAGCAGCCCGCAATCGAAGCCTTGATGATCTGGTGACATTTTTGGGCGGCGGTTTTTATGACCGCTTTATCCCCGAGGCAGTCAATTCCCTAGTCAGTCGCAGTGAATTCTCTACAGCTTATACTCCTTATCAGGCTGAGCTATCTCAAGGCACTCTGGCTAGCATTTATGAATTTCAAACCATGATCGCCGGGTTGACCGGCACCTATGCTGCCCAAGCTTCCATGTATGATGGGGCATCCGCTGTCGGAGAAGCGGCCTTGTTGGCGTTGGCACATACCAAACGCGGACGGGTAGTGGTGCATCAAGCCGTGCATCCTGATAGCCTGGCCGTAGTCAAAACATACATTGAGCCGCGGGGTGGTATGGTGGAGGTTGTTGACCATCTCGAGCAATTGGAGGACGTCTTGGCCAAGGGGGACCGTGTTGCTGCAGTTATTTGGCAGTACCCCGACATGCTTGGACGGATCCGCGGATTACCATCCGTCATTGAAATCACCCACCGCCACCAAGCCTTGGCTATCGTCTCTGCGGACCCCGTGTCTTTGGCCTTGCTAACGCCTCCCGGCGAAATGGGAGCGGACGTGGTAGTAGGCGAGGGTCAGCCTTTAGGCAATGCGTTGAGCTACGGTGGTCCGACGTTTGGCTATTTTGCCGTGCAGGAGGAATTCGTGCGCAGGATGCCAGGACGCATTGTGGGCGCGACAGTTGATGCAGGTGGATCACGCGGTTTTGTCCTCACTCTTCAGGCTAGGGAACAACACATTCGCCGCGAAAAAGCCACATCAAATATTTGTTCGAACCACTCCTTGAATGCTTTGGCGGCCACTGTTTATATGGCCCTCATGGGACCCGAAGGTCTCCGGGATGTGGCCCTGTTGTCTACAGCTAAGGCTCACTATTTAGCGGCACAGCTAGCAGAACAGGGATTGACGCTAGCCTACCCGGACGAACCCTACCTGTACGAGTTTGCGGTGCGGGTGCCCGGTTCTATCGCGGCATTAAATGCCTATTTGCTTGAACATGGGTATCTTGGAGGGTTTGACCTAGGGCAATGGAATCCAGCATGGTCTGGATTGTGGCAGTTAGCCACGACGGAGAAGCGCACTAAGGACGAATGTGATGGATTGAGTGAGGAGGTCGGCCAGTGGATGTGCCGGTAATATTTGAACAATCTGTAGCAGGAAGGCGAGGCGTCACGCTTCCCGCTAGTGACGTACCGATGCCAGAGCTAGCGAAGATATTGCCTGACGAATACCTCCGGCAAAGTTCGACAGCGTTGCCGGAAGTGTCGGAATTCGATGTAGTGCGGCATTATACTTATCTGTCGACGTTAAATTACGGATTGGACACGGGGTTCTACCCATTAGGATCCTGCACAATGAAATATAACCCAAAGATCAATGAATGGGCCGCCAAATTGCCGGGATTTGCTTCTCTGCATCCCTTACAACCGCCCAGCACCGTACAAGGTCTCTTAGAATTGCTGCATAATCTTGAAGAAGCCCTTGCGGAAATTTCTGGGATGGATCGGATCACTCTGCAACCCGCTGCGGGTGCCCAAGGTGAATTAACGGGCATGTTAATGATCAAGAAATACTTGGAATTTCACGGGGAACATCGTACCACGGTGTTGGTGCCGGACTCCGCCCATGGGACCAACCCCGCTTCTGCCGTGATGGCGGGATTCACGGTCCGGGAAGTACCCTCCAATGCGCGGGGCAGTGTGGATGTTGAGATGTTACGGAGCATGGTGAACACGGACACCGCCGCACTGATGTTAACCAATCCCAATACGCTGGGCTTGTTCGAAGAGGACATTGTTACCATTGCGGCGATTGTCCACGACGCTGGCGGCCTGCTGTATTACGATGGAGCTAATGCCAATGCGATTCTCGGCAAGGTGCGGCCTGGCGATATGGGGTTCGATGTCGTCCATTTGAACCTGCATAAAACGTTTTCAACCCCTCACGGTGGCGGAGGGCCGGGGGCTGGCCCGGTGGGAGTGAAAAGTGCATTAATTCCATTTTTGCCAAGGCCAAGCATCGAATTAATCAATGGACAGTGGGCCCTTGTTGACGCAAGCCCACTGTCCATAGGAAAAATGCGATCATATTACGGTAATATTGGCGTTCTTGTACGGGCGTATACCTACTTGCTTAGTCAGGGAGCAGAAGGCCTCCAAGATGTATCAGACACGGCGGTACTTAATGCAAATTATTTACTATCATTGGTTCAAGATCTATACGACCTTCCTTATCATCGCTATGTAAAACACGAGTTTGTGCTCTCTTTGGTCCGGCAAAAACAACGTGGAGGGCGGGCCCTAGACGTAGCCAAGCGACTGATCGATTTAGGGTGCTATCCGCCCACTGTGTATTTTCCTCTTGTCGTTGAGGAAGCGATGATGGTGGAGCCGACCGAAACGGAATCGAAGGAGACGCTGGATCATTTTGCTGCTTTGTTGCGGCAAACGGATCATGATATTGATAGCAATCCAGACCTCTTGCATGACGCGCCTCGCACAACCATTGTTGGTAGGCTTGATGAGACGCTGGCGGCACGCCATCCTAATTTGACCTATGAGTCCTCAAGGCCTAGCCGTAGGGACTGATGGGACGCCGATGGCATGGACACGATGGAAGGAGCTTACCATGGGCAGTATGCTGCAGCAATCGGATCCTGAAGTGTATCAAGCAATTCGCAATGAGGAACAACGTCAAGCATTGCACCTTGAATTGATTGCTTCCGAGAACTGGACATCCCTGGCGGTACGGGAAGCAGTCGGTTCGGTCATGACGGATAAGTACGCCGAAGGATATCCAGAGCATCGGTATTACGGAGGCTGCCAGTATGTGGATGTAGTGGAAACTCTGGCTTTGCAGCGGCTCAAAGCCTTGTATGGTGCTGAGCATGCTAATGTCCAACCCCATTCGGGAGCCTCCGCTAATATGGCCGTCTACTTCGCGGCGTTGAAACCCGGTGACCGAATCTTGGGCATGAACCTGACTCACGGCGGCCATTTAACGCATGGCAGCCCGGTAAACCTATCAGGGCAATTATATCGTGTGCAAAGTTATGGGGTCGATAAGACCACGGAACGCATCGACATGGACCAAGTGCGAAAAATCGCTGTGCAATTCCAGCCCCAGATGATCGTAGCGGGAGCCTCTGCGTATCCACGTCAGTTGGATTTTGCTGGCTTCGCTGAAATTGCACATGACATTGGGGCTTTATTGATGGTCGACATGGCGCATATTGCCGGGTTAGTGGCAGCGGGGCTGCACCCCAACCCTGTAGGGTATGCGGACTTTGTGACGTCGACGACCCACAAAACGCTGAGAGGACCGCGAGGCGGTTTTATATTAACTAATAGTAGGTGGAGCAAAGCCATTGACAAAACGGTGTTTCCGGGATTGCAAGGCGGTCCGTTAATGCACATCATTGCCGGGAAGGCCGTCGCATTTGGGGAAGCGCTGACTCCAGGATTTCAGGAGTACCAGGCCCAAGTGGTGGCCAACGCACATCGCCTCGCGCAGCAGCTTCAACTACGGGGACTGCGAGTGGTTTCTGGAGGGACTGATAACCACTTGATGCTGGTGGATGTGAAGTTCAGCGGCCTGACGGGGCGGGAAGCGCAGGAGCGTCTCGCCGAGATTGGTATTACCGTAAATAAGAACACGATACCGTATGAGACTGAAAAACCCACGGTAGCGTCAGGCATCCGCATTGGAACGCCTCAGGTCACCACCCGCGGACTTGGGTTAGCACAGATGGATGAATTAGCCCAGATCATTCACGATGCACTTGTGGGAACCGCCGAGAGAGGCCCGTTAATGGCCCAGGTTGAACGTTTAGCGAAAGACTTCCCTCTTCCCGGAATCGCGGTGCCTGATTAATGATGCCGGGACGCTCAGACTAGTGTTGCGGGGATGAACCAGGGCAGGCGCGTCAGACTGAGCACGGTCTCTGACGCGCAGTGCAATAGACAAATCTGGAGCAGAGTTGTAGGAACAATAGAGATTGTATGGCGAATACGGTGCAATAATCATGATGAGGAAGGTGATTTAGTGCATACTGTCCAGCGCTCGGGAATTCGAGTTACGCGACATGAGACCCCTGGTACTCTGAAAGAGGCGCTGGTGCTAATGGGAGACTACGGTGCGTCAGCACGGGCAGTGGCAGGAGGGACCGACCTTTTGCTTGAACTGAGTCGAAATAGCCGGCCTGGAGTTGCGGTGTTAGTTGACCTTACCAGAATCGCTGAACTTGATACGATTACGGTTAGCGACGGAGTGTTGCGTATCGGCCCATTGGTCACTCATAACCAAATCATTGCTAACGAGGTCGTGAGGCATTACGCGTTGCCTCTTGCGCAGGCTTCTCTCGAGGTGGGTGCTCCTGCATTGCGTAATCGCGCGACGGTTGTTGGTAATATTGTGACAGCCAGCCCGGCGAATGATACGATTCCGGCGTTATGGGCCTTGGATGCCTCTGTTGTGGCACAGACAGCGGCCAGTGAGCGACGCATTCGGATTCGTGATCTATTCAGTGGAATTCGACGGACCTGCTTGACTCCCAATGAACTGGTCACTGCTATTGAAATTCCTATTGGGGATGAGTGCCGAGGAATGTTTGTGAAGCTGGGGCAGCGCAAAGCCCAGGCTATTTCCATTGTGTCTCTGGCAATCGTTATTGCTCTTGATGGAGGCACCGTCAGGTCAGCAACCATAGCTCTGGGCAGTGTAGCCCCAACCGTGGTGAGCGCCACGGCCGCTGAGCAGTTTTTGGTGGGACGCGCCCTTGATGACAGCGTTATCGCGGAGGCGGCCCGACTGGCATCCTCCACGATACACCCTATCGACGATATCAGGGCCACGGCGAGCTACCGTCTTGACCAGGTCGAACTGCTGGTGCGTCGCGCCCTGGTTACACTGCGTGAGGATGAGGAACGAAGCCGCTGGCCAGACCATCCAGTATTTCTTGCTCCAACATCCGTTGACCGCGCAACTACTACAGGTTCTAAGTTTCGCGCATCTCATCTAGACACAACGCCTGTGTCCTGTACGGTTAATGGAGTGGCCGTAAAAACCGCGGACGCGGTTGGCCGGTCGCTACTGGATTGGCTCCGTTATAAAGTGGGTCTCACCGGGACGAAAGAGGGATGCGCCGAGGGTGAGTGCGGAGCATGCACAGTCCATCTGGACGGGGTCGCTGTATTATCATGTCTTGTGCCCGCCGTCAGAGCTCACGGGGCGGCTATCACCACCATCGAAGGATTAGCGGAGGGCCACACGTGTCATCCGCTGCAGCAAGCCTTTGTTGATAGCTTCGCTGTACAATGTGGATTTTGTACGCCCGGATTTGTTATGGCTGGTGAACGTCTGTTAAAAGAGTGTGCACACCCGACTCGCGAGCAGATTGCCCAAGGGTTATCAGGGAACTTGTGTCGCTGTACGGGATACTACCGTTTCTATGAGGCGATTGAGGAGGCGAGTCGTTCATGAGTACGGAGAAACTGGGCGTTTCACAAAAACGAGATGATGCGGTCGGTAAAGTGACAGGGACCGCACTGTACCCTGGTGACATTTTGCCCCATGAGCTGTTGCATGGCAAGATTGTATTTTCCGACCGACCCCATGCACGAATGGTGTCGATTGATACGGCGGCTGCGCGGTCAGCTCCGGGAGTTGTCCTTGTACTGACCGCAGCTGATGTTCCAGTGAATGAGTATGGTCTCGAAATATTTGACCAACCGGTGCTAGTGGGTGTTGACAGCAATGGGCGCTCGACAGTGCCTGCTGACATTAGTCGATGGGAGGCTGATCAGGTGGCACTCATAATTGCTGAGTCGATTGAGCAAGCCGAGGCTGCCTGTGAACTGCTAGTTATTGAATGGGAGGACCTGCCCATTGTGAGTACTCTCGATGAGGCCCTGGCTGGTAATATTTTAGTGAGGCCAGAGATCAATTCGCTCAATAACGTATGTTGCAGTTATCGCCTGCGTAAGGGCAATGTCACGGCAGGATGGGATGCCGCCGAAGTCGAGATTGCGGGCACTTACGAGGTGCCATATCAAGAGCATGCCTATCTCCAACCGGAAGCGGCTCTTGGCTACATTGACGATGAAGGGCGAATCACGATTGAGATTGCCGGGCAGTGGACGCGCGAAGATCAAGAGCAGATCGCGCATGCCTTAGACGTTCCCGTGGACCGAGTGCGTGTCATCTATCCCGCTATTGGCGGCGCTTTTGGGGGCCGTGAGGATATGTCTATGCAAATTGTTCTGGCTCTGGCGGTGTGGAGGTTAGCTGAACAAGGCCTACAGCGTCCTGTACGCTTGCAGTGGTCTCGGGAAGAGTCCATCGTTGGCCATCATAAGCGTCACAGAGGACGCATTCATGCGCGCTGGGGCGCGACGCGTGACGGTCGAATAGTGGTGGCCGAGGCGGATTGTGTGCTTGATGCAGGTGCCTATTACTACACAACAAGGACCGTACTTGGGCACCTCCATCTGACGGTGTCGGGACCCTACGATATTCCTAACCTCCGCGTCGACAGTGATGCAGTCTTTACAAATGCTGTACCAGGCGGGGCTTTCCGTGGTTTTGGGGCGCCACAGGGGTTATTTGTAGCGGAAACGCAAATAAACAAACTGGCGGCTCTGCTGGCAATTGATCCGGTAGAAATCCGCCGTTTGAATTGCCTAAAGGAGGGATCGATTGGTGCGACGGGTACGGTGCTGCCCGCCGGGGTGAGTCTTCCCACCGTAATCGATCGCTGCGCTGAAGAAGCGCGCTGGCTCGAACCCATGGTACCAAAAGAGGCATTTTCCGCCTGTGCCTCGCTACCGCCGGAGCGCCAATCCTTGCGGAGGGGACGCGGCTTCGCTTGTGCGTTCAAAAACGTGGGGTTTTCGCTGGGGTTTCCTGAACGTTGTGAGGCGCGTATTGTGCTTCATGGGTTTGACAAAGTTGAGCGTGTTGACTTGTTCAGTGGGGCTGCTGACGTAGGGCAAGGGTCTGATACGGTGTTGCGGCAAATGACTGCCGAAGCGGTGGGTGTTTCGATTGATTGTGTGAAGGCTACCTTCGCTGATACGGCTACCGGAGGTGACTCGGGGTCAACGTCAGCCTCTCGTATGACGTTCATGGGAGGCAATGCCATTCTCGGCGCTTGTCAGGAAGCAAAAGAGCGGTGGGCGAAAGGGGAGCGGCCCGCTGTTGGCTGGTTCCGCTTTGTCCCTCCTCCTACTGATCCCCTGAATGATACCGATAGCCGCGGCACCCCTTACTTTGCTTATGGATATGGGGCGGATGCAGTTGACCTTAGCGTTGATATTGATACGGGTCATATTATGGTGCATGATGTTGTCTGTACCGTCGATGTCGGCCGCGCGATCAACCCCGCGATGATCGTCGGGCAGATCGAAGGCGGTGTCGTACAGGGACATGGATACGCCGTCACCGAGGACCTTCAGGTTCACGGGGCACGCATTGTCAATCCACGGTTGTCGACTTATCTCATCCCAGGGATACTTGACGTGCCGGAACGAGTACACAGTGTAATTCTTGAGGAACCAGACCCCCGGGGTCCGTGGGGCGTGCGCGGCATGGCCGAAGTCCCGTTGATCCCGTATGCGCCAGCGGTGGTAGCGGCATTGTATGACGCTACCGGAGTATGGTTTGATCAAATTCCACTAACACCGGAGCGGGTGCGCGCGCACCTGCGTGCGCGTGGTGTCAGTCCCGACGTGCCCCGTCACTAGTCAATGACCGTGACTGAACGGCGAGATCAACTAGGCGACCCGTAATGGTCCTGAGAAAGAAGAGGCTGTAGTGACTCAGAAGGATGGCCCAGGGGCAAAGCGATTAAGGCAATTGCAAGAGGCGGTTGCCTACCACAATCACCGCTATTATGACTTGGATGACCCCGAGATCACCGATGCCGAATATGACACTCTGGTGCAGGAACTGGCGTCTTTAGAGAAACAGCAGCCAGAATACCAGTCGCAGGATTCCGTCACCGGAAGGGTAGGCGGGACCGTTAACGCGGCGATGGGCGTGGTGCACTTTGCGTCCCCGGTGCTCAGTCTAGACAAGGTTTTTAGTACACAAGACGTTGAGCAATTTTACCTGCGGGTCGGCGCGGCGCTTGGGCAGGAGCGGCCGGATTTCACAGCAGAGCTGAAGATCGACGGGCTCAGTGTCGTGATCTGGTACCGTGACGGAATTTTGCAGCAGGCCGCTACCCGTGGCGATGGCAACAGCGGGGAAGACGTCACCGCCAATGTGCGCATGATCCGGGACATCCCGCAAACATTGGCGCAGGCCGTCAGCTTGGAAATTCGCGGGGAGGTGTATATGCCCCGCAGCGCCTTTGAGGCGCTGAACCAGAACCGCGAACAGGAGGGATTGGCTCTGTTCGCCAACCCCCGCAATGCCGCGGCCGGGTCCTTGCGCCAGCTTGACCCGCTGGTGACGGGATCACGGGCGCTGTCTGCGTTTTTCTACCAGATCCGCCAGTGGGGAGAACCGCATGATGCCGTCAGCACGCAGCATGGGGTCCTGGAGTTTTTGGCCGGGCTGGGACTGCCTGTGGAGCCGCACTACCGGTTCTGCGAAAACTATGAGGCTGTTGTGTCTTATGTCCGGCAATGGGAGCACGCCCGCCGCGATCTGAATTATGATACCGACGGACTGGTGCTGAAACTCGACAATCTGTCTTTGCAGCCCGTTCTAGGCGACACCCAAAAGGCGCCGCGTTGGGCGGTGGCCTATAAATTCCCCCCGGAAGAGGTGCTCACCCAAATTCTCGCCATTGAGATTTCCGTGGGGAGAACGGGGGTTCTGACTCCCACTGCGATGTTACAGCCGGTGCGGGTGGCCCAGACAACAGTGAGCCGGGCCTCTTTGCACAATGAGGACATCATTCGCGAACGCGATATCCGGGTGGGCGACACGGTGTATGTGCGCAAGGCCGGAGAGATTATTCCGGAGGTCGTGCGGGTGGAAAAAGCCCTGCGCCCCGCGGGCGCGGTGCCCTTCGTCTTTCCGGACCGGTGCCCCGTGTGCGGATCGCAGGTGGTGCGGCTGCCGGGCGAAGCCGCATACCGGTGCACCGGAGGCATGGCCTGTCCCGCTCAAGTGCGGGAAAGCCTCATCCATTTCGGGTCGCGCGATGCGATGGACATCGAAGGGCTGGGCGAGAAAACGGTGGATCTGCTCCTGGCTGCGGGCCTTGTGGCGCGGGTGGACGACATTTACCGGCTGTCCGCGGACAGTGTTCAGGGACTGCCGCGGTTTGCAGCCCTCTCTGCACAAAAGCTGTTGCAAAGCATTGAGGAGAGCAAGCACCGCGCACTGGACCGGCTGATCTTTGCGCTCGGCATGCGCTATGTGGGGCAGCGGGTCTCCACTGTGCTGGCGCATCACTTTCATACCATGGACCAGTTGCAGGCGGCATCGCTGGAGGACTTGGTGCAGGTGGACGAGATCGGCGAGACGATTGCCGACAGTGTGGTCCATTTTTTTGCGCAGCCGCTGAATCAAGACGTGATTGCCCATCTCAAAGCGCTCGGGCTCAACATGGTGGAGCAGGAGAGCGTGGGGGCCCAGACTCCCCTCACCGGGAAGGCCGTGGTCGTCACGGGAACGTTTGTGCAGATTCCCAGAAAAAGTCTGGAAGCGTGGATAGGCCAGATGGGCGGGAAGGTCACCGCGGCCGTATCCCAGCGCACGGCCCTCGTGGTGGTGGGAGAGAAGCCCGGGTCGAAAGCGGCCAAAGCCCGCGATTTGCAGGTTCCCATCATGACGGAACAGGAGTTCTTGGGCTGGATGGCGGAGTCGGGGTTCATGGTGGTGCGAAAATGAAGGGGGGCGAACATGAGAAACGCTTCGTGAAGAGCAGGGATGTGGGATAAAAGCAGAGTGATGCGCATGCCAGCAGTGAAAAGATTTTTGGCCAGTATCCTGTGTGACGCGGTAGGCGAAGCTGAAGAAGTCGGGACTTGCCCGGCAAGCGGGAAAGTGGGGTAACGAACTCTGCCTCCCGCAGTGACGCGCCTACCTAAAGGATACACAGGGACCCTCCGCTTCAAGGGTTCCATGCGGCCAATATGGGGAGGCCTGTAGCGTATTCGAGCATGGGTAGAAATATTTCCGTCATGCACCGGGTACGTTTGGGTTCGTGTGACGAGGAAGAAACTTAAATAAAAAGAACTGACTGGAGGCGACCGATATGTCTCAGCAAGCGTTGTGGCCAATTAGGGATATTGCTCAGCAATTGAATTTGTCCGCATCGGATATTATCGAGTTCAGCAACAACAAAGCTAAACTTCCTCTGGATATTGTCTATCAGCGGCCGCGCCGCGCGAAACTGGTTTTGATGACCTCGATTAACCCCACGCCACCTGGGGAGGGCAAGACGACAATGTCCATTGGACTGTCCCAAGCCTTGCGCCGTTTGGGAATTGCCGCGACGGCCGTTCTGCGGGAACCGTCCATGGGTCCGACTTTTGGTATGAAAGGGGGGGCCACCGGTGGGGGAAGGTCACAAGCGGAACCGTCTACAGAAATCAACCTCCACTTTACCGGTGATTTTCATGCGATTACGGCAGCCCATAACTTGCTGGCGGCACTGATTGACAATGAGTTGTTTCATGGCAGCCGCTTGGCGGCGGATCCGTCGCGTGTGTTGTGGAAGCGGGTCCTGGATGTAAATGACCGCGCGTTGCGCCATGTGGTCATAGGCCTGGGGGGACCATCCCAGGGGGTGCCCCGGGAAAGTGGTTTTGATATCACTGCCGCATCGGAAGTCATGGCCGTGCTGACCTTATCGAGCAATTTATCTGATCTCAAGCGGCGCCTGGGACGGATGGTGATTGCCAGTCAGGGCGGGGAGATGGTGACCACCAGCGATATTGGTGCCGAAGACGCAATGACAGCTCTTCTCAGTGACGCGATGATGCCGAATCTGGTGCAGACCAGTGAGCATACTCCGGTGATTATGCACGGGGGACCCTTTGCTAACATAGCCCATGGCTGCAACAGTATTGTGGCCACCGAAGCGGGACTGCGATTGTCGGATGTTGTTATCACCGAAGCGGGATTCGGGGCGGATCTGGGAGCGGAAAAGTTTCTGGATATCAAGGCGCCGCTGGCCAGACTGGAGCCGTCTCTGGTCGTTGTGGTCGTGACGTTGCGGGCTCTGCGCTATCACGGAGGCCAGGATCTAGCCCACATGGCAGAGCCCAATCTCGGGGCGCTGCAGGAGGGAATGCCCAACCTACTAAAACATATCGAAAATCTGCACGGATTTGGATTGCCTGTTGTGATCGCTATTAATCAATTTGCGAATGACAGCCCGGAGGAAATCCTGTGGCTGGTGCACGAACTCGGAACAAGGGGGGTTCCCGCTGCCGCCGCTGATGTTTTTGGCCAAGGGGGAGCGGGCGGTTTGGACCTGGCGCGACTAGTGAACAAGCAGCTCGAAAATGATGCCCCCGTTTTCACCCCTCTCTATGCCGATGAGTTGCCACTGACCGAAAAAATTGAACGAATTGTGACACGGATTTATGGCGGCAGTGGTGTGGAATACAGCGCTAGCGCTGTAGGTACTCTGAAAAAACTCCACAAATGGGGAGAAGAGGGCCTGAAAGTGTGTATAGCCAAAACGCAGTACTCACTTAGTGACGATCCTAAGCGTCTAGGTTGTCCGCAAGGCTTTAAAGTCTCTATCCGCGATATTGATATTGCGCGGGGAGCGGGATATATTGTTCCGCTAGCGGGTGCGATGATCCGGATGCCAGGGTTGCCTAAAGAGCCATCTGCGTATCACGTGAAGGTGGATGAGGCCGGCGTCATTTATGGCATTCGCTAACCTCTCTGGCGGCATTCGAGTGGTATGGCCGCCATAACACGCAGGTGCGCTGGCTACATGGTCATGTCACTCGCCGAATGATTGAGTGACCGACCAGAATCCGGAGTATTGTGGGGGTGCGACCTTGCGTTGAGTCGCCGACCAGTTAGTCCAAAAGATGTTGACTTACAGCAGACTCCGTGTAGTTATGGAGTCTGGAGACATTGTGCACAGGTCCTGCGACGAGCCCCGTTCACTTTCATGCTGTATTGTGGAACCCTTTTAGTGATAGCCGCGGAGAGGAGCCCACTCGCCCGATTCAGGCTAGCTAGAAAAGTCAGCCTAAATCGGTGCACACAAAACTCTTGACACTCCCTCCCTTGGGTGAGTCGCACTTACATGAGGACACTGGTTGGTAGCGAAGGCATCCGGCCGCAAGTAAGTGCGACTTTCCACAAGGAGGGTGATCATAGGTTGCCCTTTTTTGTAATCCACGCTGGTCCGAGAGTCCTCACTGGGACCACGCAGTTCCTGATTTATCGCTCCCGGAGCCTGCACCGTTGGCTGCGGCACGCGGTCTTCCAGAAGAACCGGAGATTTCTCCGTACGAATGCAAGGCGTGCCGCCGATACGATTTTCCATGGTCCAAAGTTCTTTTAGCCCGATGGGGGGCAGAATGGTACAGCATTCAGCACCCACTGCACGAATCCTGCACCTGATCCCGCAGAGGAGATAAAAGATCAAGGATTATAAGGAGGCCCGAAAATGGAGACACGCAAGACCTTGAAGGCCCATGCTCCCCATGCGGGCTGGGCGCTGGCTGTGATTGTGACCGGCGTCTTGGTGGCGGCGGTGGATACCACCATTGTGATTCTTGCGATGCCAACGATGATGAAGGCCCTGCATGCCAATCTCACGGGCGTGGTCTGGGTCATTATGGCCTATCTGCTGGTGATCACTCTGCTGGCCACCCAAGTGGGGCGTCTGGGCGATATGTTTGGCCGCGTGCGCATGTACGAGCTAGGTTTTCTCGTCTTTGTTCTCGGCTCGTTTCTATGCGGCATATCCTCCACTGAAAATGCTCTCATCGGGTTTCGTATTTTGCAGGGTATTGGCGGTGCTCTGATTAGCGCCAATTGCGGTGCGGTGATCGCGGACACCTTCCCCCCGTCCCAACGGGGGAAGGCATATGGACTTACCAGCATAGGATGGAACCTGGGCGCGATTTTAGGTATTTTACTAGGGGGCATTATTA
>DAHWJO010000350.1:0-935 GCA_027344105.1 Sulfobacillus sp.
CGGGAGATCAGAGATTATGAGACGGTACCTGTATACGATTGGACTGGCAGCGCTCTGGATCAGCCCGATGGCCTCGGCTAATCCGCAATCGCTGACACGTATTCCGAGTCACTATAGCGTGTCTATCACCGTAAACCGCTTAAAACAGGCCATTGTGGCCAAAGGCGCCACCATCTTTGCGGACATCAATTTTGCACATGGCGCCAAATTGGTGGGAATGCCTTTGCGGCCCACGCAACTCCTTATTTTTGGCAATCCTCGTTTGGGTACCCAGCTTCTTGAATCGCGCCAGACAGCCGGACTATATCTACCACCGATGAAAATACTGGTGTGGAGGGATGCTCATGGTCAGGTATGGGTGGGGTATCGCAATCCTCAAAAGATGGTTCAGGAGAGCGGTATCGTCGGCCATGTCCGGTTAATCCGCAAAATGCAGCATCTGCTGCGTATTCCGGGGCATCGTGGGCACCCATTCCGTTTGATCGTGGGCAGTGATTCCGATTGATCGTGGGCACTTTTGTGGGTTTTCCGGAATCGGTGCCCACGATGCCCCGGAATACGCAAACAAGGCCAGGGTGTTCGCCTCGTGCCTGGGGATAGGCCAGCAAGATTCCGATCTGCTGGGCTCTGTATCCTCCGTGCCATACTGAGCAATGAGGCCACCGAGAGGGTGGCCGACAGCCATGGCAAGCGTTACCAGGTGGATTTTGTCATGCAGCAACAGGGAAAAGTCCGCGATCGTTCGCACGGGTTGGATCATCAGGACTGGAGAAGACGTTCCCAGGCTGACAAGTTGCTATGTGATGACATCATGAAACTACTCGACGTTGTAGCGCTTTTGGAACCCATACCAGAGCAACACCTTCTGCGTGGCCAGGTCGGAACCGTCGTGGAAGAGTTGGACCCTGGTTACGTGGAAGTTGAGTTTCTTGTGG
>DAHWJO010000351.1:0-929 GCA_027344105.1 Sulfobacillus sp.
CGGGAATGACCATGCTCCGCGTGCTGTTGTTCCACATCGCCAACGGATTGCCCCCGGACTCCACCCGCACAATGGCGGCCATCGTCGAGGGTGCGACCATGGGGGCGCATTCCGCACTGATCTGGGAGAGTAAAATCATCGCGAACTCCGTGACGATGCTGGGCGGGTATCTTCCGATTCCAGAATCCGATCGATCAGCGCGGAGACGCTCCACCTGCTTCCCTGAAAGCATTGCAGACGTTCCAGCACGTCGGCAGGCAGGGTGATCGACATGGGGCGAAGGTGGCGCCCCGGGTGCTGTTTCTCCCGGCGCTGGGCTAGATCCTGCAGGCCCTCATCGGACAGGGAGCGCACTTTCTGTGTCACAATCGCCGTTCGCCTTGCCGGCGAAAGCCCTGCGCAATCGTGCTCTGTCCGAATGATGATGCTTCCGCGCATTTTTCGCTCCTTACCCCTTCGCAGGGTGCAACCCCTTGGCAGGGCGCAGCCCCTTGGCAGGGCGTAACCCATAGGGATTGAGATTTGGCCCAAGCGCCGGGTCGACCATGGCCGATCCCGTCTGCATGGCCGGGTCGTAGGGGCCGGGGAAGACCATGTCATGCGCCACCACCACCGAGAACAGATAGCCGGTGGGAATGGTGATCGTGGGTGCTATGTCGATGTACTTTTCCAGCAGCTGGGATTCGGCTTCCCCAAAGGTCTGTGCCAGGGCTTGCTCGCTGTCCTGAAGCGCCACATTCCCGGACATCTGGCCTGTCACACTGGTCGATGTGGACGGAGAGGCAATCGCCATCCCTGCATCCACGATCGACATCAATAACGCATTCTTGAAGATCAGCCAGGTGTGGTCATTGACCTCCCCGGCGAAGCCTGCGTATCCAGCACCGCCTGCCCCTTCGTATCCCGGCAGGTTCATGGTGGTACCGTTC
>DAHWJO010000352.1:0-928 GCA_027344105.1 Sulfobacillus sp.
ACACCAGTGACGCCATCGAGAATTATCTGCGACACATCGATGGCACTTTGGTTACGTCGGACTGGACGCGTGTGGAGTTTGCCAGCCTTCTGGCGCGCCGGGTACGGATGAAAGAGTTGAATGTTGCGCAGGCCGATGCCATCCGCGAGGTCTTTGATGCCACCCTGTTGAGTTCTTTTGAAATATGGGTGATAAGTTCCGCCGATTGCGCCGTCGCGATTCAACTACTCCGCGACCCGGCTACAGGTTTGCGGACAGGGGACGCGCTGCATTTGGGTGTTATCCATAATCATCATCGCCCCCACCTGCTGTCGTTGGATCAGGGGATGGTGAAGGCGGCGCGCACATTGAGTTTTCAAGCAAGCACCGGTATTAGTGCGCATTCCGGCGATCGTGGGCAGTGATTCCGCTGATCGTGGGCACCGATTCCGGAGAATCCACAAAAATGCCCACGATCAATCGTAATGGGTGCCCACGATGCCCCGGAATACGCAATATAGTAATAGCTGTGCGTTTATAATACCCCTATTAACGATTCATGGGCTTACTTTGCCTAGCCCATAACTCTGCATAATGTCCGTTGGCCTGCAATAATTGCTGGTGATTACCCATTTCAGTAACCTGTCCGTTTGCCATCACAATAATGCGATCAAAATGAGCAATTGTGGAAATACGATGCGCTATGGCAATTACCGTACGCCCGGCCATGAGAGCATCCAACTCATGCTGAATTTCCTGTTCGGTAACAGAATCCAGAGCGGAAGTCGCTTCATCTAGAATCAATATGGGGGCATTTTTGAGGAACACTCGGGCAATGGCGATACGTTGACGCTGTCCACCCGAAAGTTTGACGCCACGTTCGCCCACCTGCGCATCGAGACCAACCCGCCCGTAGGAGTCCACCAGATCCAGAACAAAAGCCTCTGCG
>DAHWJO010000353.1:0-920 GCA_027344105.1 Sulfobacillus sp.
CTGATTTCCGTTTCAACCATGGCATATCCCCTTTTTGTGCCGTATTTCTGAGTGCGTGTGTTTGAGTCTGTTTACGTCGTGAAGTTCATCAAGATGGTATCAGCATGTCATACTCCAAACTGTCGCTGCAGCACGGTATCCACCACTTCGCACATCGGGCCTTTTTCTTCCGCGCACAGGTGCCGGATCACATGAAAGGGGATCCCCGCGTCCCACAGGGAGAACCCACAGGCCATGATGCAGGCACCGGTCCGGCTGCCGACCAGGCCCCATTCCGTGATTCCCGTAAACCCCCGCAAGGCATCCATCGCCGCCTGGTCCAGCCCGTAGCCCGTTTTCTCCAGGACGATTTCATGACCCACGTCAATCACCGCTCCGCCATCCTGGCCGTCGTTCAGGCGGGTTCTGAACAGATTGCCGGGCAGGTTGACGAATCGGGTGCCCACGATGGCGGAATCACTGCCCACGATCGCCGGAATGCGCAATTGAGGTATGGATACCGGAGAACGCCATGAAAAGCTTCACCCGCCACGCCCAGACCGAAGGAATTTCTCCGGGGACCTTGGCAGGGAGACTGTTGGCCGAAGCCGTTCTCGCCCTCCCTCCGCGCCAAGGGCTATCCTCAGGGGAGATCATCACCCTGCACGCCGCAATCGGGCTGGACAAGGGAGACCGCCCCCGCTTCACCGTTACTTTGCTCCGTGCTTATCGGGTTAGCTCCCATAGATACTTATATATGGTGTATCACTGCTTTCATGAGCACTGTTCATTGTATGCGGCATGCCGTTTTAGGCGACAACCCGATAAGCACGCTTTGCTCCACTAAAGATGTCCCCAGACACTTCATCCTTTTGGGTGAAATCCGGCCGCACTCAAGGAAATCAGATCCCTGGATGGGACATCTCCGCATCGCTCGCGCC
>DAHWJO010000354.1:0-912 GCA_027344105.1 Sulfobacillus sp.
GGGTCGATCCCCATGGCCCAAAATATCGTGGGCAGCGACAGGACCGCCCCGCCAATCAGTGTCAGCAGACTTAAAGGGGTGTGGCTCCCTTAGAGGGACGCAATGCAAAATATCGTCTACGCCCTTCCGGCAGGAGAAAAGACCTCGAGCGCGAATGATATAAAATATAAAGATAAAGTCATGGTAAGCGTCTCCAGGATGCGGAAGGAGGAAAGATCTCATGAGCTCATCAAAACGAGCCCCGGAGGTGAATTCGGGCGCTGACAGCCCGTCAGGGGTGCCCGCGACGGAGGCCGCAGCCCTTCGCGTGGCGCTGTAGGAGAGTGTGACCGAGACGGACGGCACGAGCGCCGACCTCGAGGCCCGCTTGGGCCTCATTTCCCGCCGTCTCTTGGCGACAGGCATAAAGGTGTATATGGCCTAATGGAAATGGCTCTTCCGCACTTTTGGTGGAAGCTTGTTGGGGTGTTGCCAAACCGTGACGAACCGTGTCGATAGTCCCATGACGGGCGTCCGTCCCCATCGTGTCGGTGCCGCCGGCGCCGGAAATCCGTGAGCGGCCGTAAAGAAGCCCAGGGAGTACCGTCCCGTCGCAGTGGGACACGCCGAGGGGCCAAGGAAGGCGCTTACGCCACGCTCTTGTGGAGGATGCGTTTCCGCAGGAGGTCCAAACCTCCCCGCCCGTACATCATGCGTTTGCCGCGCTTAATTTTGTTGTTAAACCCTTCCACCATCCCTTGGCTCCAGAGGCTGCGGATGCCGGCGAGCACGGCCGCCTCATCGTCACGGATGCCTTTGGCAAAGCTGACGAGTTCCGGAATGCCGCTCGTTTCAGCGCACCCCATCGTCCTCCACACAATGGGTCAGGGCGGCGTCCAGTTCCTGCAAGAGAGGGAGGCTGAGAGAATTCAC
>DAHWJO010000355.1:0-911 GCA_027344105.1 Sulfobacillus sp.
AGATTTGGGGCCGAGGCGATCAGTCGTGCCACTTCTTCACGACTCAACACTACGGGCAGTTTGCGCGGGACCGGCACGGGTTGCATCTTTGAAATGCACTCGGCACGATCAATCGTGACTTCAAAGAAGAACTTCAGCCCGGTGATCGTAGCGTTGAGGGTGATCGACGAAACGCCGTGATTGATGAGGAATAACTGGAAGGCACGGAGATCTTCTGCTGCCGCCGTGTCCGGTGATCGCCCCAGATAACCCGCGAACTTCCGTACGGCCCGGATGTAGGCGGTTTGTGTCTTGGGGGCAAGTTTACGCATCCGCATATCATCGATCATGCGTTGACGTAGGGGGGTAATGCCTTGGGTCGAAGGGATCATGACGCTGCTCCTATCCTGAAAGCAGGCGATTTGCCTGAACTTTCAAAATAGGAAATGGAGGGCACTTTGTCACAATAGCCCACGAAATCAGAACGAAGCCACCCTACCGCGCGAGCGGTTTAGTCCTACGCTGCAAAAGAGTCATTGGGTGCGCATTCCGGCGATCGTGGGCAGGGATTCCGCTGATCGTGGGCACCCCCGAAAAGCGTACATTCTGGTCGCCTGCTGTGGCGTCGCCTGCTGGCTGCCTGAGGCGTACTGCGCCCAAAATCTGCCCACTAGGGGCAAAACGGACGGGATCTCGCCCACAACATCGCGGAATGGGCCTATTCCGGGCAAATGCGCGGGAAGAAATCGGCGTTTTCATGCCTGATCAGGGGTTCCCTAATTGGCGGTCCAATGCCTATTGGATTGGTTGGGAATGCTCCTGCACACGTGCGCGGTGAAATTGCAAATAGGATTGATGCTCGGGTGCGAGCCAGCGTAGTCGGAGTTCCGGTGAAATGCCCAGCAAACGCAGATCGGCAGTTGCCAGCGCTG
>DAHWJO010000356.1:0-466 GCA_027344105.1 Sulfobacillus sp.
CTATGGTGCGGCTTACACCCTGCAGGAAATGCTCACCGTGAAGTCGGACGACGTAAGCGGGCGCAGCAAAATGTATGAATCCATCGTCAAGGGTGATTTCCGCATGGATGCCGGAATGCCGGAGTCTTTCAATGTGCTGTTGAAAGAACTGCGCTCTTTGGGTATCGATATTGAATTGGAACAATCCAAATAAATTTCCGCCCGCGGCGGGCAAGGGTGAATGCCTTGAAAGACTTATTAAAGCTCTTCAAACAAAACGATCAGCAAGAAGAATTCGATGCGATTCGAATCGGTATCGCGTCCCCTGACAAGGTGCGGTCATGGTCTTTTGGCGAAGTAAAAAAGCCGGAAACGATCAATTACCGGACCTTCAAGCCGGAGCGCGAGGGGCTGTTCTGTGCCAAAATTTTTGGGCCGATCAAAGACTACGAGTGCCTCTGTGGTAAGTACAAGCGTCTTAAGCACC
>DAHWJO010000356.1:476-891 GCA_027344105.1 Sulfobacillus sp.
CCGCGGCGTAGTCTGTGAAAAGTGTGGCGTTGAGGTGACTCAGGCGCGAGTCCGGCGTGAGCGGATGGGACATATTGAACTTGCCAGCCCCGTCGCGCATATCTGGTTTCTCAAATCTCTGCCGAGCCGCATGGGCATGATTCTCGATATGCCCCTGCGCGATATCGAACGGGTCCTTTATTTTGAGGCGTATGTGGTGGTTGATCCGGGTGTGACTGCCCTTGAGCGCGGAAACATCCTCACCGAAGACCAGTATTTGGACGCTTTAGAAGAACACGGTGACGAATTTACGGCCAAAATGGGTGCCGAAGGTATCCGCGACTTGCTGCGCGGTATTCCGCTGACTCAAGAAATTGAACGGATCCGCAATGAGCTGCGGGAGAGCAACTCCGATACAAAAACCAAGAAGTTTAGC
>DAHWJO010000357.1:0-884 GCA_027344105.1 Sulfobacillus sp.
GTTACGCCACATAACCCGCCTCCCGCCCCCGCAAGGGTTCCTCCTCCTGAAAGATGGACAGATCCACCGGCAGGCCCCGCTCGCGCATCACTTCATAGAACTCTGGTACGGCGCCCGTGGCGCGGAAGACGCCCTTGACCTTGCCGGCGGCGTCGTAGCCTTGCTGCTTGAAGGCGAATAGCTCCTGCAACTGGATGGTGCCGCTCTCGATGCCGGTGACCTCGCAGACGCTGGTCACCTTGCGCGAGCCGCAGGAAAAGCGCGTGATCTGAACAATGATGTCTACTGCTGAGGCGATCTGCTCCCGAATGGCGATAAGGGGGATGTCCATTCCCGCCATCAGCACCATGACTTCCAGACGGGACAGCATGTCCCGTGCCGTGTTGGCGTGGGCGGTGGTGAGGGAGCCGTCGTGGCCGGTGTTCATGGCCTGCAGCATGTCCAAGGCCTCGCCGCCGCGGCATTCGCCCACTACAATGCGGTCAGGGCGCATACGCAGGGCGTTGCGCACCAGTTCGCGGATGGAAATCTGGCCTTTTCCCTCCATGTTGGCCGGGCGCGCCTCCAGCGAGACCAGATTGGGCTGGTATAGGCGCAGTTCCGCCGCATCCTCAATGGTCACAATGCGTTCATGGTCGGGAATATAGTTGGAAAGTACATTGAGCAGGGTGGTTTTGCCGGAGCCGGTACCCCCGGAGATGATGATGTTTTTGCGTTGCTGTACGCAGACCTGGATGAAATGTGCCATGCGCACCGCAATGGAGTCGTAAGCTATCAAATCTTCCATTTGTAGCCGCTTTTTGGAAAATTTACGGATAGTGATGCACGCGCCTTTCAACGATAGCGGTGGAATGACGGCATTGACGCGGGAACCATCGGATAGG
>DAHWJO010000358.1:0-872 GCA_027344105.1 Sulfobacillus sp.
AGATGTTTCCCAGCAAAGGCGAAATGGGTCCCCCTTGGGGCGTTCCTTCCGTGGGCCGTACATGGCGGCCGTCAGGCTCCACAATAGGGGCCCGCAGCCACTTCTGGATCAGCCGCAGCATCCCGGGCTCGCCGATGCGTAGGGCGAGCATCTTCATCAGCCAGTCATGTTGGAGATGGTCAAAGAACCCCCGGATGTCCGCTTCAAAGACTTCCCGGATGGGACGTCGCATGACCGTTTGTTCCACGGCCCGGAGGGCATCGTGGGGACTGCGGCCCGGACGGAACCCGTAGGAGCTGTCGCGGAAGTCCGCTTCATAAATCGGGGTCAGCAACCGACTGACGGCCGCCTGCAAGAGGCGGTCCTCCACTTCGGGGATGCCGAGGGGCCGTTGTTTCTGGGGCTGTCCCGGTTTCGGGATATACACCCGGCGGATGGGCGGCACGCGGTATGCGTGCGCCTTCAGCCGCTCGACCAATTTCGCGATGCGAAATCTCCGCACGCGCGCATAGGCCGCCATGGTTTCCCCCGACAAGCCCGGGGCGCCGTGCGCATTGAGCCTCTGCCACGTTTCTTCCAGAAAGTCTTCCGTCAAATGATGTGCCAGCGCGGTAACCCGCGCGGCGGGCTGCTGCTGTGCTCGATAGGCAATGTCGTCTAGGTTGGTGGACATGGGTGACTCCTCTCTGTGGTCGGCCCATGGGTCCGCTAAACGCATGATAACCGCAACGCCCTTCCCCATGTACACGGCTTTCCCGTGCGCGGAGTACTACGGCTGTGTTTGGTCAATAGGAAATGGCTCTTCCGCACTTTTGGTGTAACGTGACAATTCATCAGCATAAATGGCCATTAGTTTCACCGAGCCACGCTAC
>DAHWJO010000359.1:0-849 GCA_027344105.1 Sulfobacillus sp.
CCTGGCTAATAGGGTCGGCTTCGAGATGTACACCCCGTGAGGTGGCTAGCTGGGAGGCCCACAGAGGAAAATTGTCCGTCAGTTCTGCCAGCACTCGTGACGATTGCGCGCGGATGTCGAGCAAGAGTCGTGTCTCGTTCGGTATGACGTTGGCGGACCCGGGCGTTACGTGCAGGTCCGTCACGGTCGCATGCAGCCCTGATGGTTCCAAACGCCGTGATTCTTCCTCAATAGCTTCGACCAGGCGAGCTGCAGCGCTTAGCGCGTCGTGGCGGTGGGCCATCAGTGTACTTCCGCTGTGGTTGGCTTCTCCGCTTATTGTCAGTGCCCAGCGTTGGGGCGCGGCTATAGCAGTGACCACCGCCAGGGGGCGGTCCGCGTCAGCCAGCAACCCTCCCTGTTCAATATGGAGTTCCAAGGAAGCGGAGATCTTGTCTGCGGGCAGCTGCCACGAGTTTTGGGAACCGCCAAAGGCTTTCTGCACGGCGTCGCCTAGCGTCACGCCCTCGTTGTCCCGCCGGTTCCAGTCGACGGTTGGCTGGCCACACGCGAGGCGGCTCCCCAGGGTGCTGATGCCGAAGCGGCTCGATTCTTCGCTGGACCAGTCAACGACCATTAAGCCGCCCCACTCGGGTTGCCACTGCTGCAAGACCCACGTGGCGCCGAGTACTCCGATGATGCCGTCGTAATGGCCTCCGTGCGGCACACTGTCCGTGTGCGAGGAAATCAACAGGTAGGGTGCCTGTCCGTACACTCCGATGACATTGCCGATCGGATCGATGGTCGTGCGGGCCCCGTACTGCGTCCAAAGCTGTTGCAGCCACCGGCGGGAGGCCACGTCGCTGTCGG
>DAHWJO010000035.1:0-24190 GCA_027344105.1 Sulfobacillus sp.
TCGAGTCCCATTATTTCGAACAGCATACGGTTGGCGACCTGCTGTCCCATGTTTTGAACGATGTGCCCGCCATACGCCAAGCCCTGGCAGGCGGGATCAACCAGACGCTGCAGGCGGTGTTTTTATTCACGGCCACCCTGGTCATGACGATTGCGGACATCAATGTCTCGCTGACCCTTGTCAGTCTCATCCCCCTGCTGCTGATCCCAGCCGTAGTGGTCAAGCTGGGCCCTAAGATCCGCCGCCAGTCCCGAGTGGTTCAGGAGACCTTATCGGCCATGGCCGGCATGACCGAAGAAAGTCTGCAAAGCATCCGGCTAGTCAAGTCGACCGGAAATGAACCCGTGGAATCTCAGAGATTTACCGAGAAGGTCGGTATTATTTATGAAAATTCCATGCGTCTTGTGCGCCTCAACACCACATTTCAGGCACTGATTCCCCTGCTGACCGGAATCAGCTTTGCCATCGCCTTAGTGTATGGCGGCGCCTTGACGCTGGACCACCGGATTACGATTGGCTCGTTCGTCGCATTCACGGTCTATCTGAGCATGCTGGTGCGTCCCCTCATGCAGTTTGGCAACGTCATCAATATTTTCCAGAACTCTTCCGCATCGCTGCTGCGCATTGAGACCCTGCTGCAGGCCGAACCCCAAATCACGGACCCGGAAAATCCCCATGCCGTCCCCGTTCACGGGCCGATTGCATTCCATGACCTGACCTTTACCTATCCTGAAGGATCCGAACCCGTCCTCCGCCACATTTCCCTCACGGTGCCGGAAGGCAGCACTTTAGGAATTGTCGGCCGCACAGGGGCGGGCAAGAGCACTCTCTCCCGCCTCCTCCTGCGCGAACTGGACCCACTTCCGGGCACCCTCACGATAGGCGGGGTCGACATTCGGGACGTGGCCCGGGCCGACCTCCGGGAATCAATCACCTACGTGCCGCAGGATGGGTTTCTATTTTCATCCAGCATTGGCCAAAACATCGCCTTTCCCGTCGAGCAAGAAGACCCGGCCCAAATTCACCAGGCTGCGCACGACGCCAACATTTTGGCGACCGTGCAGACGATGCCGGAAGGATTTGACACGGTGGTGGGGGAGCACGGCCTGACTCTGTCGGGCGGCCAGCGCCAGCGTGTCGCCATTGCGCGGGCGCTCATCAAGAGCCATTCCCGGATTGTCATTTTGGATGACAGTCTGAGTGCCGTGGACAGCAAGACGGAAAGCACAATCCTCGAGGCATTGCAGGCGCTGCATGGCAAAGGGCGCACCCTGATTATCACCAGCCACCGGCTGTCGTCCCTGCGTCTGGCCGACCACATTGTCGTGCTGGATGGTGGAGAAATTGCCGAGTATGGGACCCCCGCACAGCTTTTGAGAAACAACGGCTTCTATGCCCGTCTCTATGCTATCCAATCGCAAGGAAGTGAGAACCATGGCTGAATCTGTCCAGCGCAATGCCGCTGCCAAGAGTGGCTCATCCCAGACCATCCGGGAACTGCTGGTGTATGCTCTGCCATACAGCCGGCTGTTTATCGGCGTCATCGCGCTCGTCATTGTCTACAACCTCACCCAGGTCATTCAGCCGTACCTGGTCAAGATCGCCATTGACCGCTACCTTCTTGTGCGCAACGCGGTGCTGGCCCCCTTGGTCGAGATCGGTGTCGTATACCTCGGGATCACCCTGATAGGACTCTTAGCCAACCTGTTTCAGACCCGGGTCATTGCGTCGGCGGGCCAGCAGGTGGTCCGCCAAATTCGGATTGACCTGTTTTCTCACATTGAATCCCTGTCCATGGCCTTTTTCGAGTCGCATGACACAGGCCGGCTGATTACCAATGTGGCCAGTGACACCACCCGCATCAGCCAGTTTTTCACCCAGTTCCTGCTCAGCGTAATCCGTGACGGTCTGACCATTGTTCTCGTCATGGGCGCCATGCTGCTTCTGAACTGGAAACTGGGATTGCTGAGCGCCTTGGTGATCCCGGTCATTGTGGCCATTTCCCTCGTGTTCCGGCCCCGCCTCCATAAAATTTACAGCACGACGCGTTCACGGCAATCGCGCCTTATCGGCTTCATCGCGGAAAATCTCACGGGAATGCGCATCATTCAGGTATTCCACCAGGAAAAAAAGCAGCTCGGAGCGTTCAACCATCTCAATCTCCCCTACCAAGACGCGAACGTCAATGAGTTTCGCTGGGATGTCTTCTTCAACCGCAGTTTTGACCTGCTCGGCAACTTGGCCGTGGCATTCATGGCGTGGGCCGGGGGTATGGCGGTATTTCACCATTCCATTAAAATTGGCGTGCTGTATGCTTTTATTTCCTATATCCAACAATTTTTCGAGCCAATCAACTCGCTGACGCAGAATTGGAACACCCTGCAGTCCTCGATGATTTCGGCAGAACGGGTCAGCGCGGTGCTAGCCACCCCGCCGCTGCTCCTTGATCCGCCCGCCCCTCTCTCTCCGGACACCGTGACAGGCCGGATTGAGTTCGACCATGTCGGATTTGCCTACGATCCGGCGCGTCCCATTCTCCGCGACATTAACATCACCATTGCCCCCGGCCAGTTTATTGGCATTGCCGGGGAGACAGGGGCGGGCAAGAGCACGCTCATCAGTCTGCTGGCCCGCTTCTACGACGTCACTAGCGGGGCTATCCGCATTGACCATGTCGACATCCGCGACATGCGCCAAGAAGACCTCCACCGGTGGGTCGCGGTCGTGCAGCAGGAAGTCAATTTATATTCTGGCTCCATTGCCGACAATATCCGGCTGTTTCGCTCCGAGATTTCCGACACGCAAGTGGAAGAAGCTGGCCGCATCACAGGCGCCGACGACTTTATCCGCCGCTTGCCCCAGGGATACCAGACATGGCTCACTCCCCACGGCGCCAATCTCTCGGCGGGACAGCGCCAGCTTTTGGCTTTCGCGCGCACCATTGTGCTGGACCCGAAAATTCTGGTGCTGGATGAAGCCACCGCCAATCTGGATGCCGTCAGCGAGATCGCTGTCCAAAGGGGCCTGATGGAAGTCGCAAAAAACAGGACCACCATCGTCATTGCCCACCGCTTGTCGACGATCCGCTTTTCGGACTGCATCTATGTGCTCGACAAGGGCCGGGTGGTGGAATCCGGCACCCACGAACAGCTCATCACCAGAGGCGGATATTATGCGGAGATGCTGCAGAAATCCTCTCTAGCCCAGCACGCTGAGATGACGTAGCCGTGCGGCCAGGCTTGGGATCAGCAAAGGACTCCGGACTTCTGTCCGGAGTCCTTTGCTGATCCCCCCAAAATTGGCTTAGCTCAAGAGCTGATATGCCTGCAGGGTGAGAAAGTCCGGAAACGTTTCACTTAAGGCGACTTCTTCGAAGACCTGCACCGCTTTTCCGAACTGTCCCTCCTGAAACACTTCGTCCCCCCGTTCCTGGCGGATTTTCAAGAGCTCCTCCTGCTCCCACTGCCGCACCATCGCCGCAGTGACTGTCCGGCCGTCATCCAGCTGGCTCTTCTGCCGAATCCACTGCCAGATCTGGGCCCGGGCAATCTCCGCGGTGGCCGCATCCTCCATCAGATTGAAAATGGCCACGGCGCCCATTCCCCGCAGCCACGATTCCAGGTACTGGATAGCGACACTGATATTGTTGCGGACCCCGGCTTCCGTGATGCGCCCGCCCGGCACGTCAAAATTCACCAGTTCTGCTGCACCCACCGAACCTTGAGGGTGCACCTCTGTCTGGTTGGGACGGTCCTGCAAAACCCGGTCAAACGCCTCCATAGCGACGGGCACCAGGTCGGGGTGCGCCACCCATGTCCCGTCAAATCCATCCTGAGCCTCCCGGTTCTTGTCCTCACGGACTTTAGCCAGCGCTGTCCGGTTGACCTCGGGATCCCGGCGGCTCGGGATAAAGGCCGCCATGCCGCCCATCGCATGCGCACCATGCCCGTGGCAGACCTGAATCAGCCGCTTGGTATAGGCGCGCATGAAGGGGACCGTCATGCTGACGTCCGCCCGGTCTGGCAACACACTGTCTGGCCGGTCGCGAAACTTCTTGATGATGCTGAAGATGTAGTCCCACCGTCCGGCATTCAGCCCGGCAGCATGCTCGCGCAGTTCATAGAGAATTTCTTCCATTTCCAGGGCTCCCAAAATGGTTTCAATGAGGACGGTGGCCTTAATGGTTCCCCGGGTGATCCCCAGACGTTGTTCCGTAAAGTCAAAAACTTCATTCCATACCCGCGCTTCGGTGGCCCCTTCCAGTTTTGGCAGGTAAAAATAGGGACCGCTGCCTTGGCTCAGCAAAGTGCTGGCATTGTGGAAGACAAACAGCCCGTAGTCCACCAGACTGCCAGAGAGCGGCTCGCCTCCGAGCGTCAGGTGCTTTTCCACCAGATGCCACCCCCGGGGCCGCACCACCAGTGTCGCCACCTGGTCATTGAGGCGGTAGGTCTTGCCATTGTCCGCCACATAGTCAATGCGGCGGCCGATAGCCCGGGTCAGATTGATTTGCCCTTCGATGACATTGCCCCATGTGGGGGAATTGGCATCCTCGAAGTCCGCCATGAACACCTTAGCCCCGGAGTTTAACGCATTGATCACCATTTTTCGGTCCACTGGGCCAGTAATCTCCACGCGCCGGTCCAGCAAGTCTCTCGGCACCGGCCCGATGGTCCAGTCCCCACCACGGATATGGCGCGGATCTTCTGGAAAACCCGGCACGTATCCCTGGCTGATTTGCTCCTGCACAGCCTGTCTCCGAACGAGAAGTTCACGCCTCTGAGGCTCAAAGCGCGTGTGCAGCTCCGCTAGAAAGTCGCAGGCCTCTTTGGTCAATACCGTCTCGTATCCTGGCTCTATGGAACCCAAAATGCTGATTTTCTCGTGGCCCGTCATAATTTTCCTCCCTTTCTGACACTCCCCGCCTGACGGCATGGGGTTATTCTGCTGTGATGGCCTGCACCGCACGGGCGGCTGCCTGCGCAATCCATATTAGACCGTTCGCCTGAATGTCCTCCAGACTGGCTCCCGCAGGAGAGGCCTGTTCAAAATGCACCGGACACATTTCTGCCAGCCGCTGATATCCGTCTCCCAGGCGGCCGGAAACCACCGCGCACCGCTTGTCGTATTGGCGGCCCAGTTGCAAAACAGTGAGCGGCACTTTCCCCTCCATCGTCTGGGCGTCCGTTGCCCCTTCTCCCGTCAGGACCAGGTCCGCATCCCGGATAGCTGCCTCGAGGCCGATCGACTCCGCGACAAGAACGGCCCCCCGCACCACACGCATGGTGGGAGCCAGCACCTTAAGGGGGAAGGCGGCTCCTCCAGCGGCCCCCATGCCGGCCAGGATCATCACCGTCTCCGGCACCCCGGCCGCTTGAGTCAGCAACTTGCCCCAATGCTCCAATTCCGCATCGCGCATGCGCACCCCGTCCGGGCTCAGCCCCTTCTGCGGTCCATAGACCCAGGCCGCCCCCGCAGGGCCGCACAGCGGATTCGAAACGTCCGTCGCCACGACCAGGGATACGTCTTGAAGGAGAGCGCGGACTGCCCTCAGGTTTTCAATGCGATGCACCCGTCCCATGTTGCGCGCATCCTCTCCAGCGAGCAGGTTCCCTTGAGAATCCATGCACCGCGCGCCCAAAACGGCCAGCAGGCCCCACCCGCCGTCCGTAGTCCCGCTCCCCCCAATCATGAGAAACACTCTGGAAGCGCCCCGCTGCAAAGCCTGGCGCAGTTGTATCCCTGTGCCCCAGGTCGACGCCCCCAGCGCCGCTCGATTTCGAGCGGGCGCATCCAGCCGGGTATCCAGAAATTGGAGACCGGATGCCTGCGCCAACTCAACCCACGCGGTTCCCTGCTGAAATCCATACGCTGCCGTGATGGGCCGCCCATAGGAATCGGCGGTGTCCACTGTGATGCGCTCGGCCCGCATCGCTCCCAGCACCGCTTCCAGACTGCCTTCGCCGCCATCCGCCATGGGTCTCAAAACGACCTCAGCCCCAGGCACCGCGTCGTGAATGCCCTCGGCCATGGCTCGGCTCACCTGCTCCGCATTATAGGTACCCTTGAATGAATCCGGTGCCACCACGATTTTCATGCCGGCCCCGGGCCGGCCATCTCACCGCCAACGGCCACCATGCCTGCCGTTTCCCCGGATGGCCGAACAGGCGGGCGTCCTTTGGTCTGTGTGCGGCTCTCCACACAGGCGCCGGGCAGGGGAATCACCTTGCCGCCATTGCAGAGCCCCTCGGGATTGAACACCTGGCGCAGGCTTTGCTGTGCTCCCAAATCCGCCCCCGAAAACATGTAAGCCATATGCCCAATCTTTTCGATGCCCACCCCGTGCTCTCCTGTAATGCTGCCGCCCATGTCCACGCACACTTCCAGGATGCGCTGCCCTAACGACATAGCCTGCTGCAGCTGCCCTGGAATCCGCGCATCATAGCAGATCAGGGGGTGCAGGTTGCCGTCGCCCGCATGAAAAACATTGGCGACCCGGAGGCCAAACTCCGCACTCAGTTCACCCACCCGTTTGAGAACGGCCGACAGCTTGGTGCGCGGGATGACACCGTCTTGCACCAGGTAATCAGGAGAAATTTGCCCGATAGCGGGGAAAGCCATTTTCCTGCTGTTCCACCATAACGCCCGCTCCGTATCGTCATGAGCCGTGCGGAACGCGCGGACGTGATTTTGGGCGCACACGGCAGACACCCGCTGCACACTGTCTTCCACGCTGGCAGCCAGCCCGTCCACTTCCAGGAGCAGGACCGCCTCAATGTCTTCCGGGTATCCCACGTGGTACATGCTCTTGTCGACGGCCTGCATCGCCAGTTGGTCCATCATCTCGCACGCGGCTGGCACGATTCCATTGGATATGATGTCGGAGACGGTCTGGGAAGCCTGATCGACCTGGTCGAAGTACGCCAGAATCGTTTTGACCGCTTCCGGGCGCGGCAGAATTTTCACAGTGATGGCGGTGGTGATGCCCAAAGTGCCTTCCGATCCCACCAGAACTCCCAACAAATCGTAACCCACGGCATCACCATAGGCCTCCCCCACCGTCACCACGTCGCCAGACGGCAACACCACCTCAGCGGCCACCACGTGATTCGTAGTCACTCCGTATTTAAGGCAGTGTGACCCCCCCGAGTTTTCAGCAAAGTTTCCCCCGATGGTGCAAACCGACTGGCTAGAGGGGTCTGGGGCATAATAATAGCCCTGAGCGGCCATGTGTTTCGTGAGACGCAAATTGACGAATCCCGGCTGCACGGTGGCTCGGCGGTTCTCGTAGTCGATATCCAGCAGTTTATCCATTTTAGCCAGACTGATCACCACCTCGTGATTCAGAGGCGTCGCGCCGCCGCTGAGTCCCGTGCCAGCACCGCGGGGCAGAAACGGGACACCAGCTTTCCCCAAGCAGCGGACGGCCGCCGCCACCTGCTCTGTGGTTTCCGGAAAGATTACAGCACTGGGCATAAACTTCTCGGCCACATACGCATCGCACTCGTAAGCCATAGTGCGGTGACTGTCAATGATGACATTGTCTCTGCCTACAATATCCTGCAGTTCTCCAATCACGGTCACTGGCAGCACTTTCATCCCATCCTCTCCTGAATTCCCACCGGCCTACGTCTGCCGCTCCGAAGGGTGTTCTCCGGAGAGCTCCCTCCGGTAGGCCATATCCAGCAGCTGTACCGTATGCAGTACGGGCGTCTCGCGTCCGGACCCCGCCAGTCCCGCGCGGATCTGAATCATGCATCCGGGATTTCCCATAATGACAGCGTCCGCTTCCTTGGGTATATCCTCCACTTTCCTTTGCAGGAGCTGGCGTGCCATGTCGGGATGAGTGAGATTGTATATTCCCGCACTGCCGCAACAACGCTCCGAGTCGTTCATCTCGACGACCGACACTCCACCTATGGCCGCCAGAAGCTGGCGGGGCTGCTTCCGTATGTGCTGGGCATGACACAGATGGCAGGCATCGTGATAGGTCACCTGGCGGTCCAGAGTCGCTTGCGGGGGGTCGAATCCCTGCTCCACCAGCAACTCGGAAATATCCCTCACCCGGCCGCTGAAAGTTTCCGCGCGGGCATGATACGCGGGGTCGTCTTTCAAGAGGTCCCCGTATTCTTTCATCGCCGCCCCGCATCCTGCCGCGTTGGTGACAATATAGTCGGCCTGTGACCCCAAAAATTCATCGATATTGCGCCGCGCCAAATCCCGGGCTGCCTCCCTGTCCCCCGCGTGCACATGCAGCGCACCGCAACAGACCTGCCCTTCAGGCACCGTGACGCTCATGTGGTTGCGGGCAATGACCCGCGCAGTCGCTTCATTCACATCCGAAAACAGCACGTCCATTACGCATCCGGTTAACAAGGCGACACGCACCGGGCCCGAGGCGCCAGGCCGCGCCCCTCCCGGCACCGGCAGGGGCGGGGGGGTGTGGTGGTGCCGCGGCACCACCGGCAGGCCCGCTTCAATTTCGCGCAGATGGGCAGGCAGCACCTTCAGGACACCGGCCGCGCGGGCAACCCGGCGCAAACCGGAGACCTGGTAGAACCGCAGCAGGCCCCCGGCGGCCCGCAGCCGCTCCGGATGGGTGAAAAGTCCCCGCAGCATCAACTGCTCCCGCCACGCGGACTTGCGGGAGCCCTTTTGAGCCGCGCGGATCTGTCCGCGCGACATTTCGATCAGGTGCCCCACGGGCACCCCTGAAGGGCACACCGTTTCGCAGGCGCGGCAATCCAGACAGGCAAATACCGGACCTTCCGCGGCTTCAAGAGGCAATGCTCCTTCCGCCACTTGCTTAATAAGAAACACCCGCCCCCGCGGAGACTGATTCTCGTCAGACAGTTGCTGGTAAGTCGGGCATACTTCGAGACAGAAGCCGCAGTGCACACACTTGGAATATTCATCAGGGTCTGGCCCCGCAGACATCCCTAGCGGCGCTTGGCCCATCTTGTCCCGGAGGCTGCCATCTGCCATTTCCCCGGCCTTGGCCACGGTCACATCCCCCTTGCATAAATGCCTGGATTGAAAATTCCCTGCGGGTCATACACTTCCTTAATTCGCTGCATGAGCAGTGTCTCGCCGGCGTGAACCCGCCGGCTCCCGGCTGTCTGTGCATCCCACGGCATTTCTCGCGGAAGCTGCTCAATCACGCGGGCAGTGGCCCACGGCTCAGACTCCCGGGCCAGGGTCTCCACCAGGAGCCGGACCCGCTCAAAATCCTGCTCCCCGCTATAAATTTTCCCAACCCCGTCGCTCAGCGTAAAAGAATAGCGTGCATCCAGTCCCACCGCCTGCAAGGCTCTGCGGAGCCGGTCAGCCAACGCCACCATCTGGGTCGGAGCCGACTGCACACGGATGACGGTGGAGGCACCAGCCAGGTTCTGGCGGTAGTCACTCCAAAATTCCGCTACTTCGCTGTTTTGCAATATTTCCAGCGGCACTGCGCCGCATATCTGCTGCAGGCGCTGGACCTGCGACCTCGCGGCGCCCGCGTTTTCATCGCACCCAACGAGCAGTGTCCACCCGCCAGAATCCCCGCCGCCATGTCCCTGGCGCTCCACCATCTCCAGGGCGGATACCGTCAGAGCTGCGGCCATGATTTCGGAGTGGACCCGCGCGATGTCTTCCGCCGAGCCGGTCACCTGGTAAAGCTCCCGGTGACGGGGGATGGGCTTCAATTTGAAGGTGCATTCCGTGATGATGCCAAGACTTCCCCGCGACCCAATGAAGAGCTTCGGCAAGTCGTACCCCGCAACATTCTTGACGACTTTGCTTCCGACTTGAATCACGTCGCCGCTGGCGAGGACCACCCTCAGACCCGTCACCATATCGCGCAAGGTGCCGTACCCCACGCGCGAAGGCCCATAGGCCGCTTGGGCCACGAGGCCTCCTAATGTCGAGTCAGGAGGGCATGCGGGATCGAGCGCCAGCATCTGCTGGTAGGGTTGGAGCTCTTCCTGGAGCTGGGCAAGGGGCATCCCGCTTTGCACACTCACAATCATATCACCGGGAGAGTAATCCGTGATTCGGGACAGCCGGTCTGTATGGAGGGTCACCGTCACGGGGGAATCGCTCTTGTCGCCGATTCCCCGCCACCAGCCCCCTGCCCCGACCGGCACCACACTCCAGTGATGGGTTTGGGCCAGCTGGCATATCTGGGCTACCTGCTCCTCCTGTTCCGGATGAACTGGGGTCACCCGGATGCCATGCCTCCCTTCAAAAGTCTGGCCGACGGCCACGGAGCCCGCCACGTCCGCCAACAAATCCTCCGTAGTAGTTTCTGGCATTTGCGCCCTCCTTGCGTTGTGGCCCCACCCTTGCTGCCAGGACCTTTAAGAGATGCTCAGGCCACTGGGCCCGGCTGGGCCAGGTCACGCAGATACTGGATGATATATGAATGGTCCTCATCACCATGGCCATGTGTGAGCAGCACATTCATGATTTCCCGGACTCCGGCAGTATGGGGCAGAGAAGCGCCGATATCTGAGGCGGTGGCCAGCGCAATGCCCAAGTCCTTATGGTGCAGGCGCAGGCGAAACCCGGGCCCATAGCGCTCTTCCAGCGCCCGGGTGCCGTGAATGTCCAAAATGCGGCTCTGGGCAAACCCGCCCAACAGCGCTTCTCGCACCCGAGCGAGGTCGACTCCGGACTTCTCAGCCAGTGCAAAAGCCTCGCCCACCGCCTCTATAGTCAGGGCGACCACAATTTGATTGCAGGCTTTGGTCACTTGTCCCGACCCAGTCGGCCCCATGTGCACGATATTTTTACCCATCGTCCGAAATATTGGCAGGGCGCGCTCGAACACCGCGGGGTCCCCGCCGGCCATAATGGAAAGCGTAGCGGCCCTCGCCCCCACATCCCCCCCGGACACGGGCGCGTCAAGAGTATGCACCCCCTTGATCCGAGCCTCCCCAGCAATGCGCCGCGCAATCTCCGGGGTAGCCGTCGTCATGTCAATGAGCAGCATCTCCGGCCGGGATCCTGACAGAAGTCCCTCCGGGGATAGATACACAGCCTCCACATCGGGGGTATCCGGCAGCATGGTAATGACAATGTCGCTAGCGTCCGCGATCTGACGCACCGTGTCCACCACCCGCGCGCCTGCTTCCTGCAGCCGGCGGGCAGCGGCGGCGCTGCGATTAAAGACTGTGAGCGGATAGCCTGCCTCAAGAATATTCGCCGCCATCGGCTCGCCCATTACACCCAGTCCAATAAAACCGATACGCGCCTGCAACCCCTCTTCATTTTTCATGCATCTCATTCCTTTCGTCAACCGTTTCTCCGTGGATTAGCGCCTTTCGGGCGCGAGCCACTTAAGACCCGCATCCGTATCAGCAAGAGGAATGTATTCCAATCCAACGTATCCGTCGTACCCTAAGCTCTCTAAAGCCTGCAGCACGTTGGCATAATTGATTTCTCCCGTGCCCGGTTCGTGCCGCCCGGGATTGTCGGCAATTTGGACATGGCCGATTGCCGGTCCCAGCCGCCGAATGTTGGCTATCAGTTCCCCCTGCATGCGCTGCAGATGATATACATCATATTGGATACGGATATTGGGACGCTTGAGATTTTCGAGCAGAGTTTCGGCTGCGGCTGTAGTATTTAAGAAAAACCCTGGCACATCAAAGAAATTGACGGGCTCCACCATTAGTGTCTTGCCGCATTCCGCCAGCCGGTCGGCAGCATAACCCGCATTTTCTTCAAGTGTCGCCCACGCCTCTTCTGCGGACAGGCCTGGCGGCCGGATGCCTGCCAAGCAGTTAATGCGGGCGCATCCCAGTTTTTCGGCGTAACCGACGGCTTCTTCCACTCCATCCCGAAATTCCCGGCGGCGGTCCGGAAGGACGGCAATCCCGCGCTCTCCGCGGTCCCAATGGCCCGACGGCAGGTTAAACAGCACCACTTGCAGGTGATTGGTTTGGAGCGCATCCTCCACCGCTTCCAGTCCCGCCTCATAGGGAAATAGGAATTCCACAAACGAGAAACCCGAAGCTCTTGCCGCTTCAAACCGCCTCAAAAACGGCCGGTCGGGGTATAGCATTGACAAATTGGCCGCATAGCGCATCGTCTTCATTCCGCCTTTCTGGCTCATAGCTCCAATCTCTCCCCAGTCGCAGTCAATGCCAGATCACGGTCGATGACCTCGTCGAACTCCCGGATCTGGTCAAGACTCGGACCCATCGCCGCATCCGCTTCGCGCTCAATGAAGACCTCCACGATGACAGGCAGTTTCTGTTCCTGCGAGACGCCGCGCGCCCACTTCATCGCTTCCTCCAATTCCGCGGGGTCCAACACCTTTTTACCGAGCCCCCCCATGGCTTCCACAGCCCGGACGTTGTCCATGCCCCGATCTTCGTTGAGACCATAACTGATGTCGACGCCAAAATTCATCGAGTACTGGTATTTTGATGGCTGGCGGATCAGCCCTAAATAACCATTGTTCAGCATGACGATGACGATAGGAATGTGATACTGCACAGCCACCGCCACCTCTTCCATGAGAAACTCAAACGAATAGTCCCCCACCACAGCCACCACATCCCGGTCCGGATGCGCACACTTTACGCCAATCGCGGCGGGTATTTCCCAGCCTAGGGGCCCTGCCTGCCCGCACACGAGATAGTGGCGCGGCTCGTAGACTTGCTGAAATTGTCCCGACCAAATCTGATACAAACCAATGGCCGTGGTGAATATGGCCTGGCGGCCAAATACCTGATTAATCGCCCGAAAGACCCGCGCGGGTTTAATCGGAATGCTATCCAAATCCATGCGCCGGTCGCGTGAAGCCTTTAATGCGGCCACACGATCCACCCACTCTCCGGGTGCCCGCCTGGGTGTGGTGTCTCTGGCGATCTCCCCCAATGCTGACAAGGCTAGCCGCGCATCGGCAACGATCCCGAGATCCGGCGGGAAAATTCTCCCGATCTGCGTCGCCTCCACATCGATGTGCACAAATTTGCGGCCGCGTGTGTAGATTTCTAAGTCGCCGGTGTGGCGCTCCGCAAACCGGGCACCGACCGCCAGCACAAAATCCGATTCGAGAAAAATTTGGTTGGCGGCCCGGGTCTGCGTCTGAATCCCTACCGTTCCGACATACAGGGGATGGTCCGCGGGGACAGACCCCCACCCCATCAGGGTGGGGGATACCGGCACCTGCAAGTATTCGGCCAGCGCCATCAATTCTTGCGACGCATTGGCATTAATCACACCGCCACCCGCGAGAACAATTGGACGGCGCGCCGCCAGGAGCATGTCGAGGGCTCTGCGCAATGCCGGAAGATAAGGGGAGGCGGAAAACACCGGCAGAGCATGGTCAGTCGCCGGCTCATAGTCAATTTCCGCTTGCTGAACATCCAGAGGCAGGTCAATGTGCACCGGCCCGGGGCGTCCCTGGCGGGCAATTCGAAAGGCCTCGCGGAACACCCAGGGAATCTGGGCTGGCTCCATTACCAGAAAACTCTTCTTAACCACCGGCTGGACGATCGTACAAATATCCACGGCCTGAAACCCTTCCCGGTGGAGTTGCGAACGCGGCGCCTGCCCCGTTATGGTGATAATGGGAATGGAATCCGCCCATGCCGTATACAGACCCGTGACCATATTTGTTCCTGCGGGCCCCGACGTGCCAATCGCCACGCCCACCTTTCCGGTGGCCCGGGCCCAGCCGTCCGCCGCATGCGTGGCTCCTTCCTCATGGCGCACCGTGATCGACTGAATCTCCTGATTTTTGGACAGGGCTTTGTACAGCGGCAGTATGGCTGCCCCGGGAATGCCAAACACCACGTCGATGCCTTCCGCCTGCAGCACTGAAACGGCAGCTTCCATCGCATTCATTTTGGGCATTGAATGTCCTCCTCCTATTTCTCCGTTCCACTCCACAGAACTCAGTTCTCGTTGCTCACGAGACCACCCCGGAATGATCGGAAAAAATAATATAAGTCAGACTACTTCAACGTGGCGAAGCCGTCTAATACCCATTTCGTTGGTATTACCTTGGTAATCCGACTGCTGGGAAGTGCGAAAGCCTACACCAATTCGCCTGGCAAGGCGTCTCTAAGCATCTCCCCCGCTACCTGGTGGGCGGCACTGATAAATGCCGACACAGCGGCAGACTGGTCTCCGCGGCGCCACCCTACTGCCATTTCCGCTTGAGGCAGACCGTCGGCCAAATCACGGTATACAACATCCTCCGTATGCAGATTTTGAGCCGATTTTGGCACAACAGCCACACCCATGCCGGCAGCTACCAGCCCAATCACTGTCTGGAACTCCATGGCCTCTTGGAGAATAGCGGGGACGAACCCTGCATGGGCGGCAGACTCCAGCACCGCGTTGTAGAACCAGCTCCACGTCTTGGGTGAGAGCATCACGAAAGGCACATCCCGGAGGTCGCCCCAGCAGATGGTCGCAGAGCCCGTCAAGGAATGATACTTCGGCAGCGCGAGCACCGAGGGGGTCCGGTACACAGTCTGAGTCTGCACAGCAAAATCAGCGACCGGCGGGCGCAGCACGCCGATGTCAATCTGCTTTTGGCGCAGCGCCTCAATTTGCATAGGAGTCGACAGTTCTCGCGTTTCCACTGCGATGTCTGGATATTCCTGGCGGTACATGCGTATCACCCGAGGAAGCATGTCATAGGTGGCGGAACCTACAAATCCAACAGTCAGCCGGCCCCATTCCCCGCGGTCGGCCAGACGTGCCCGCTCTACAGCATGGTCCGTTGCACAGATGACATGGCGCGCCTCCTCTAAAAATGCTTCTCCCGCCCTCGTAAGCCGAATCCTGCGATGGCTGCGCTCAAAGAGCCCCACGCCCATCTCTTCTTCCAGCTGCTTGATGGCCTGGCTCAGCGGAGGCTGGGTCATGCACAGCCTCCGCGCAGCGCGCTCGAAGTGCAGTTCCTCTGCAACCGCCACAAAATATGTCAACTGCCGCAGTTCCAACTGCCCACCCCCTCTCCCTTAATCCCTAAACTGCCGCATGCCTATAACGAATGCGTTGCCTGGTGTCTAAAACCCAGGCGCCCAGATATTTTTTCCGACGCTTCCCGAACCCACGGCACGATACTGATGATTTTAGCGCGGTCCATCCGCGAGCAAGGGCCCGACACGCTGCAAGCCGCCACAACCCTGGCGTCGCTGCCAAAGATGGGGGCCGCTACACAGCAGATCCCCGGCTCATTTTCCTCAATCGCTACGGCGCATCCAATCTCGCGAATTTTTTGAAAAGACCGTACAAGCTGATCGGCATCGGTGATGGTGCGTTCGGTCAGTTGCAGCAGCCCGTACCGTTGAATAAAAGCCGCGCTTTCAGCTTCTGGCATCGCCGCCAGCATCGCCTTGCCGAGTCCAGTCGCGTGCGCGTAAACCCGCATCCCCACGCGCGAGTGCATCCGGATAGTGCTGGCGCTGTCAACCTTCTCGATATAGACGACGTCGCGCCCGTCCAGCAGCGCCAAATGCGCTACCTCGCCAGTCCTGTCAGCCAATTCGCGAAGGTACGGCAGAGCTTCCCCACGCAGGTCAATAGAGGACAAAAGACGCATCCCCAGATCGGCCACGGTATAGCCTAGCTTGTATTTTCCCGTGTCGGCACTCTGTTCAACATAGCCACGCCTCATCATCGTTCCCAGCAGGCGGTGCGCCGTGCTCTTGTACAGCCCCAAGCGTTCGGCCAGCTCTGTAACGCCCACTCCTCGCGGAAACTCACTAAGCGCCTCCAAGAGGCCCAATGCCTTATCCACCGACCGAACCGTGTAGTCCTCCATGGCTCCCCCCCTTTTTTGCTCACCGCAATATACTGACTGATTCAATTGTTCTACCATACAGAATTTTGTTCCATTTGTCTTGTGTTTTAAGCAACTTTCGCAATACACTGACGATGCGCTGGCATATTGGTATTCGGAAACATCCCAGGAACTGCCGCGCGCAACCCATTATCTGGTCCGATCAGGCCACAGGAGGGAACTCTCATGTCCACTACGCCTCATTTCACCCCTGAACAACAGTCACCCTACCGGTGGGTTATGGCTATTGTTGCGGGAATATTGATGACCACAAGCTTTGTGGCCCTAACCTCTTTTGGTGTGGCCTCCCCCGCTATCGCACAGTCTCTCCACTTAAATCCCGCCACTGTGAATACTTATGGCGTGGACAGCTTTTCGATTGGTCTCTTTCTCGCATTCTTTCTTGGACACGGAGGCATTTTCGATACGCGTGTCAAAACCGGCGTGCTGGTAGCTCAGATCTTTTTGATTGTTCCGCAGTTTCTTTTGCCGATTACCACTACCTTGTGGCTCTTGACCGTCCTGCGGTTTGCACAGGGGCTCATGATTATGATGCTTGCTCTATTTTCCTTGCAGCTGTCAGGTTGGTTCAGGCCAAGCGAGCGGGGACGCTCTCTGGCCTTCACGCTGGGAGCCATTACTCTGGGCGGGGCCGTCGGGGGCCTCCTGTCGAGCCGGCTGGAGTCTCTGGGATGGCGCGAAATGTACTATATTACGGGATTGATTATGGTCGCTGGCGCCGTCATTTACTTTCTGTTTGCCCGCAATGCGGAGTCTCTTCAGAACATGCTGCAGCAGGAAAAGCAGAAATCCGTCAAGCACCAGAGCGCCTGGAGACTGGGCATTACCTGGATGATGGGGTTTGTCCAAATCCCTTTGACGTGGACACTGTTCAGTGTGGGCGGATTTCTTCCCGCCTATGCCTACCATTTGGGATATCACACGAGTCAGGTTGGCACGCTGATGTTCGTTTGGGGCGCGGCTGGATTCGTCGCGGCTTTTGTGGGAGCATTCATAGGTGATGCCATGTCGGCCAAACATTCATCCCATTCCGGGATATTCCGGTCGCGCCTAAAGGTCATGACAGCCGCCAACATCCTTATGGGCCTGGGTGCCCTGCTAGTGCTGCTGCTAGGCCATGCTTCGTTCGGCCTGCTGATGTTCGCCGTCATCGTCAACGCGTTCATGATGATGCTCCCGCCCAATTACTGGGCTACCCCGGGAACGGTCTTTCCCCTCGCGCTGATTGGAGCCGGCGCCTTTGGTATGGGGCTTATTTCCAACTCAACAAGCGCGATCGGTCCCTTGGTGTCGTCTGCTCTGGTGCCCAATATCGGATGGGATGGCGTGTTCATCATCATGGCCGTCCTGGCTGTAATCGGGGTCATTCTCAATATCTTTACTGCGAGAATGCGATTGCCGTCGGAAGACACGGCTGCACCGCCGCTCTCCCAATCCACGGCTGAGAGGTAACGCAAAGAATCTGATTGAAGGCTGCAATCGTCAGCTGGGGGAATTGACCAAGCCGAATCCCAATTTACGAATGCCGAGGCCTTGGTCTCGATGCGCAAAGCGACTTGCAAGTGCTGGATTCGGCGTGCTCCGTAGCCGCTTGGGAGCCATGCCAAATGGAGCGGCCCTGACGTTTCTTCCCGAGACCTCGGCGCCGGGTATGCTTGACTCAAAACAGACCTCCACGCGGTCGCCAACTGCCCCGGCCTAAAGAGGCCGGGGCTTGTGAGCACAGGCTGGGTTGACCAACCCCCTGCATTTGCAACAGGTCGGTCAACGCACCGGCGATGCTTCCTCAGTCCGCTCCTTTTGCAAAGCGGGAATCATAAGGGCGAAAGGGCAAGCGCCGATCGCGACAAATCAGAAGCCGTTGAGGCCGTGTTCCGAGAAAACGGGCACGGGTACTGTTAGAGAGAGCGCGAGTGGCCGTTCACCACATGATGCTTTTCACGATTTGGTATGGCAACCCGTGCGGTTAAACCGGACCCCGGCAGTCGGGCGACCGGACTGGCGCTCGTGCGGGAAGGGAAACTGTGGATGTCGAGACTGGCGAAGTGATGCATTGTGCGGCCGTCTTGATGTTGCTAGAACTCAAGCATCGGGCCGTCATCCACGAGTCCTTAATGCGGCGACAGGGACACTGGCACTTTCGTCGGTCGCGACTGCGTTATCGTCCCGCACGTTTCAATAATCGCCGTAGGCCAGGCGGTGGGGTCGCACCGAGCCTGCAACATCGAGTAGACATGGCCATGACATGGGTGAAAAGACTGAGGCGGTGGGAACCCGTGACCGCCATTTCTCAAGACCTGGTATGCTTGGACATGCAGCTTAGACAAAATTCCGGGTCTCCTAAGAGCGGATGTCCAGTTTGGACGAACGCCGCCGTCTTCGTGGAGAGTTCTGTCAGCCCATCGGCCGACTGCCCCACTGGGAGCCGCCGGGTTTGAGCGGATCCTAGTGGGCCCCGAGTCTCTTCAGGACATTCTGGGGGCCCTGCTAGTGCTGCTTGTTCGCCGTCACGTCAACGCTTTCATGATGAAGCTCCCGCCCAATTACTGGGCTACCCCGGGAACGATCTTTCCCCTCGCGCTGATTGGAGCCGGCGCCTTTGGTATGGGCCTTATTTCCAACTGGGCGAACGCGGCTGGCCCCTTGATGTCGTCTGCTGGTGCCCGGCACCGGATGACATGGCGCGTTATCATCATGGCCGTGCGGCTGTAATCGGGATCGTTCTCAATATCTTTGCCGGGGGCACGCGTTTGCCGTGGAAGAGGCTCTCCCAATCCCCGGTAAGAGGCAACGCAAAAAGTTAGCCGCGGAGCTCTGCCTAGCGAACCTAGGTAGAGCTCCGCGGCTTGCGGGGCGATTGACCCTGCTCCCACCAGCATCAGGAAGCCTTTTGCTTCCCTACCACTGCAAGGACGCACCGTGACGGCGCAGCCACTTCTTTTGCACCTCATAGTCCGGATAGGCTTGTCCCACCGTTTTCCAAAAGCCATTCTTGTGGTTAGGAAACTGCAAGTGCGCCAATTCGTGAACCAAAAGATAGTCTAGGGCTTCTAGCGGCGCCTGGATAATCTGCCAGTTAATGGCTATCAAGCCATCTGGCCGGCAATAGCCCCACCGGGTCTTATATTCATTAATACGCAGCCCCGTGGGCTGGCAGCCCATGTAGCCAGCCCACTCGTTCAGACGTTCCGGCACTATGCGCTCCGCTTCAGCCCTGTACCATTCCGCCAGCAGATCCCGGAGCGTGGCGGGATCGACTGACTGGCCTTGAGTGCAGCGGACAGTCAGGTCCGATTCATCCATCAGTTCCACCTCGGTCACCAGGTATCCCGGGGTCTGGTCGATAACTAAAGTCACAGGCTGGCCCAGAAAATCGAATCGGCTTCCAGAGACAAAATCCTTCCCTTGCATAGCACGCCTTTGCATGTAGTGCTTAAGGACCCAATCGGCTTTGTCGCGGAGCATTTCCAACCCCTGCTCCGCAGAGAATCCATTGGGAGCCAACACCTTCACCTCGCCCCCGGCCATCACTTGAATAGCTGCATTCACCCTGTTGGGCCGCATTTCCACGGTATAGGGAATAACCACCCCCCGCACCGTAAGCGTAAAATTCGCATCAGTAGGCATGGCTGTATCCAAAATCCCTTCCTCCGTCCTCTCCCGCCTTATGGCCTATCATTGTCACCGCGGTCCGCTTGCGCGGAGTTATCGCAGAAAATTCCTGAATTATACCGGAACAAAGACATTTATTGTCTCATATCGGCGCCGTCAGGCAATTTAATGAACAGTATAGCAGTTTAGACAAGAAGCAGAGCTGGCAATATCTGTAATAAACGGGGTTCCCTCAGGCAGGCTTGAAATTCCTGAAATATCCGGCACTGTGGCACAATAGAAGGCAATAAGCAAGACGCATGCCACAATAAACCGGAGGCTTTTCATGGCCAGATCTTCTGATGTTCATCCCGAGACCCGCCAGTCCCGCCTTAGGACCATCCGCGACACCCTGATGGTCATCATTCTGGCCGGGATCATCCTCTTTGCCACCGAACGTATTCTCAGCCGCCTGCATGAAGTCGTTATTGTCCTGCTGTTAGCCGGAACCATAGTCATTACGTTAAACCCTCTGGTCACCTACATTGCACGGCGCCACAAGCGGGGGTGGGCCGTATTAGCGGTCACCGCGGGAGCCTTCATCGTGGTTTTTGGCGGTCTTGGCGGATTATCCAGCGTCATTATTATTCAGATCCAGCACCTGGCCCGGCAGCTTCCCAGCGATCTGAAGCGGCTGATTCCCATGGTTCTCGGAGCCTTGAACAGCGCGGGCATTCATGCGGACCTCGGCCAAATCGAGCATACGGCTTTGCAAAACGCCACAGCCACATCTTCGGCTGCGCTTCATGACACATTCAAAGTTGTGCGCGGCATCTTCAAAGGGTTGGTCGACACCATTCTTGTCATCTTCATTACCATTTATCTTTTGTTGGACGCCCCGCGCATTTCAACGGCAGTCGAACGCCTCATCCCTCATCAATCCCGCCCAGCGTTTACCGCTGTGGAACAGACCGTCGTGAAAGTCGTGGGCGGCTATGTGCGCGGCCAGCTGCTGTTGTCTGTGGTGATCGGCATCGCCTTTGGAATAGGCAGCGCGCTGATCGGACTGCCTGACGCCATACTGATTGCATTTATCGCCGCATTAGGTGAATTGATTCCACTTTTGGGCCCTGTCATCGGCGCCGTGCTCCCGCTCGCTTTCGCCCTGCTGGACCACCCGGTCATCCGGGTGCCCGAAGTGCTCATTCTCTTGCTCGGAATCCACTTGCTGGAATCTGATGTCCTAGGCCCGCGCATTATGCGCGATAATGTAGGCCTGCATCCGGTGCTGTCGGTGACAGCCCTGCTCATCGGCGCCACCTGGCTCGGCATCTGGGGCGCGCTGTTTGCGGTCCCCACCGCCGGCATTATCGTGGCGGCTCTGCGTTCGGGCGCCCGGGCATGGCGCGCCTATGTAGGCGAAGCGTAATTTCCAAAAAAGCCAGCAGAGGAGACCCGCTTGCAGTTCCCCCGCTGTCCGTCAGGACTGGTCTGCGAGTGCTTGTTGAATGTCGGGCGCCAAAGCCTCCGGCACCACGTCCGGTTCATAGCGGCCAATCAAATTGCCTTTGCGGTCAAAAAGAAATTTGGTGAAATTCCACCGGATCGGTCCGGCTGGGGCCATGCTCGTCAAATACCGGTACAGCGGATGGGCTCCTGGACCGTTGACCTCGATTTTAGCCAGCACAGGAAATGTCACTTGGTAGTTCACCTGGCAAAACTCTTGGATAGCAGCATTGTCGTCCGGTTCCTGCTGGCCAAACTGGTTGCACGGGAAAGCGAGAATTTCAAGCCCTTGGCCGCTAAACTGGTCAGCAAGAGTCTGCAGTCCCTTATATTGGGGAGTATACCCGCATTGGCTGGCGGTATTGACAATCAGCAGGACCGACTTCTCATAGTTCTTTAGGTTAATGGCCGCATCATCATGAGTCTCTACAGTAAAGTCATATACCATCATTTTTGACAAGCCCCCTTTGTTCTTGTATTATACCGTCTTCCATTCATGCGCGCCGCAGCTCGATTCACTGATTTTATGCGGCTGCCCCAACAAGAGGCGGCCGCGAGGACACTGTAAATGTTCATGCGGGAGGGGCCGAGCCCAAGGGCACCGGCGCCAGGGGACCGGATTCATCCAGCCCCGCTTCCAGTGGCGGCGAGTTAAACGGGATGCGCCCCGGAATGAACTGGGTGGCCGCCCATGAGACTGCCGCGACCAATGCCAGCCAGAGAATATTGCTGCCAACCCGGTTGGGCATAGCTCCCGAAACCGCATAGCGCAGCAAGTGAATGGCCCACGTCATGGGAAGGTAGGGATGGATGTCGCCAAACAGCGCCGGGGACAGTTGGATAGGGTAAGTGCCAGCGGATCCCGCCAACTGCACGACGAGGAGAACAATCCCCAGCAACCGGCCGCCGTCTCCCAATTTTTCCGACAGCAGGCGCATGACAGCCCACCATGTGACTGCAATGCCGCCCATAATTCCCCAGAAGGCCCACAGATGCACGGGACTTAATGGCAGCAGCAGCAGAATGCCTCCGGCCAAAATAGCGCTTTGAGCCAGACCGATTCCCAGGCTCGTGACCTGTCGCAGCCCGAACCCTTTGCGAATTCCTCCCGGCACGATTACAGTCACCACTAGCGCCCCAACCCACAAAGAGAGGGCGAGAAAGTAGGGCGACAGCCCTTTTCCGTAATTGCTGGCAGGAGCCATCTGCCTGAATGTTCCGGAGACAGGCTGGACCATAAATTCCATCACCCCTGACGACCGGCTCAAGCCATGCCCCAACACCTCTGAATCTGTTCCGAGCGCCTCCAGCGGCTCTTTTAACCCAGCCACCCCGCGGTCATAACGCCCGTCTTCCGCCGCCGCTGCAGCTATACCCGCAGCGAGGGTGCCCGATCTGCCTGCCAGGGCCTGGCTGCTGTCCGCCACCTGGCTCGCGGCTCCAGCAGCTTGTTTAATCCCCGCGGCCAACTGGCTGGTTTGTTGCTCGAGAGCGGCCAAGGCTGTGCCTCCGGGGCTGCCGATTTCAGAAGGCCCGCTCGCCAGCCCCTTGTCCATCTGCGCCAGGCCAGCCTGGTCCTGCGCCACCTGCCTTTGCAGCGACGCCAGTTCAGCCGCTTGCTGAGGCGTAGGAGAGGAAATTGCCAGCAAACTGCGGATTTCTGCCACATCGCCGGAAATCTGACCAACAGCGGCCGCCGCCTGTGCTGTCGCAGCCTGCAGAGTTTTCTGGCCTCTCTCGAGATTAGCTGCCGCCAGACCTGCGCCCTGCGCCCACTCAGACGTGTCCGCAGACAGCGTGCCAAGACTGCTCGCAAGGCTGGAAGATCCCTGGGCCAGCTCCGCCGACCCCGTGTGAATGGCTTGAGCGCCTGCCGCCGCACTCAAAGCGGCTCGGTGCAGCGCCTGGCCGTCCTGATTCAGCATCTCAGCGCCATGATAGAGTTTGTGACTTGCCAGCCCCATTGCCTGGGCACCGCTCGAAGCCCTGTGCAGGCTCTTCGCCATATCCCGGGAAGCGGCTGACCGCAGAGCCCTGTTTAATTGTTGAGTCAGCGCCACACTTTCTTTCTGCATCAGCAGGTCATTGAGATAGTTGCTGCCGGGATTTACCGTAAAGGTGATAGCCGGCGTCTGGTGTCTCAAAATCTTTTCCGTATAATCGGCAGGGATTGTAATGGCAAGGTCCGCTGTCCCGTTTTTCAACTGGCGCGCCGCTTCAGCCGTAGTGGCTTTACGAATGTCCCAGCCGCGCGGCAAACGGCGAGCGACGTCCGCACCCAAGTGTTCTCCGTGAGCGCCTTTGTCCTGATTGACGATATCAATGGGGAGCCGGCTGAGATGGCCGTAGGGATTCCAATATGCGCTGAGATAAGCCCCGCTGTAAAGGAGCGGAACTATAGCAATCGCCAGTATGGACAGCCAGCCTTTCCGTGTTCCCAAGAGAAGAGAACGCATATGGCACCTCCTAAGTTATATTTGCACTGACTAGTCAGTATAGTAACTCGGCTTCTGGGATTTTGCAACCGTCCTGGAACTTTGGCTGTTCACTGGGGGAGGCGCCATATCTCTTTAGACAAGAAAATCTCCCCGGCGAGTAAACAAAAAAGAGCTTCCTTCTCTCACTCAGGCTATAATATGAAAATAGTTATACATTGACGTTAACGTTATGATTGGAGGCTGAGGTGTGTCTAGAGAGCATGGCGTTGCCTATAAGTGGATCGCCTTATCCAACACCACGCTGGGAATCCTCATGGCAGCCATTAATGGCACCAGTGTGATCATTGCCCTTCCGGCCATTTTTCGCGGCATTCATGTCAACCCGCTGGCTCCGGGCCAGACTGGCCTGCTGCTGTGGGTATTAATGGGATTTAATGTTGCGACCACCATCCTTCTGGTGTCCTTTGGCCGGCTGTCCGACAGTTATGGACGCGTCCGCCTGTACAATCTAGGATTTGCGGTGTTCACCATGGGATCTATCCTACTTTCCCTGACGTGGGGCCAAGGGGTTGCGGGAGAGTGGCAGCTCATCATTTTCCGGGTCGTGCAGGGCGTCGGCGGGGCATTCCTGTTTGCCAACAGCGCCGCCATCCTGACGGATGCGTTCCCAACCAACGAACGGGGTTTTGCCCTGGGACTCAATCAGGTGGCAGGAATCGGAGGGTCGGTGATCGGCATCGTCCTGGGCGGACTGATGGCAGCCATCAACTGGCGCTGGGTTTTCCTGATCAATGTGCCTTTTGGCCTATTTGGGACCATCTGGGCGTATATCGCCTTG
>DAHWJO010000360.1:0-845 GCA_027344105.1 Sulfobacillus sp.
GGCAGGAGCTGGAACAGGAACGCGCCGAAGCGGCAGAGCTGGCCGATAGCCTGGCATCGGAATTGGATCAGGCCAGAATCGAGATCCAAGTCCTGGAGGCTAAACTCGCTGAACTGACCGGGACCATCGAGGAGCAACGGCAGGAGATCGAGCGACGGCGACAGGAGACCACGGAAGCCCGAGAGACCGCCGCCGAGTTGCGCGGACAGGTCGAGGCATTGCAACGGGTGATCTCGGAATGGCAACCGCGGAAACCTTCCGGGACCGGGAGAGGCGAGAAATAATCACCCCCCGCGCGCCCGCCACCCTGACCGAGAAAATTGGCCAGAGGGCAAATTTGGGGCCTTGGCGGGGCTGTTTCTGTGGGTGGACGTGCTTGGCCGCGATTAACGGCAGGTCTGTGGCCGTTTTATGCACTGCGACAGTGACGGCTTGTGAGGGTGGATTCATGGCAACGACCAGTGCGGAACGGATGCGGTGGAAGCGGGCGCGGGACCGGGGCATGGTCTGGGGCGAAGGGGATGAATCGCAGCTCAGTGATACCGCGCTGATCGAACAACTGGCGATCGCCTGCCAGAAGGCCCGCGATGGGCAGGGCAACGCCATTGCCCTGGGGCTACTTCGGGAAGTCGCGGCGCGGATCGGCTTGTCGGGAAAGTCACTGTGACGATGGAAGTGTTGGTCTGGTAGCGGGCTGGTTGCTTTTCTGTGCGGATCGTCTAATTCTCCGGGCAGGACCACATCAGGGATGGCTGTAGACAAGTCTGTATAGACGGGCCCTGCCATTTCAGAATAGGAGCATGCGGAGTGCAACGACGTGGCAGAACATCCTTGCTTGAAGATCT
>DAHWJO010000361.1:0-843 GCA_027344105.1 Sulfobacillus sp.
TTACCAAGGTGTATGACGCGGCTGCCGTGCAGGCGGTGAAAAATATCCAAAGCTATTTTGGCCTGTCCGTTGATGGGATTGCCGGTCCCAACACCTACTTCGTCTTCGGTCAGGGCGTGGGCTCGCGTACTACCTTTGGCGGCCCGGTGTACGGCAGCCGCCAGCTCTCTGAAGGCGATACCGGAGGCGACGTGACCATCCTGCAAAATCGCTTGAACTGTTTCCGCTATGCAAGCCTCATCGGGGGGCCTGCGGATGGTGTCTTCGGTCCGAACACCGCCAGCGCGGTCCGGGCCTTCAAGCAGGACGCCGAAGCCAATGGCGACACCGGATTTCCCGATAACACCATCGCTGGTTACGGATTCTATGACGCTAGCTGGCTGTACACCTTTGCCGGCGGTCGAGCCATCGACACCGGACGCGACGGATTTGACGTGGTGTTTGTGCAGGTGGTGCTGGAAGATTTAGGTTACTATTCCGGCCGCATCACCGGCTATTACGACGCCGCCACCCGCGCGGCCGTGATGGCTTTTCAAACGGCCCAGGGAATCACCGCCGACGGCGTGGTGGGACCTGTCACCTTTTATCGCATCGGCATCCGCAACAACGTTCCGGCTCCCAGCCCGCTTCCGGTTGCCTGGCCGGCGGCGCCGGTGCCGATGGTCACGGTCTGTTCGGTGGGGCTGACCAGCCAAACTTCCGATGTGCACCCGTATGGCGCGGCGACGCTGGTGATAAACGAGGCAGAAGGGTTTGAAAGCTTGGACGTAGTCGGCAATATGCTGAACCCGCCGTCCAATTACGGAAATTTCAACGCCTACCGCTTTACCTTGACAGATCCCG
>DAHWJO010000362.1:0-843 GCA_027344105.1 Sulfobacillus sp.
CGCCCAACGCACTTTGTGCAACTGCGCAATTTCGAGGCCTCACAAACTTTTCTGGATTTGCGGTCATTGTGGCCGGATACCGAAAGCACACTGCTGTTGACGTTGATCGCCAAAAGCAAGGCGGATCCAGGTCGTTTTGACCAATACATGAAGCCTTTTCTGGACAGCCGCAAAGGTCAGAAGCTATTGCGCAGCGAGTTCACCATGGCATGGAACCGCGCTTTGAACAATGGGCTCCTTCCAGAAGAGAAGATTCTTTTGGAAAAAGTGGAAGCTGAAAACATGACCGAAATGGTGCTGGCGGAGACTACCGCCGTTGAACAGGAGCTGAAAGTGGTCCGCGAAGCGCGGGCGGCACTGGAAGCCAAGGTGGCGGCATTGGAGGCGGCCCTCGGTCATCAGGGTTGCACTCAGCAGGAAGGAGCGACGGTAACCGGTGGCTTGTTGAACGCCAGTCTGGCGATGACCATGGAAAACCTGATGCGCGGCAAGGGGGCGGTTACCCTGGAAGGTCTTTTGTGTTATGCCGAGCAGATGTTTTCCGATCGGGTAATGATCCTGCCATCCGCATGGAAGTCGGCGAAGGAGTCCGACAAGGCGGGGTTCTCGCCGGTGGAGCCCGTGGCTGACTTGCTGTTTAAGCTGGCCCGTGACTGCGTGGACAAATATCGCCAGGGCGGACACTTCCTGCCGGCGACGATACTGGGCGCGGGCTATGCGGATTCCGACGGGCAAGGCCTGATGACGACCCAAGGGCTCAAAAACAGGACGTTTTCTTATAACGGGAAAACGGTACCCATGATGACCCACCTGAAGATTGGCACGGGCTGGAACAAGGGGACG
>DAHWJO010000363.1:0-841 GCA_027344105.1 Sulfobacillus sp.
AGTATCCGCAGGATGGGGAATGCGCGGGTGTTGTGTTCAATTATTGACGCAGCGCCTGCTGCAAATCAGCCTTAGCTTGACTGATAGTCTGCGCCCCCGCTGGCGCCACCGACACTTTGCCGTTGGAGTCGATAAACGCCAATGTCGGGGTGGCTTGGATGTTCCAGGCATTCTGCGTACTTGATGGTGCCACGTACACATGGATGTTGGATGCGTTCAACGTCCCGTAAGTCGTGACGTACTGACGCATGATCGATTCCATGCCGGCGGTCGTAATCGCCCCGCCTGTGCCGTCATGACCGCCAAACGGCGGGTTTTGGGGACCGGGATCGGCAATCCCGCCTTCGGGCGAGATATCCACGATATCGATCGCGACGCCGGGAGTCTTGGCCAAGATGGGCATGACATACTTATCGTCATAGCCACAATACAGACACCATGACGCCATCGCCATGACCACCGTACCTTTTGTCCCCCGTGCTAACGTGGTCTGATGCCCGGTCAAAGTGTCGACCGTTGCTGAAAACGGAAAGGCCGATCCTACGGCGAATGGCGACGAGCTGGTGGTCCCGGCAGTCGGTGTTGTGGATGGCGTGGCCGTGGTGCTCGGGTTCGCCACCACTGTTGTAGGTTTGCCCCGAGCCGCCAGCGTGCCCAAACCAAACCCCCCGGCCATCAAGCCGACCGCTGTAATGGTCGCCATAATCCCGACCGCGCTCTTCGAAATGCTTATTTGTGTTCCCACGATAGGTCATCCTCCATCATCCGCGGCCCGTAATTTAACTCTCTGGGTCGGCCGCAATAAAAAACCGACGCGGGAGCGTCGGAATGGAGAGACCTT
>DAHWJO010000364.1:0-328 GCA_027344105.1 Sulfobacillus sp.
CGGAGGCCGAAGCGGAGCGGGAGAAACAGGTATGGGACCGGGAGCGTCGCAAGTATTGGCCGTTTCGGGTGGTGGTGGATAATACGGTCAGGGATGCGCCGGATGGAGAGGAAGAGGATATGGAATGACGGTCACGAAAGCGGACTTGGCGAACCATCTTTACTGACCCGGGTGGACGGGATGCATCAGTGTCAGGATTTGCCCATCCCGCCCCGCGACCTGCCACTGACCGCCTCTGACAATGGTTTGCCCGCGAGGCCACCAGCCGCCTGTTCGAGAAATGCCTCAACCCGATGGATGTCTCGGCCATCACTGGGCACAAGACCTT
>DAHWJO010000364.1:338-839 GCA_027344105.1 Sulfobacillus sp.
TGTTGAAGCGGTACATTCATCCAAGGGCGGAGGATCTGGCGAAGAGGATGGGGTGACCGATGAATGATGACCAGCTTAAACATATCGCCAGCGTGTTTAACCTGATGGCTTTTGCAGAGTTTGGCGCTTTTGGCTATGCTGCAATTAATGCGCATCCTGTGGCATGGATAAAGCTGGCACTCGCCGCCGCAGGGTTTATCAACCTGCAATGGTTTGCCGTATGGGTGCTTTCGTTTCTCAAGGATAAGGAGGCCAAATCATGAGTGATTACTGGATTGCATTCATTATTGTGATGGGCGTGTCCAACCTGGTCGGCGCTGGCGTGATCTGGTACCTCAAGCGGGAACAGAAGGGGCACCATCACCAACATGGGTAAGTTGCGCGTCCAGTCGCGTTATGGCCGGACTCTCCGCAGCACGTCCCCGCCATACAACCCAAAGCCCAACTCAGCCCCATGAAAAAAGGTGCATGGCTGGCTGCTGTGTATCCCATCAATGACCC
>DAHWJO010000365.1:0-835 GCA_027344105.1 Sulfobacillus sp.
CTTGGCGTGTAATTCAGCGGTAGAACGCCTGGCTGTTATAATCAGGATGTCGGAAGTTCAAAGTGCGTAGCACTAGCGTGGCGGACAGACTCCTGCTGTGAGCACCATTTTCCACGCTTCCATCGGCTATCGGTCAGGCCGCCAGGTTCGATTCCTGTTGGAAGCGCCACATTCACTGAGCGGAGGAACCATGCCTATTCAAGCAAAAAACGTTGTCGCCCAGCAATTGATGGACAAACTGCATGAGGTGGAATTTCCGTTTGAAGCCAGGAATTTTGGCGAAATCCTGTGCATTGGCATCTCGGTGCAAGACTTCGCGCAAGCGTTTCATTTGGGAACACTGTTAGGCTTGGGTTATGGCCGTGTGGCTCACGATAAGATTGGTTCTCAGCGCATCTTGATATTCCAGGACGCCCTAGTGGACATCACCAGCGATTAATGTGCATTCCGGCGATCGTGGGCAGTGATTCCGACATCGTGGGTACCGATTCCGAAAATCCACAAAAATGCCCACGATCAATCGTAATGGGTGCCCACGATGCCCCAAAATACGAAAACCATCCACCACCAAGATCATGGGAACGGCAAAAAATGCCTGCGGCACCAGCTTCTGAGAGACTTTTTTCAGGAGCATTACCATGTCCGCCATCGTCGTCGATCTTCAGGATCATCGGTCGCGCATCCTTTCTCGTGCGCCTGCCGCACCAACCAACAAGCCATCAAGCGCCGGGTTTCATTTCACATCCGGTCAACGGCAAGCCTATTATGGCATTCTGGATGCCATTCACCGCAAAAATTATCCGGGCGCATTACTGCAAGGCTATGCCGGATGCGG
>DAHWJO010000366.1:0-835 GCA_027344105.1 Sulfobacillus sp.
GGATATATTATGGAAGGGCTGGCAAAAAAGCTTGGCTGGGTGACATTAAAGGATCGAGCTTTTATGGTGGGCATGCTCAGTTTGATGGATGCTCTGTTTGCACAGCCGTTGGCAGACCTTATCGAGCATCTTAACCTTGATGATAGTTTACAGAGTGCTCTGCTTATACGCGATGGAAAGCTTGGGACATTACTATCTCTGGTGGAAGCTAATGAGCATGGAAATATTAATTCAATGAACAGATTTATGGAAAGATTAGAGCCTGTTAACTACGATCTGCTAAACAGGTTGCAGATTAAGGCACTTGAGTGGGCTGATAGTTTTTAAGCCTGGTTCTGCTGCGTATTCCGGCGACCGCAGGCAGTGATTCCGCTGATCGTGGGCACCCCATTCTAGGGAAGTGGCACGGTGCTGGCAAATGGGGTGGCGCGTGGAATGGGCGTTATGTCCAGTTTTCGGGGGCGGGATGTCGTCACGGGGCTGAGGTTTTCGCTGGTATGCGGTACACTTTGCCCTAAAGTGTTCACACGGAAGCCAGATCAGTTATGCCCGTCGTCTTTCGCGCACAGGGGTACACCTTATTCTACTCCAACGAGGGCAATCCTCGTGAGCCTTTGCATGTCCATGTGCGCAAAGGAGCGGCGGTCGCCAAGTTCTGGTTGTACCCGGAGGTCTGTCTGGCGGAAAGCTACGGGTTGAACGGTCAGGAGCAGGGCACGCTGGCCGGGATCGTGGCCGCACGGCGGCAGGAGATTGAGGAGGCATGGCATGGGTTCTTTAGCTAAGGCAGTGCGTTTCGAGGGGGAGATGCTGTGGGTGGACTTGCTGGATGGGC
>DAHWJO010000367.1:0-830 GCA_027344105.1 Sulfobacillus sp.
AGTTTGCCGCGCCGAGATCGGCGATGCTCCTTCCGCTGTTTCAGCGCTTTATGGATGGTCTCTCCGCGATGAGTGAGCTCCATGAGCATGAGCACGATCGCCACATGGCGGCTCTCATCTTCGGCCATGATTTCCTTCTCGCGCACCAGGGCCAGTCCCGTCGTCTTGCCGCCGGGATCCATCTTGAGTCGCAGCGGCTGGGTTTCACCGCCAATCCGGTCTTTGAGCCGAATGACGAATGGGCGGATCCTATGCACCACCGCCCGGCCACGTTCCAGCAGCAGCCGGGCGCGTTTCTCAGAACACGGCATCAGCGGCTTCTTCCTTTTGTCGAGCACGAATACTGCCATCGCTACTGCCTCCTTCTGGCCCTTACGGGCCTTGTAACGCGGGCCTTGCGGCCCGTCTCCCCTCGGGAATGTCTGCAACCGGCTCCACCTTTTCAGGGTGCGGCTGAAACCTTCGGCGCTTTGCCTTTCGCCAGCATGATCTCCGCCTTGCAGGGCGGCGGACTGAGGAAGCATCCGCCGGTGCGTCTCGACGACCTGTTGCAAACGTAGCCGACTGGTTACGGCTTTCCCTGGCCACCCAAAGGGCTTTGAAGCCCTTGCTCCTTGAGGGAACGGCGAGCGGCGCCAAAACCGTTGTATGCACCTATTCCCCCAGAAGGCGAAATATTTTCGCCGAAGCGGCGGATGCTTCCGCGCCCAATCCCAAAAAATTTCGCCTCGTGGGGGAATAGGGGTGAGGAGGCAATTCGGCTTTCTCGACATGGACAAGGAGTCGGCGATGAAAGATGAAATGGGAACGGTCGAGTGGTTGTGGTTTGA
>DAHWJO010000368.1:0-829 GCA_027344105.1 Sulfobacillus sp.
TCAAATTAGGGCTTGACGGTGTGAACGGGGTGCGTTTTTTTTGAATGATGACTGTAAAGTGTGAGGCTGTAATTCACAAAAGGAGAATATGACATGGCGACCATTCGGAATAGGAAAGACAAAGATGGCATCACAATTGGCTGGCAAGCTCAAGTCAGCCGCAAAGGTTTCCCATTGCAGATTAAAACCTTTCGGGCCAAACGGGACGCCCAGGCATGGGCAAACCACGTTGAGTCCCAAATACTCGATGACGCGATGATGGGTGGCCGGACCCACTGACTTTACCCCAAAAAATAAAGACAATAGAAAGACACTGCCGTCAGGAACGGCAGGGAATATCAAGGAACGGCACAACGCACAAGCTACTGTTTTTATTATTATTCTCGGTGTATCTTGTTGATGCAAAAGGTGACTTACGCTGACTCTTAATCAGCGGGTCGTGGGTTCGATCCCCTCACAACCCACCAAATAAAACAAGGGGTTAGGCTTCGGTCTAGGCCCTTTTTTGTTGCCGGGGTAACTTTTGGGGTAACTTTTGGGCATTGCGCCGTCTTGCGCTTTTTAATTGTGGGGTATTCAGCTAAATACGGTAATCTCAAAATTATGTAGCAGAATCAGATGGATCACTCAACACGACTTTTGCAACGCGTACAACGCTCGTTAGACGTTAGACGTTAGACGTTAGACGTTAGACGTTAGACGTTAGACATTGATATATTGATACTTTCTCGCCATCGGAGAAGCCAATCACCGTATTTAGCTGAATACCCCACTTTTAATTTGTTACCGTCACGGTGACGACCGTCCAGCAGCGCCGAGTCTGCATCCA
>DAHWJO010000369.1:0-816 GCA_027344105.1 Sulfobacillus sp.
ACTTGGGTGCAGTCCTCAGCAAACAAGGCCGATTAGACGAAGCTGAAACCATCCTCCGACAGGCCCTCGCTATCAAACCGGACCAAGCTGACGCACTGGTGAATCTCGGGGTCATACTTCGCCAGCGTGGCTGCCCAGAGGAAGCCGAAGCCGCTTTTCAACAGGCGCTTACCGCTAACCCGAACCATCCAGAGGCGCTCGTAAACCTTGGCGCTACAATACACTGATCAGTAAATTAAAAGGCGACCACGTGCATCTATTGGTAGAGATCCACCCGGCGCTCAATATTTCCACGCTGATCAACAACCTGAAAACCGCCAGTGCTAGACGCGCAAGGACCCGATTTGCGAGCACCTCAAACCTTTTTATTGGAAACCGTTTTTTTTTGCATCGCGCTTATTATGTTGGCAGCGTCGGAGGTGCCATACTGGAGACAGTGCGACGTTACGGGGAAAGCCACGGGACCAAGGAAAAACCGCGCAAGGCCCAGCGGCCCGCTTGACCCCCTCCTGGCCTACGGCCCAAGAAGATGTAATGGATGCCTCCCCCTACAGGACCGGCAGCGGGGAGCTCCAGGAGAAGGGAGTCCTTGCTTGAACCGGACGGCATCAAGGTGCCAAGGTGGAAATTTATCCACGAGAAGGACAAGGAGGACTCGTCATGCAGGTTACAACTTATGGACTGGATTTGGCAAAAAGGGTGATGCAGTTGCACTGGGTAAACATGGAGACCGGTGAGATTCATCGCAAACAGTTGAAGCGTCGGGCGCTCCTGGAGTTTTTTGCCAACCGCCAACCAGGTATCGTGGCGATGGAG
>DAHWJO010000036.1:0-23795 GCA_027344105.1 Sulfobacillus sp.
ATATCGGCCGCAAAGAACCGGGGATTAGGGTGCCGCACCCGCCTTCTGGCCAGAGGGAGCGGGGTTGGCACTCGGGATGGTCGGGGCCGGAGGAATGGATGACGCAGGTGCGGAGGGCGCGGGGGTCGACTGGGAGGGACTGGTGGAGGATGGCGACGAGCTCGCCGGCGGGGATGCCGACGCGGAGGGTGATTGGGAAGGCGACGGCGTGGTGCGCGGCGTGCACATGGCCGTGGGAGCCCAGTACTGGGAGTCCCAAATGTAGGGGCCGCCGGGATGCCAGTCTGATTCGCGACGCAGCGCCACGGTGGTCACGTAAGCCCCGCATCCTTGCTGCCACAGCTTACTGGGGTCTGTGGCCACCACTTTGACGGGGTAGTGGGTGTCGCCAATGGTGGTAGGCTGGGTGCCTTTGATAAACCACGCCCCTTCCACATCCTGCGGCGGAGCGTACTGGCTCGCAATTTTTCCGGAAGTGATGCTGACATCAGGCACATACACCATGCCGGTGGGGCGCGGAAAATGCTCGACGGGCAAATGTTCCTGCGTGTCGACTTGCTCCATGATCGACTGCCAAATGGGGCCAGCCGCGACGTCTCCGTAAGCGGGGCCGTTGGGGGTCGACGGCTGGGGATATTCCCCTTTGCGGTTGCCTTCCCAGACTCCCACCATAAGCTGGGGAGTATATCCCAAAAACCACGCGTCCGCCTCGCCATTGTTGGTGCCGGTTTTGCCAGCAGCCGGGCGGCCGATGTTCAAGTCAATGCCGGTGGCGCCGCTGCCGGGGCCAATGCTGGGAATAGGGGTGGGGTCCATCACCCGCTCCATCATTTTCTCCATAACGTAATCCTGCTGGGGGGTAAACTCGACCGTGCCGTGCGGGGTATCCTGATAGACCACCGCACCATCCGGATTGACCACTTTCGTCACCCAGATGGGTGACATGCGCTCGCCGCCATTCGGGAACGTCGCGTAGGCCTGAGTCATTTCCATGACATTGAAGCCTTCTTTCAAGCCGCCGATGGCAATGCCCAGTCCGGCATGCAGGTCGGCTGTGGTCAAGGGCAGCCCGAATTTGTTCTTGGCGAAGTAGTAGCCATAATCCAATCCAATATCGTTCAGCAGATGAACCGCCACGTCGTTGTCGGAGATGGCCAGAGCGTCTCGCAAGTCCAAATAGCCCCGGTACAGATGGTTGTCATTATGCGGCCACCACTTGCCGTTGACATGAAAAATAGGAACGTCCTGGATGACCGACATCTGGGTATACCCCTTGACGATGGCGGGGGTATATTCGAGCAGAGGTTTGATGGATGACCCAGTCGAGCGCTGCACCGAGGGATTCGTGGCCAGATCCTCCATGAATGGCTGGCTGAAGGTCCTGCCCCCGATGACGGCGAGGATGTCGCCGGTATGGGGGTCCTCCACCACGGCTGTGGCCTGATAAGTCGGGTCAGCTGAATGGGAGACGCCAAAATTATAGTTCATGGTCTGGTCTACAGCATTCTGCGCGATATTATAAACCGCGGGGTCCAGAGCCGTGTAAATTTTCAGCCCGCCATCAAAAATTTGGGTGCCGGAAAATCCCTGTTGCTGCAGCACCTGGATGACTTTGTCAACGTACCACGGGTACGGGTAAATCTGACTGTTGGCCGTGTCCACCGACATGGGATGGAGATTGAGCGGCGCGGCATAAGCTGCGTGCGCTGCGGCCTGGCTCAGGTATCCGTATTTGACCATGGCGTCCAGGACTTGCAGCTGCCGCGCCTTAGCCAGTTTCAGGTTCACCAGCGGATCGTACAGCGAAGGCGCTTGGGGCAGCCCGGCCAACAGCGCTGCCTGGGCGGTGGTCAGTTGGGACGGCAGTTCGTCGAAATAGGCCTTGGACGCCGAATAGACCCCGCTGGCGCCGTCCCCCAGATATACTTCATTTAAGTACATATCCAAAATTTGCTGTTTGGAGTAAGTGTGCGCAAGCTCCAGTCCGATCATAAATTCCTGGGCTTTGCGTACCAGGGTTTTCTTGTCGCTGAGGTACAGATCCTTGGCCAGCTGCTCGGTGAGAGTGCTGGCGCCCTGAATCGCGTTGTGATGTATCACATCGACGAGAGCCGCCCGGACAATGGATGTGATGTCGAATCCGGGGTTGGTATAAAAGCTGTGGTCCTCAATGGCGACCAGAGCATGCTGCATATCGGGAGAAATGGCGGACAGCGGCACATTGACACGGTTGACGGTGCCGTGCAGGCGGGCTACCGGCTGGCCGAACTTATCATAAATGACCGAGTCTTGGCCCATCGCCTGCAGGGAGACCATGGACTGCACCGACGGGAGCGTCTGCCAGGCCTGGTAGCCGATATAGCCTCCGTATCCGAACCCCGCCACCATGACCCCAGCCACCGCCAAAAGCGCCAGACGGCCCCACCGCACCTTGCGCCGGGGTTTTGCAGATGAGGCTCCCGAACTGGCTTTGGAGGGTTTTTTGGCAACCGGGCTGTGCGCGGTCTGGCGGGGCTTGTCTGCGGGGGCGGGCAGCTTGCTTCCGCAAAACCGACAAAACGCCGACCCTGCAGTATTGTCCTGACCACATTTTGGGCAACGCACGCTATCTTGTCATCTCCTTGGCTTACTCGAGTTATCCGCCTAGTGTGGGGGGTGTGCCGCGGGTGGGAGGATCTTTTGTGTAGAGGGCGCCCAGTCCTAAAACCAGACCAAACAAAATCCATGAAAGCCCTTGTTGGCGGCCGGCTAGGCTCAACACAAACCCCACCACAGAAAATGCGGCACTCGCGGTGAACAGAACCTGTGAAACCGTCCACGTGACCCGCACCTGGCGAATGTTGTTCAGATGGATAACGCCGGACGCAGCCGTCCGGTAACGCAGCCAGGGAATATTCCGCACACCGCGGAGCCAATCCCTCCGCGTCACGGGCGTCTCGGGCTCTGCGGATTCTACGGGCGCCATCATATCAGGATTAGGGTCCTCAGGCAGCAAATTCTTGCCGCAACTGGGACAAAACACACTATCGACCGGAATCTGATCGCCGCAGTGACGGCAGTACACCATGTCATCCCTCGCCTTATTCTTCTTTACCGCTCACTATATCATTCGAAGCCCGCCAGAGGAAATTTGGCATGCAGCGATTTTTATGCCCAGAGACTCGCCTAATTTCGATCATTGTAGCATAATAAAAAGGGGATTAACCTGAAATGGTGTCTGGACCCGCATGGCCGCGGGTCCAGACACCGAAGAGCACCGACGGGAAATCCGCCTTAAAGCGTGCGCAGGATTTGCACGATTCTATACAACTCGGTCGGCACTTTAGCGGGCTCATTCGTCTCAGGATGAACAAAAACCGCTTCTGTGCCGATTTTGATCTTCAGCAGAACCATAGGGGTTCTGGGGGATCCGGCAATGACCCACTTGGCCATGTCCTTGCGCTCGAGTTTGGCCAAGAACAGCAAGTCCCCGTGTTTCACGGGCCCCTGGTCTGGTCCCTGATACCGCCAAGCGAATTTGCCCAGCGCATTGGCCACCAGGCTGTCCGATAGGGATTCAGAGGTCAGCACCACCGAACCGTCCAAAGCGAAGCCATGCACGATGGGAATGCGCCCGTAATGCGTCTGGGTTTCCCGGGCCTTGGCCGCAGGCAGCAGGTAGCGTCCGGCAATGACGGCGCGCTTGAATGCCTGCAAGCCGGGGTAGTTTTCCTTGGACAGCCAGTAATACACAGTCTTTTCCTCGGCGTAGCCAAGTTTTTTCGCGAGATCGCCAGCCGTGATGAAAGGGTCATCAAGAATCAGATACCCCATTTTGTTCAATATTTCCATGTGGAATCTCCTCCAGAGTTTTGGGTAGTGTGTTTTGTTGCGATAATTCGTTTTCGCCAAAATCACAGCTTTGCATGTGATTTGCGGCTTCACTCAATATACAGGATATTGAGCCGAGTGCGCGCCGACTTTACCTGGTAATTTCTGGTGAAATTCAAGAATCGACAGAATACGACTATTACCAAAAGTAGGCACGGGATGGTCGGGGATTGGGGGCAGAAAATGCGATGACGACGCGGTCTCGGGGGCGGCGGGCCTGGGCGCCAGAGGACGAAAACAGACCGTGGTTAGGGATGAACCGTGGCAAAGGGGCCGAATAAATATGGGAAATAATACCGTATAAGGTGTCTGGGACAGCTTCTGCGGATTGACAGATTGGATATGGTACAATGTTTCCACTAGTGCCTGACATTGCCCGGAATGGATGATTTTAGATGCATTTGCAAACCATCAGCCTGTACGGATTCAAATCATTTGCCCAAGATACCCGCGTGGTGTTTTCGCCTGGGATCACGGTCATCGTGGGGCCCAATGGCGGGGGCAAGAGCAACGTCATTGACGGTCTGCGCTGGGCCCTGGGGGAGCAGCGCGTCAAGGAGCTGCGGGCGGAGCGGTGGGAAGACCTTTTGCATGTGGGCAGCCGGGGCCAGCGCGCCAAATTGGCGGAAGTGGTGCTGACCTTCGACAATCATGACTCGGAGATGGCGGATTGGCCGGAGAGTCTGGCGGTGACCCGCCGCTATTATCTCTCTGGCGACTCGGAGTACCTGCTCAACAGCCGGCCTTGCCGTCTGAAGGACATTGTCGATCTCTTTTTGGACAGCGGGGTGGGTCGGTTCAACTATGCGGTAATCGGGCAGGGGCGGGTCGATGAAGCCTTGCTGATGAAGCCGCGGGAGCGGCTGGAGCAGCTCGAGGAGGCCGCCGGCGTGTCCCGTTACAAAGTGCGGCGCAAGGAGACCTTGCAGCACCTGGCGGACGTACAGACCAATTTAAGCCGGCTGGCCGACCTCATGGATGATGTGCGCCAGCAGCAGGAATCGGTTAAAGCCGAGGCCATGCGCGAGCAGCAGTATCTCACATGGCATACAGAGCACGCGGAGCTCAGCGTCCGCTACCAGCAGACGCAGTATGCCCGGGCGCTTGAGGACAGAAAGGAGTGGCTCGGCGCCATTCAGTCCATCAGCCGCCAGCGTGACCTCCTCCAGCAGGAGGCGGCGCGCGCCGGGGACGAACGGCGCCGCGCAGCACAGATGCAAGAAGAGCAGGGGAGGCAGGTGGCTGAGCGGGCGCAGGAAATCCGCCAGCTCGAGCAGGTCATCGCTTCCCAGGGCGCGCAGATTGCCCGTCTGGAGGCGGAGTGGGCAGGATATCAGCATGAACTCCAGGGCCTCCAAGGTCAGGCTCTGCTGGTTGCGGAACAACTATCTGCGGTCGATAGTGAAAATACGGCCAGGGCGGCAGAACCGTCGGCCCCCGAAAATGATCTGACATCGGCCCGGAAAGCCGAGCAGGATCTGGCTCACATCATGAATGAGCGGGGTGCCGACCGCGAGCGCGCCCAAGTTCTGCGTGACCAGCAGCAAGACCGCCTGCAGAGAAGCGAACGGCAGCTGGCGCGGCTGGAAGGGGCGCTGCAGGCTCAGGACAGGGAGCAGCTCGCCACCCGGCTCCAGGCGCTTGATGAGGAGCGGGCGGCGCTCCGGGAGGAGGCCAAGGAGGGTGCGCGCCTGCTGGCCGCTGTAACGCAGCAGCTGGCGCAGTCTGAAAAGCAGCACAGCCAGCGTGAGGCGGAAATCCGACAGCTGCAGTCCGAAGGATGGGAACTCGAGGCCCGCATCAAGGCTCTGAAAAAGGTGGAGCAAGAGCAGGTCTCGCTGCCCACGGCTGTGCGCGCGGTGCTGCGCGCAGCGCAAGGTGGAGGCCTCAGCGGGGTGCTGGGCACACTGGGGAGTCTGCTGGAGGTGAAGGACGGCTACGTCATGGCACTGGATGTGGCTCTGGGCGGCCAGTCCCATGATTTGGTGACAGATACCGAGGTCCACGCCAGAGAGGTTGTCGACTGGCTGAAGGCCCAGAAGGCGGGGCGCGTCACCCTGCTCCCCCTGGACCAGATCCGCCCGTCCACAGTGCCCGAGCGGGACAAGGCGCTCGCCCATCTCCCTGGCGCTCAGGGATGGGCCATGGACATGACAGAGTTTGACCCTGCGGTTTTCCCGGCCGTTTCGCATGTTTTGGGACGTGTTCTTGTCTTGAATTCCCTGGAGGCCGCCAACCGGATTGGCCGCCAGCACCAGTTCCGCTACAAAATGGTGACGGTGGACGGACAGGTAGTTCTGGCTGGGGGGGCGATATCTGGGGGGAGTGAGAGGCGGCAGAATGCCAGCGGGGCCGAACGCGCCGGCCCCTTGGCGGAACGTCTGGCCGTGGTGAGGCGGCGCGCAGCCGAGCTCGAGCCAGTCCGGGAGAAAGCCAGCCGCGAGCTGGCCAGGCTGCGGGCTGAGTCCGACACCTTGCGGGCTGGCCAGGCCCGCACACGACAGCGGGCAGAGCATATCGAGAGCATTTTTGCAGGTCTTCCGGGAACGGGAACTGCGGACATCCGCACTCTGACCCAGGAGGCCGCTCGGGCCCGGCAGGAATTGCAGGCAGCGCAGAGCCGGCTGCAGGAGTCTGAGGTCCTTTGGGAAGAATCATCCCGGCAGCTGGACCAGGCTCGCCAGCGGGTGCAGCGGCTCCAGGAACAAGAGGACAGCGCCCGCCACCAGCGGGATCTGTATGCGCGCTACCAAGCGGAAAAGCTGAGGATCAGGCAGCACGGCGGCGCTGTCCGGCTGCGGATTGGCGAGCTCGAGGACGCGATGGAAAAAGCCGGGCATACTCTAGAGCAGGCCCGCGCCGGCCATGCGGTCTCCCAGAGCCTGCTCGCCGAGAAATCGCGGGCGCTGGCCCAGCGCCAAAGAGAGTATGGGGAGCTCGAACACAATGCGTCCCGCCTTGGGGCGCATCTGGCCAAAATGGATGGGGAAGAGCGTAAAATGTCCCAGAGACTGGCCTATTTGGAACAGCAGGTGGCCAAACATGACGCGCGCTGGGAATCGTATGACGCGCCCGGGGGAGAGCCTCTGGCCCCTGAGGCCTTTGAGGAGGCGAAAAACCGCCTGGCAGCTTTGCAGCAGGCGATGGATAGGGTCGGGGCGGTGAAACCGGGTGTCTTTGCCCTGTATACCCAACTGGGCGAACGGCTGCGGTATCTTGACAGTGAACACCAGGACGTCCAGCTTGCCAAAGATGAAGTCCAGGCGACACTGGAGCAGATTGACCGCGATGTGAACGGGCGCCTGGATGAGACGGCCCGCCATGTGGAAAAAGCCTTTCAAGAAGCCTGCTCAGCACTGCTCGGAGGAGAGGGAGGCTTTCGCTGGACAAGCGGGGAGGAGCGGGGTGTGGAGCTGTGGATCAAACCTCCCGGCAAGAAGCCGGGCTCCATGAGCCTGCTGTCGGGGGGCGAGAAGGCCCTCGGCGGCATCGCCTGGCTGTTTGCCCTGCTCGCAGTGCGCCCGTCCCCGTTTGTCGTGCTGGATGAAGTGGAGGCGGCGCTGGACGAAGCCAACGCCCGGAAGGTGGCCCGCTATATTCAAGACCATCACGGCACCACGCAATATGTCATTGTGACGCACCACAAATCGACGATGGTTATTGCCGACGGACTGTGGGGGGTAGCCGGTGACGGCCAGGGGCAAAGCCGGCTGGTCTCCGTGCGGCTCGAACAGGACGCGGCCGCAGCACAAGGATAGGAGGGGCTCATGGCAGGCATTTGGAACCGCTTAAAAGAAGGGATGAGCCGGACCCGCAACAATTTGGGAGGCAGGCTGCGGGCACTGTTTCATGGCAAGGAGTGGGATGACTCCCTGTGGGATGAGTTGGAGGAAATACTCTACGAAGCCGACCTGGGCGTCGACACGATACAGTATCTGACCGCGGCTCTGCGGGACGAGGTGCGGGCGCAAAACCCCCGCAGCGCGGATGAGGTGATGGATATCCTCAGGCGGCTCATGGTGGGGCTGTTTGATATTGCCTCGGATCCCTCCCTGCTCGACCCGCAAAGGCCCAGCATCTGGCTGATGGTCGGTGTCAACGGCACAGGGAAGACAACTACCGCAGGGAAGTTTGCCTACCTCATGAAACAGCAGGGGTACCAGGTGATTCTGGGAGCAGCTGACACATTCCGCGCCGCAGCCGTGGAGCAGCTCCAGGAGTGGGGTGCGCGCGCAGGGGTGGAGGTCATCCGGCAAGCCTCCGGCGCAGATTCTGCAGCCGTGGCCTACGATACCGTCCAGGCAGCCATTGCCCGGTCCCGCGACCTGGCGATTATTGACACGGCGGGACGCTTGCATAACAAGACAAACCTGATGCATGAGCTGCAAAAGGTAGTCCGGGTCATTCAGCGCGAGCGCCCGCAAGCTCCGCACCAGGTCTGGCTCGTGATTGACGCCACCACGGGGCAGAACGGCCTCACGCAGGCCCAAGTGTTTTTGGAAGCCGTGCAGGTGACCGGCATTGTCCTCACCAAACTTGACGGAACAGCCAAAGGCGGCATCGCCCTGTCCATTAAGCGCGAGTTGGGCCTGCCTATCCGTTTCATCGGAGTGGGGGAAAAAGCGGAGGACCTGCTGCCGTTTGATGCAGACAGCTACGTCCGGGCGATTCTGGGCGATTGACCGCGGTACTGAACAATTCTATACTGAGAACATACCTTGACAACGCCGAATTCACTAATGAAGCGGAGGACCCACCAAGATTTGGGGTGAATTGCTTTGCAACGGGCATGCTCTGGGCCCGAACCCGTCAGCTAACTTCGTAGGCGTAGGGGGCTCAAGGTTGGTGATATGGGTTATCTCGTTCCCCCCCGGGAAACAGGGGGGCTTTTTCATGCCCTGCTTAATAGGGAGGTCTCAATATTATGATGAAAAAAGTGTTGTTCCTGTCTCTGCGGGCCGACCCGCTCAATCCCTTGGATGGCGGGGAACTCGGAGGGCAGCAGGTGCTGGTCCGGCAGATGGGCCGCAATTTGCAGCACCTGGGATATGCGGTTGACATCATCACTGTGCGCCAGCATTCCGAGCTGCCTGAGCGTTCATCATTCGGCCACTTGGGGCAGGTCATCCGGCTTACGGGATGGGAGGGCCGCGTCTGGTCGGACGATGAGTGGCACAACAGCCAAGAGGTCCTCACCGGGCAGGTGCTGGAGTGGATTCGCGAGCGGCGGCGGGAGTATTATGCGGTGCACAGCCATTTCTGGATTTCCGGGATGGTGGCGCAGTCTGTGGCGCAATCGCTGCAGGTGCCGTGGATCCACTCTCCTTATAAAATGGCGGAATGGACGCGGCGTCCGGGTGATGGCGTCTCTCCTGTCCGCCTGCAGTGGGAACATCAGCTGCTCGGCAATGCTCAGGCGATCGTTGTCTCCTATTTGGAAGAAAGCGAAATGATCCACCAAGTGGCGCCTGGGGTGCCTTTATATGTGGTGCCTCCCGGTGTGGACATCACAAACTTTTTCGTGCGCGATTCAGGTCCTCTCCTCCGTGGCTTGGGCTTGTACCGCCCCCCGGTGCTGTACGTAGGGCGGCTTGGAGCGGGCCGCGGAATTCAGGAGGTGCTGGAGGTGATGGGGAAAACCCCGTTGCCCGGGGACCTGGCCCTGTTGGTGGTGGGTGGCAGCCCCGGGGAAGTGGTGGGAGGGCAGCCCACGGACCCGGGGTTGGCGGAACTCTCCCGGCCCTTAGGAACGCATGTCCGCTTTTTGGGACCGACGCCTCACCATGCGATCGCCATTTACATGGGATCGGCGGCGGTGTCCATTGCCCCGAATCAAGGGCCGACACTGGGCATGGCGGTCATCGAAGCCATGGCGTCAGGCTGCCCCGTAGTGGGGACAGCGGTGCCCGGAGTGCAGGACTGGATTGAATCGGGAGTCAATGGCATTTTAGTGGGACAGACGCATATTGACCAACTGTGGAGCGACGCGCTACAGTTGTGGAATAACCCGAGTCAGGCGCGGCAAATGGGGGTCAACGGCCAGGAGATGATTCAGCGGCATCATACCGTCAATCATATGGCTCAGAGGCTCCAGACAGTCTATGAGGAGGTGGCGTCCAGTGGCCACCATGAAACGGGTGCTGGCTACTGATATCGATGGGACACTGATCGGGCACGGGGGCGAGCAGGCTGTCCGGGACTATCTCTTAGACCATCCCGAACTGGGTGTCATCTATCTGACCGGACGCACTTTAAGCAACGCGCATGCGATTATCTGCCGCTATGGATTTCCTACACCCCTGGCGATTGCTACCGATGTCGGAGCCGATATTTTCTGGGGACCGAACCTTGAGGCTGATGAGCTTTGGGCCTTTGAACAGCGGCGCAACTGGTCGCCACGCCGTCTCCGGTCTGCCCTGGGGGAAATTTCCGGGGTCGCCTACCGCGGGCGCAGCTCTCACTGGCGCATCGCCTTCGAACTGGAGGACCCCAGTGTGCTGCCTCTGGTCAAGGAATGCCTGGCAGAGCATCACCTTCTCGTCCGCACTCTGTGGTACCCCGACGAGCAGCGCCTTGATGTGCTGCCCTGCACGGCGCTCAAAAGCCGTGCGCTTCAGCATATCTTGCAGCGCATACGGGTAAAATCGCAGAATTGCTTTGTGGCGGGGGACGCTGAAAATGACGGGGACATGCTGGCCAGCCGCTATCCCGGAGTCCTGGTGGCCAATGGCGAGGCCCGGGTGCGCGAATGCCTGCCGGAATGGATTGTGCGCTCGCGCTACCCCGGCGCGCTGGGAGTGCTTGATGCCCTCAGGCAGTGGCTGGAATAGATGGCTGGCCGGGCCACGGGTTTTAACCCGGCCGGCCAAGACGCCTTGCCGGATTTCTCCTTCTCCCGCAGAAAATCTCTGCGGGATTTTTTGTGCTGCCGGCCTGCAGTCCCAAACGGAAACATTGACAAAACCCTGGCCGTTTCGTAATATGTGTGAGTCTGTTAAGTAGTTTTGCTTTACAGGTGTGAGGGGTGACACGTGCAGCGTCCAAATCGTGAGATGGCGAATCTGCTCTTTGACCATTACGGCGCCTTGCTGACGCACAACCAGCAGGAGGCGTGGCGGCTTTATTATTTGGAGGACTGGTCTCTTATGGAAATCGCCCAATCCCGCCACGTGACCCGGGCTGCCATTCACGATTTGCTGAACCGCACGGCCGCTACCCTGGAGGCGTTTGAAGCGTCACTGCACCTGCTTGACCAGATGCAAAGACGCCAGCGCTTGCTGGAAAAATTGACCGATGCTGTGCGCAGAGGACCGCAGGGATCCTGGAGAGACCAGGCGGAACAACTGATAGCGGAAATGGCGGGGGAGGAGGACCGGGGCGATGTTTGATAATTTGACCGAAAAACTGCAGGGCACTTTCAAACGCATGCGCAGCAAGGGGCGGCTGACTCCCGACGATGTGCGCGAAGGATTGCGCGATGTCCGCTTCGCCCTATTGGAAGCAGATGTCAACTTCAAGGTGGTCAAGGAATTTCTTGGCCAGGTCGAAGAAGAGGCGGTCGGTCAGGATATCCTGGACAGCCTGACCCCGGCGCAGGGAGTGATCCGGGTTGTCCGGGACCACCTGACAACCTTAATGGGCAGTCAAGTCGAGCGCATCAAAATGGCCTCCAACCCTCCCACCGTCATCTATCTGGTCGGCCTCCAGGGATCGGGGAAAACCACATCGACTGCCAAACTGGCTAAAATGCTTAAACAGCAGGGGCGGCAGCCGCTGATGGTGGCCGCCGACGTGTACCGCCCGGCAGCAGTAGACCAGCTCCAGGCCCTAGGCCAGCAGGTTGATGTGCCCGTGGTGTTCTCCCCAGGGCTGTCGCCTGTGGAGCTCGCCCAGGAAGGCTGGCAGAAAAGCCGGCAGCTGGCCAAAGATGTGGTGCTGGTAGATACGGCGGGACGTTTGCATGTGGACAGCGTCCTGATGGAAGAGCTTGTCAAGATGCATGCGGCCCTGCCAGCCAATGAAACTTTGCTGGTAGTTGACGCGATGACCGGCCAGGATGCGGTGCGAGTGGCAGGCGCTTTTAAAGAGGCCCTCCCTCTCACCGGGGTGATTCTCACCAAACTGGACGGCGACGCCCGGGGCGGCGCGGCACTCTCCATCCGCTCTGTGACAGGCCTGCCCATCAAGTTGGTCGCCTCAGGAGAAAAGATCGACGCTCTGGAGCCCTTTCAGCCGGACCGGATGGCGTCGCGCATTTTGGGTATGGGCGACGTGCTGACCCTAATCGAAAAAGCTGAACAGTCTCTGGATAAAGATGAAATTGAAGAACGCGCCAAGAAGATCGGCACCAAGGACTTCAATTTCGAAGACTTTCAGGCCATGCTCGGACAGGTCAAGAAGCTGGGGCCCCTGTCCAAAGTGATGGAAATGCTGCCGGGCATGGGAGCACTCAACAAATACAAGGACCAGGTTGACGACAAGGGGATGGACCGTGTCGAAGCCATCATCAATTCGATGACGGCAGGCGAGCGCCGCAAACCTGAGATCATTGACGGCAGCCGCCGCCTGCGGATTGCCAAGGGCAGCGGGACCACCGTCCAGGAAGTCAACCGGCTTATCAAACAGTTTCATGACATGCGGAAGATGATGAAGCAAATGAAAGGCAAGAAAGGCCGCGGACGAATGCCGCGCATGCCCTTTCCGCGGGTTCCCGGATCTGCGCTGAATGTTCCTGCGGTCCTATAGCAGAGAAGGGAGGGAAATATATTGGTAAAGATCAGATTACGGCGGATGGGCGCAAAAAAACATCCATTTTACCGTGTGGTGGTGGCCGATTCCCGGGCGCCGCGGGATGGGAAGTTTCTTGAGGAAATCGGCTATTACGACCCGACCAAGGATCCGGCGGTGGTCAAGATAGATGAGGAGAAGGCGATCTCGTGGATCCAAAATGGAGCGCAGCCCACAGACACCACCCGTTCACTATTGAGGCAGGCAGGGATACTTAAGACAATTCACGAGGCTAAACAGGCTAAAAAACATGAGAAAAACGCGTAGTCACGTCTGGGAGAACTATGTCAGCGTGGGAGAGGTGACCTCCCCTCACGGGATTCACGGAGAACTGCGGGTCTATCCCACGACAGATTTTCCTGACCGTCTTTTGGCTCGGACAACCGTCTGGGTGGACGGGCTGGAGGGACCGCAGGAGATTATGAGCGTGAAGCCGCGTCCTCCGCTGGTGATTATGCAGCTGCGGTCGGTGGCGACACGCGAACAGGCTGAAATGCTGCGCGGGGCCTCCCTCTACGTGCCGATCGACTCCCTGCCCGCCTTAGGGGAAGGGGAGTACTACTGGTTCGAGCTTGAAGGTCTTGAAGTCCGCGACGCCAGCAGCAAGGCGCCCATTGGCATTCTGAGCAACATTATCCGTGCCGGAGGCAATCAGGATGTGTTTGAGGTGGCCCGGGAAGGCATGCCGCCGCTGCTGGTGCCAGCCCTCAGATCGGTGGTGTCCCGGGTCGACCTCCCACACAACGTCATGGAAGTCAACCTGCCGCCAGGACTTGAGGATCTCTCATAATGGTGATTCAGGTGGTGACGCTGTTTCCTGAAATGTTTGACGGCCCGGTCACGTCCAGCATTCTCAAGAGGGCGCAGGATCATGGCCTGGCCGACATTCGGAGAGTGCCGCTGCGCTGGTTTGGGGTGGGGCCGCACCGCACGACCGACGACTACCCCTTCGGCGGGGGAGTGGGCATGCTCTTGCGGGCGGACGTGGTGGTACCCGCGGTGGAATGGGCTCTGGCCCATCACGCCGCCCCCGCCACAGTCGTAGTCACCTCAGCCCAGGGCCAGCGCTTCGACCAGGCGATGGCGCAGGAACTCAGCCGGGCTGAGCACCTTGTGATAGTGGCTGGGCACTATGAGGGCATCGACGAGCGGGCGACGGATCTGCTCGGGGCCCGGGAAGTGTCGGTGGGAGACGTAGTTCTGACGGGCGGGGAAATCCCGGCGATGGTCATGATTGACGCCATAGTGCGGCTTTTGCCGGGAGCGCTCGGGGCCGAAGAGGGGGCCGTGCAGGAATCATTCAGCGGGGAGGGTGGCCTTGAGGGGCCGCAGTTTACCCGGCCGAAGACGTTCCGGAGCCGGCCGGTCCCGGAGGTCCTCCTGTCAGGGGACCATGCGCGCATTGCCCGCTGGAAAGTGGAGGAGTCTAAAGCGCGCACCAGGCAGAGACGGCCCGATTTACTGTAACGCAGCGTTTGCAGGGCTTTGGGACGGATGGTATAATTTCATGTGGCCCGTAAAGGGGGGGAAATATTGGATTACATTCGATTGCTGGAAGAAGAGCAGCTCAAGTCGGACATTCCGGCGTTCCGCGCAGGGGACAGCGTGCGTGTGGCGGTCAAGATCCGTGAGGGCAACCGCGAGCGTGTGCAGAACTTTGAAGGCGTGGTCATTGGCATCAAAGGCGCAGGACTGTCGAAGACGTTTATTGTGCGGCGCGTCAGTTATGGCGTGGGTGTGGAGCGGATCTTTCTGATGAATTCGCCCCGCCTGGAATCAATCCAGGTGGTGCGGCGCGGCAAGGTGCGGCGTGCCAAACTGTATTACCTGAGAAAACTTCGCGGCAAAGCAGCCCGAATTAAAGAACGGCGCTAATGCGTGGCGAAGGCACCTGCAACCGGAGGTGTCTTCGCTATCTTTATAGCTTTGGGGGGCTGCAACCGTGTCCAGTGAACGCCGCAAGGGTTATTGGGAAGTTATTGAAACAATTGTGTTGGCCGTTGTTCTCGCCTTTCTCATCCGCACATTTGTTTTTGAGTCCTACGAGGTGGAGGGCATATCCATGCGGCCCACACTGCACACGGGCGAGCGGGTGCTGGTCAACAAGCTGATTTACGATTTTGAGTCACCGAAAACTGGCCAGATCATTGTGTTCCGATCTCCTGTCATTAAAACCCAGGATTGGATAAAGCGCGTGATCGGAGTGCCTGGAGATACTATCAGTGTGCAAAACAATGTGGTCTATATCAATGGCAAGCGCTACCATGAACCCTTTCTCAAATACCGCACCTCTATGAACGTGCCGCCGACCAAGGTCCCGCCCGGCTACTTGTGGGTGGAAGGCGACAACCGTCCTAAAAGTTATGACAGCCGCTATTTTGGGCTGCTGCCCATGAAAAATGTCAAGGGACAAGCATTCGTCGTCTGGTGGCCTATCGCAGATTTTCGCTTGCTCCACTGAAAGGGAGACTATGGCACAAGGCAATTGGTATCCAGGGCATATGGTGGCTACGCAGCGGACGATTCGGGATCTGGCTCCGTACCTGACAGCCTTTATTGAAGTCGCTGACGCCCGCGCGCCAGCCATCACCCGGCACGTTCCCATGACCCAGTGGATTGGGCGGGCACGGCGGATTTTGCTCTTGAACAAGGCGGACCTGGCCGATCCTGCCGTCACCCGCCTGTGGATTGACTATTACCGGCAGCAGGGCACTGAGGCCTTTGCGGTGACAGCGCAGGAAGCCAAAGCCCGCCACCACGTGGAAGACCTTATCAGCCGGGTGCTGGCGCCCCCGTTCCGGCTGGCGGTGGTCGGGGTCCCCAATGTGGGGAAATCCACCTTGCTCAACCGCATGGTCGGGAAGAACCGGGTGGCGACCGGAGCCAAGCCGGGAGTCACCCGCGGCCCGCAGTGGATCCGCATGCCGGGCGGGTGGGAGTGGCTCGACCTGCCAGGCGTGGTGACTCCAGGGCACACCCATGACTGGAGGCTGAAAGTGCTGGGAATTGTGCCCTCATCCGGCGAGGAGAGGACGGACCTGGCCGACAGAATCTGGGAGATGGTGCATGGCCCGTCCAACCCGTCGGGTTGGGTTGAGTGGGGCAAAGGGCGGGGATATCTGCGCGCCGGGGGTCTCGTTGATGTGCAGCGGGCCGCCGACGCTGTGGTGCTCGCGTTCCAGCAGGGAAAATTGGGACGTTTCAGTCTGGAAAAGCCTGGCGACGCGGACCAATGACCGCTGGGCGCCAGCATCTCCGGAGCGAGTGGCAGCGGCTCACACAGATGGAGCGGCCATTCTGGCTGCTGGGAGACCGCGTTGCGGGGGTTGACGAAGTGGGCCGGGGGCCCCTAGCTGGACCGGTGGTGGCTGCGGCGGTCGTTCTCAAACCCTCAGTGCCGATTTTTGGTGTCGACGATTCAAAAAAACTGACGCCCCGCCAACGCCTGCGGCTCTACCACAGCATCTGCGAGCTGGCGCTGGACGTGGGGGTGGGAATGGTCGGGCCCCGGACTATCGAACGGGTCAACATTCTTCGCGCCAGCCGCCTCGCCATGGAGCGGGCTGTAGGCCAGCTGCGCCAGCCGCCCAGCGTGCTGCTGACCGACGCCATGCGCATCGGGGGGCCGTGGCAGGAGGTGCCTCTGGTCCACGGCGACGGGCTCTCCGCCAGCATTGCAGCGGCGTCCATCGTGGCTAAGGTGGTGCGCGACCGCTATATGGCCGTGCTGGCGGAACAGTTTCCGCTTTATGGGTTCTCCCAGCATAAAGGCTACCCTACCGAGTTTCACCGCGCCATGCTCCTCGCCTACGGGCCATCACCGGCCCACCGCCTCTCATTCCTCAGGAAAATTTTATCCCGCGACGCCATAGGATAGAGCATATTATTTGCATCCGCAGAAGTTCCCTGTTACAGTCATGCTAATATCTCGCAGGAAACTGCGTGTGAGCGTGGCCTTTGGGGACACCGCAGTTTGCTATAATGGAAAAACGTTTGTAACCGGGGGTGTTGTCATGGCAAGATCTAAACCTCTGATTATCGTGGAATCGCCAGCTAAAGCCAAGACGATTGGCCGCTTTCTCGGGTCGCGATATCAGGTGAAGGCATCGATGGGCCATGTGCGCGACTTGCCTAAAAGCCAGTTTGGGGTGGATGTCGCCAATGGGTTTGCCCCGCGTTATATCACGATCAGGGGCAAGGGTCCCTTGCTTAAGGAACTGAAAGACGCAGCCAAAAAATCCGACCGCATCTACCTGGCAACGGACCCTGACCGCGAAGGCGAAGCGATTTCCTGGCATCTTGCGGAGGCTTTGCACATTGCCCCGCAAGATGTCCGGCGCATTGAATTCCACGAAATCACCAAGGATGCCGTCAGTCACGCCATCAAGCAGGCCCGGCCCATCGACATGGCCTTGGTGAACGCGCAGCAGGCCCGCCGGGTGCTGGACCGCGTGGTCGGGTACCAGCTCTCGCCCTTGCTGTGGCGCAAAGTCCGGCCCGGACTGTCTGCGGGCCGGGTGCAGAGCGCTGCCCTCAAGCTGCTGGTAGACCGGGAGGACGAAGTGCTCCGGTTTCAGCCCAAACAGTATTTCACCGTCGAGATGCTGGCGGGGTCCGCCAGCGGCGAGATCCAAAGCCGCTACGTTGCGCCCCTAGGGCGCAAGGGGCGCATGACCTCCGCCGAAATTGAGCAGATTGTCTCGGACGTGCAAGTGGGGATGCCGGTGACCGTGGGGGATGTGAAGACCAAGGAGAAAAGGCGCTTCCCTGCGCTGCCCTTTACGACCTCCACCCTCCAGCAGGAAGCGTCACGGAAGCTGGGGCTGTCAGTGAAGCGGACGATGAGCCTGGCCCAGCAGCTGTATGAGGGGCTGGAGGTCCCGGGAGAGGGCACGGTGGGGCTGGTGACGTATATCCGCACGGATTCCACCCGGATCGGGGATGCGGCCAAGGATGATGCCCGCACCTACATTGAGGAGCGTTTTGGCGCTACCTTTCTCGCTCCAGATGGCCCGAAACGGCCCGCCAAGACGAAACCGGGAGTCCAGGACGCTCATGAAGCCATTCGCCCCACCGATATCCACCGTCACCCGGATACGCTCAAGGGCAGCTTGAATCGCGACCAGCTGCGCCTGTACCGCCTCATCTGGGAGCGCTTTGTCGCCAGTCAGATGGCGCCCTTGGTCTATGAGTCGACGACGGTTGACCTGACCGTCAAGGACCGCGAGGCCACGTTCCGGGCAAGCGGGTCGCGTGTGCTGTTTTCGGGGTTTACGGTGGTGTACCAGGAATCTTTTGACGAAGCCGACCCCCAGTCGTCCGACGACGATGAGACCAAGGCGCGGCCGCTGCCCCATTTCACCGCGGGCTCAGAGCTGACCATCAAGACTCTCGACGCTCAGGAGCATTTTACAGAACCGCCGCCCCGGTTCACGGAGGCGAGTCTGGTCAAAATGCTGGAGGAACTGGGCATCGGCCGGCCCTCCACCTATGCGCCTATTGTCGAGACGCTCCTTCACCGGGATTATGTGCGCCGGGAACAGAAAAAACTGATTCCGACAGACCTGGGCCGGGTGGTCGTTGACCTTTTGAAACACTATTTTCCGGAAATTGTGGATACCCGTTTTACTGCGGCGATCGAAACGGAGCTTGACCATGTGGCGGCGGATGAAATGGTCTGGCAAGATGTCCTGAGCGGATTTTACGGGCAGTTTGCGGAAGAGCTGGAGAGGGCTGACGGAGATATTGAGAAGATTGAGTTGCCGCAAGAAGAGACCGATGAGGTCTGCGAAAAATGCGGGCGGCCCATGATTGTCAAGTATGGCCGGTTCGGCAAATTCCTGGCGTGCTCAGGCTATCCGGAATGTGACTTCACGAAACCTTACATGGAAAAGACCGGCGCGCTGTGTCCCAAGTGCCATAAGGACCTGGTCGTCCGCAGGACCCGCAAGGGACGGACATTTTATGGCTGCGTGGGGTACCCTGAATGTGATTTTGTTACATGGAATCGGCCGAGCGACAAGGTGTGCCCCCGCTGCGGCTCAAGTATGGCGTTCAAGCGGCGGGGAAGCCACGACAGTTTGATGTGCCTTCGGGAGGGGTGCGGGTATGAAGAAGAGCAAGCCCAGTGAGCCGGTCGTGGTGGGCGGGGGCCTGGCCGGTTCGGAAGCGGCGTGGCAGCTGGCCCAGCGGGGAATTGCCGTGCACTTATACGAAATGCGCCCCCACACCATGACTCCTGCCCACACGACCGGAGATTTCGCCGAATTGGTCTGTTCCAACTCGCTGGGCTCCACGCAGGGTACGGCTCCGGCCTCCCTGCTGAAAGACGAAATGCGGCTCTTTGATTCCCTGGTGCTGCAAGCCGCGGCCGCCGCCCAGATTCCGGCCGGCTCGGCTCTGGCTGTGGACCGTGAAATTTTTAGCAAAACCGTCACCCAAAGCATTGTGGACCATCCCAATATCACTGTGCACCCAGAAACCGTCACGGAGATTCCTCCCGGGCCTGCGATTATTGCCACAGGTCCCCTGACGCACCAGCTGCTGTCGGCGGCGATCCAGCAGGCGCTCGGAGACAGCATGCTGTCTTTTTTTGATGCGGCTGCTCCCATTGTGCTGACGGACAGCGTGGACATGGACCATGCTTTTTGGGGATCCCGGGAAGGCAGCCGGGACTATCTGAACTGTCCTCTGACGAAGGCCGAGTACCAAGCGTTTCATGCGGCGCTGGTGGAGGCGGAACAGCACCCGGGACACGACTTCGAGTCCAGTGCATTTTTTGAGGGGTGCCTGCCCATTGAGGAAATTGCGCGCAGAGGTCTCAAAACTCCGCTATACGGCCCGATGAAGCCTATAGGCTTGGAAAATCCGTTTGAAGGCGGCCGCCGCCCCTATGCCGTGGTCCAGTTGCGGCAAGACAACGCGGTGGGCTCGCTGATGAGTTTGGTGGGATTTCAGACCAACCTCCGCTGGGGAGAACAGAAGAGGGTGCTGGGCATGATTCCGGCTCTGGCCCACGCCGAATTCGCCCGCTACGGGGTGATGCACCGCAACACCTACCTGAAGTCGCCGGCGCTGCTGCACCCGACTCTCAATACCCGCTGGCGCGAAGACTTATGGTTTGCGGGGCAGATGACAGGGGTGGAGGGGTACGTGGAGTCGGCGGCGACGGGCATCATGGCCGCTGTGCATTTGGCCGACCACCTGGCCGGCCTCCAGCCTCTAGCTTTTCCCCGCGAGACAATGATGGGCGCTTTGGCTTATTATATTACCCATACAGCGCCCGAGCACTTTCAGCCGATGAATGCCAATTTTGGTCTATTTGAGCTGCCTCCGGACATTCAGAGCATTCACGAAAAGAAAGTCCGCAGGCAGTGGCTGCGGACGCGGGCGATGGCGAAGATGACGGCGCACGTCGAGGAAATGGGCCAGAGGATGCCGCGCCATGCGTCCTGAGAGCGAGTGGGTGTCTTACTATCTGCGGACGCTTTTGAATGTGGAGCAGGCGTCAGAGCATACCATTCAGGCCTACGCCCAAGATCTCAGGCAACTGGCGGAGTTTGCCGGACCCTATGGACAATTGGAGAGCCGGGACTTGAGGCGGTGGGGCGCAGCCCTTCTGGAGGGAGGCCTCTCGCCAAGGACAGTGGCCCGGAAGATCGCAGTGGTGCGCAGCTTTTACCGGTTCGCGCAGCGGCAGGGATTCAGGGAGGACAATCCGGCGCAGCGCCTTTTGGCTCCCCGGTTCCGCCCCGCGCTGCCGCGGACCCTGACGATGGACGAGGCGCATGACCTGATGGAGCAGGCCAGGTTGCGGCCGGGACCTCTGGGGCTGCGCAACTGGGCACTGCTGGAGATCCTTTATGGATCGGGACTGCGCAGCCAGGAAGCGGTATCCTTGAACCTGACGGACATTGACATGGACACCTCTTTTGTCCATGTGACGGGAAAGGGCGGGAAACAGCGCATTGTACCTTTTGGATCGAAGGCCCGAGAGGCTCTGGCGCAGTATTTCCGCGGGGGCCGTCCAGCGCTGGCGCGGCACGGCACCCAGGCCGTCTTCCTCAACTACCGGGGGACGCGGCTCACCACACGCAGTGTTCGGCGCATCATCAAGGTGGTGCTGGCGAGAGGGGCAATCCAGCGCAATGTCAGTCCGCACTGGCTGCGCCATTCTTTTGCCACCCACATGCTGGTGAATGGCGCCGACCTGCGCGTGATTCAAGAACTTTTGGGACACAGCATGCTGCGCACGACCCAGCTGTACACCCTGGTCTCCCAGGACCATATTGCCTCAGTGTATCAACATGCACACCCCAGGGCCTGATATGCTGGCCGTGGGGCGGAACAAGGAGGATGGAACGTGGCGGAATTGGAGTTTCACGGCACTACGGTGCTGGGAATGGTAAAGGACGGCAAGGCGGTTATAGGAGGGGACGGGCAAGTCACCTTTGGACAGAATACTGTCATGAAACACACGGCGGTAAAAGTGCGGCGGCTGTACCATGGCAAAGTGCTAGCGGGATTTGCCGGGTCGGTGGCCGATGCGCTGACCCTGTTTGAGCATTTTGAGGGGAAACTGGAGGAGAGCCACGGCAATCTGTCCCGGGCGGCCGTGTCTCTGTCCCGGGAGTGGCGGACAGACCGGATGCTGGGCAAACTGGAAGCCCTCCTGCTGGTGGCGGACCAAGAACACCTCTTCATTCTTTCCGGAACGGGAGAGGTCATCGAGCCCGACGACTTTATTGCCGCGATCGGCTCCGGCGGGAGTTACGCACTGGCGGCGGCCCGGGCCTTCACGTCAATGGAACAGCCTATGGCGCTGGACGAAGTGGTGCGGCGTTCCCTGGACATCGCGGCGGACATCTGCATTTACACCAACCATCATTTGACGGTTGAGACACTGGGGTAGGGAGGCATCCGAAATGGACGATAGGTTGATGACGCCAAGAAAGATTGTCGAAGAACTGGACCGGTACATCGTGGGGCAGGATGACGCCAAGCGGGCGGTAGCCATAGCGCTCCGGCACCGGTGGCGCAGGAGCCAACTTGACCCGGAACTGCAAGAGGACATCACGCCGAAAAATATCTTGATGATCGGGCCCACCGGCGTGGGCAAGACAGAAGTGGCCCGCAGATTGTCCCGCTTGCTGCGGGTGCCGTTCATCAAAGTGGAAGCGACTAAATTCACCGAGGTGGGTTATGTCGGCCGCGACGTGGATGCGATGGTCCGCGACTTGGTGGAGACCAGTGTGCGCATGGTCAAGGAGGAGCGCTCGCAAGCGGTTCAGGACCGGGCGGAACGCATTGCGGAGGACCGGCTGGTGGACGCTCTGGTGCCCTACCCGGAGGAGCCGTCGGCCAATGTGAATCCTCTGGAAGCGCTGTTTGGGGGCGCCCGTCAAAACAAACCCAGTTCCAGCGTCAGTGTGGAAGACCGCCACCGCATTGAAGAGGAACGGCGGAAAGTTCGCGACAAAATCCGCATGAAGGCGATGGAGCACGAGGTTGTGGAGATCGATGTGGAGGATGCAGGCCCCCAGTTGCCGATGATGGGCAACATGCCGGGCAGCGAGGACAACCAGATGAATTTGGGGGAGATGTTTTCCGGCATCCTGCCCAAGAGGACGAAGCGCCGGAAGATGACGGTGGCCGAAGCCCGCAAGGTGCTCACGCAGGAGGAGGCTCAAAAACTGATCGATACCGATGCCGCCCACGCCGATGCAGTTTGGCGGGCTGAGCAGGAGGGCATCATCTTTATTGATGAGTTTGACAAAATCGCCTCCAGCAGCCATGAGGGACACGGGCCGGATGTGTCACGGGAAGGAGTTCAGCGTGATATCCTCCCCATTGTGGAGGGATCTACCATCAACACAAAATACGGGCCTGTCAAGACAGACCATATCCTGTTCATCGCCGCGGGAGCCTTTCATGTGGCCAAGCCCAGCGATCTCATTCCTGAGCTGCAGGGACGGTTTCCCATCCGGGTGGAGTTCAACGCCCTGACGGAGGAAGATTTCTATAAGATTTTGACGGAACCCCGCCACTCCCTCATCACGCAATATCAAGCCTTGCTGGGAGCCGAAGGCGTCGTCGTCGAGTTTGATGACGGGGCTTTATGGGAAATGGCCCGTTATGCCTTTCAGGTGAACCGTGATACCGAGAATATCGGGGCCCGGCGGTTGCACACGATTTTGGAAAAAGTGCTGGAAGAGCTGAATTTCTCGGCACCGGAATTAACGGGCCAGACGATTCCGATCACCTCGGCGTATGTGCAGCAGCGGCTGGCGAAGATCGCAGAGAATATTGACATCAATCGATATATACTCTGAATGTTTATTTTCGTTTACACAATAGAACTTCGCTGTGGTATACTCAAGTGGTGAAAATTGCGACGACAGGGAATGTTGTCGAATCAAGGAGGTGCATGTCGTGGAGGAATTATTGGAAAAGACACGACGCATTAATCGGTTGCTGCAGCGAACAGCAGGGCATCCAGTGAATTTCGAAGAAATGGCTAAAATTCTCAGTGAACTCATTCAAGCCAACGTGTACGTCGTAAGCCGCCGCGGAAAGATTCTTGGCTACAGCTTATTGGACGGTTTTGAATGCGACATCATGATACAGGAGGTCCTCGCCGAAGAGACATTTCCCGCCACCTATAACAATGGGTTGCTCAAGGTCGATGAAACCTATCCCAATGTGTCCCAGGAATCGCGCAAATGTGTGTTTTTCCGGGATAAAGCCTGTTTATACGAGAATAAGATCACCACGGTGGTTCCTGTTAATGGCGGGGGAGACCGGTTAGGCACTCTGGTGATTTCCCGCTTTGGACGGGAGTTCAACGACGAGGACCTGGTCCTGGCCGAGTATGGAGCGACAGTGGTGGCAATGGAGATACTGCGGTCGAAGTCCGATGAGCTAGAGATGGAAGCCCGCAAGAAGGCAGCCGTCAAGGTCGCCATTGACACCTTGTCCTATTCCGAACTGGAAGCGGTTCAGCATATCTTCGATGAACTGGGTGGAGAAGAAGGGCTATTGGTCGCATCGAAAATTGCAGACCGCGTCGGCATTACCCGTTCCGTGATTGTCAATGCCCTGCGCAAGTTCGAATCGGCCGGGGTGATCGAGTCCCGCTC
>DAHWJO010000370.1:0-287 GCA_027344105.1 Sulfobacillus sp.
GAATACGCTTGCCAAGGTGGATTTGATTATCTTAGACGACTGGGGGCTTGCCCCCATGAACGGGGAAGACGTGCGAGATTTGTTGGAGATCATTGATGATCGGGTGAACCAACGAGCCACGCTAATTACTAGCCAACTCCCTGTGGACCATTGGCACGAATACTTGGGTGAACCGACCGTGGCCGATGCGGTGCTGGACCGGTTGCTGCAAAGTGCCCACCGACTCGATTTGAAAGGGGACTCCCTGCGCCGTCATCGTGATACTCAGGAAACACCAAAACTTGACC
>DAHWJO010000370.1:295-814 GCA_027344105.1 Sulfobacillus sp.
TGACCAGAATGTACGCTTTTCGCGGGTGCCCACGATCAGCGGAATCACTGCCCACGATCGCCGGAATGCGCAGTCACCACGTTCGTCGTTGAGAAGAATGGTCAAACCATCGTTCAGGTAGGCCAGTTCCCTAAATCGCTTTTCCAGGCGTGCAAAAGAAAACTCGGTACTTTCAAAAACCTCCGGGTCTGGCCAGAAATGCACGGTAGTCCCCGTGCCCTTAGCCGGACCCTTTGCCGCAATGGGGGCTACAGGATCTCCGCAATGATACTCCTGCTCCCATAGTTCCCCCTCCCGCCGGATGGCCAGTGTCAGTTTGGTGGATAGCGCATTGACGACCGACACGCCGACCCCGTGTAAGCCACCAGATACCTTGTAGGAATTTTCGTCGAATTTCCCGCCAGCGTGCAGTACCGTCATAATGACTTCCGCTGCGGACCGCCCTTCTTCCAGGTGTATGTCCACGGGAATACCCCTGCCATCATCGGATACCGAGAGCGATCCGTCGGGGTGTATAAC
>DAHWJO010000371.1:0-813 GCA_027344105.1 Sulfobacillus sp.
CATATCAAACCGCACCAGTTCCTGCGACAGCGCCGTCACCGGCGCCAGACGCATCAGCCGGTTCACCCAGGCCAACACCGTATCCACCCGATGTTGCAGGCTGGGCGCCAGCCAGCCTGCCGGTTTCGTCCGGTTATTAAAGCGGGCGGGCCGGTACCGCAACTTTCCGCGCCGACGCCGCCGGAACGCGCCACGGCTGGTAATAGCGTCGCGGATAGCGTGGCCCCGATGCTTCAGTTCCAGCAGCATGAGGATGGTAATGGCGCGGACGATTTCGCCCGTAGAACCGTCCACCGTCTCTTTCTCCCGTACCAGCGCGAGCCCCGTGGTCTTGCTGCCCGGATCCAGCTTTAACCGTAACGGTTGCAACACAGAATCCGCCTGTAACCTATCCACCAGCCGGATCGTGAACGGAACCATGCGATGCACCCGTGCGCGCCCGCGCTCCAGCATCAACCGAGCCCGTTTCTCCGAGCACGGCATCAGCGGTCGCTTCCTTTTGTCGAGTACAAATACAGCCATGTACTATCTCCCTAAACGGTTAGTGCTTACGCACCTTGTGACGTAGAACTCACGTCCCATCTCCCCTCGGGGCGGATGGATACCGGCTCCTGCTGTTTCCAGCAGCGGCTGAAACCTTCGGCGTTTTACCTTTCGCCATCACGATCCCAACCTTGCAGAGCAGTGGACTGAGGAAGCATCCACTGGTGCGTCTGAGCGACCCGTATCCAACGTCTGCCGGATCACTCCGGCCCCCTGGTCAACCCAACCTGCGTACATCCTTGCAAGCCCCGTCCTTTTAGGGCGGGGTAG
>DAHWJO010000372.1:0-550 GCA_027344105.1 Sulfobacillus sp.
GTGAGAAATCCACACAATTAAAGCAAATGCGTTTTTTTGCTATCCTTTTGTCATGAACAGACTCCGTACGCTTCTCTTTTCAGGCTCAGCACTGCTAGGCGTGTCCTAGGACAATCCCTTCTTCGTACACATCGGTTGAATGTGATACCGTTTTTCGACAGGTTGCTTTTGCAGAGGTTTGCGCTATCCACGAACGCTCACTGCATTTGCCTCGAAACCTCAGTGCTCGCCCATCTTTACGCTAAAGGGAGAAATTCTCTCCACAGGGTTTATCGGGAGCTCTCAGCGTGCCGATAACTGGAAAGCAGTATAGGGGAGATTTCCGTTTAATAAAAGTTAAATATATTTATTATTGCAGTTAACCAACATTAATGAAGATGAAGGTGTTCGTCTGTAGATATTCCCAGATGGGCGGTATTCAATCCAGCAGGATCGAGCGTCATGCGCATAGGCGTTCTCGCGCATTTTTCATGCCCTAGCAGCCTGTCGGATTATTCGCGCAACTCATTGATTTTTATGAATCGTCCATTTTCTGAAAGATTGCAAAAAT
>DAHWJO010000372.1:560-810 GCA_027344105.1 Sulfobacillus sp.
TGTGTTACAATTTTTTAAAATCTTAACTCCGACAGGCTGCTAGGAGGGGCTTTAGATAACGGCATCAGTAAACCTGCTTATATGACAGAGGCTTTGGCCCGTTCCAGTCATGCCTGGTGTGCTGTCACGGATCGGCAATATGGAGTCTGAACGCAGGTGCCGTGCCGGGGGCGAGAACTGCGCATTCCGGCGATCGTGGGCAGTGATTCCGCTGATCGTGGGCACCCCCGAAAAGCGTACATTCTGGTCA
>DAHWJO010000373.1:0-803 GCA_027344105.1 Sulfobacillus sp.
GGAGACCTTCTGGCACTGCAGAACATGGAGAGCAACCGCTTGGAATCCGCCGAAGGCCTGGCGCGGCAGTCCATTGAGGTGCATCTGGAATTCATTGACCAGCAAATCCAGATAGTGCGCGCTCAGATCGAGATCCATATCGACAACCACCCAGGCCTCAAGAAGCAGCAGGAGCTGCTGTCCAGCATCCCTGGCATTGGGGACAACACGGCCACCACCTTGCTCGCCTTTCTCAGCCCTCTGGAGCGGTTCCATTCGGTCAAACAGGTAGTGGCCTATGCTGGACTCAATCCTTCCATCCGCCAGTCGGGTCAATGGGCCGGGAAGACGCCCATTGCCAAGGCGGGCAATGCTTTGTTACGCAAGGCTCTGTACCTGCCAGCCGTGGTGGCAAAACAGCATAATCCCGTGATCGCCGCCTTCTGCGACAGACTCCTGCTCAATGGCAAACGCCCCATGCAGGTGGTGGTCGCGGCGATGCGCAAGCTCCTGCATCTGGCTTTCGGCGTACTCAAATCCGGGAAACCTTTTGACCCCAAATTTGGGATTGCGTAATTTCGCTCAAGACGGTATCTACAGGACCGGCAGCGGGAAGTTTCGGAAGGAAATCCTCGCTTGAGTCGAACGGTATCTCCGAAAAAGCAGAGATTCAACGCCGCTCAGTTACCGCTTCAGCGCGCGAAATGCAAATGTTGGCCGAGCATCCCTGGGGTGATGAGTGTGACGCCGCCTGGCGTACGGTGAAAGCGCCGGGTGTCCTCCTCGGGGTTTTCGCCTACTACCAGGCCAGGCGGGATGAGGGT
>DAHWJO010000374.1:0-801 GCA_027344105.1 Sulfobacillus sp.
CACATTGCGTGCGCTGTAGGGCAAATTTGAGGCCTTTGCGGCGCGCCGCGAATGTGGCCTTCACGGGTGGGGTACGGGGAGAGGGGATGGATGCCGCTTTTTCCGCCTTTGCGTTTTCCGGTTGTGCCGTTCTCAGACGGGCTGGCCTTCTGCCGTGCCTAAAGCCGGTTGGCTGTTCCATTGCTCCCCGAACCCCGTCTCGCTGAAGCCGGCGGGTAGAAATAGCACGCCGACGAGCGTTAGCCCACGTCCCACATGGATCATAGCGCAGGGGCGTCCGGATGCGTTCTTTTCCTTTTCCGTTCGTTTGCGCAGGGCGCAGGGCCGTTGACAGGACAGTACCGCCCACCTTGGATACAGCCTCGCCAAGGCCTCAAATTTGCCCTACAGCGCACGCAATGGACCGAGGTAAGAATTGGGGGGCACCCAAGGGGCTAAAGGCGATCTTGGGGCATTTTTAGCAGCCCACCCCGCTTCTTGAAAAACGAAAGGGGGAGCCGCTGCCGTAGGCAGTGGGGGACAACGCCCCCAAAGGGGGGCGATCCGGAGAAAGAGCGTAGCGACCGAGGACAGGGGGACCAGCAGGGTTCCCGCCGGAGAGTTCTGTGAGTGGCACGGCAAAGCCGTGGCAAGTGCCCACTCTTTAAGATTTCTTCACGGCCTGAGTTTTCCACAGGCGCCAAGGGTTTTTATGTTTTAATATGTTTTAAAGAGTTTTAGCCGGGAAAATAGTTATTTTAGCTTTTAATTTCAACACGTTAAAATAGTCTTTGGTTCCTAATGTACGGGATTTGGTTCCTA
>DAHWJO010000375.1:0-798 GCA_027344105.1 Sulfobacillus sp.
GCGACAGGCCAAGAAGTCATGGCGGCAGCCGAAGCGGCGCAGCTGGGAGATTTGCTGCACCAGCTGCCTGAAGGGCTCCAAACCGTCGTGGGGGAGAGGGGATACCGCCTGTCAGGGGGGGAGAAGCAGCGGGTCGCCATCGCCCGCGCTATCTTGAAGGACCCGCGGGTGCTCCTGCTTGACGAAGCAACCAGCTCGCTGGATTCGCATGCCGAGCGTCTGATTCAAGATGCCTTGGCCCGGCTCTTCCATGGGCGCACGGTGATCGCCATTGCCCACCGCCTGTCCACCATTCTCGCCGCTGACCAGATTGTGGTCGTGGAGAACGGCTCCATCGTGGAAAGGGGCCGCCACTTGGAACTGCTCACGCACCCCGGGCTTTATGCCCGGCTCTACCACGAACAGTTTGACTCTCCCCCGGCAGCCGAGGTCCGTTATGCGCATGACCTCTAAGCGGCACACAAGCCGTTCACTTTGGCAAATCCCTCCCGACGTGGACGTCGTCAGGCCTGCCGTCGAACATTTCTTCGTTCTCCCAAAACTCTTCCTCGTCGTCCGCAAAGAAATCATCGTCGCCGTGCGGGCTGTTGGGGGAACTGTCAAAATGCTGCACGGTGGGCACTACAGGCTGTCCCGCCGCATCGAGTTTTTTAAGAATCTTGTCCAGGTCCTGGCCGTCAACGATGAGGTCACGCTCTGACAGCCTCTTGCGGACATAGCTTTGGAGAATCTGGCCGACCTGCAGCGATTCCACAGGGTCATTGCTGTGGATGATGGTCGCTTGCAGCAGCTGGTGGC
>DAHWJO010000376.1:0-791 GCA_027344105.1 Sulfobacillus sp.
AACCGGCCACCCAGGACGGGACGGGGAGCGGGTTGAAGGCTGCGTATATGGATACGGATGCGAGGACTACCCCCATACCGTAAATGGCAATGCAAAACCACTCCAGGACACGGTAATCGGTGGAGGCTTGGAGCATCCATGCGGCCACATAGAGAATTCCGACATAGGCGAAGGTCAGGAGCAGCACCAAAAAGACCGGGTGCGCATCCATCCAGAGCGCTTCTTCTGGGAACCAATAACGTTCCGTGAATGGGCGCCACGACGCGTGGCGCAGGAGCCAGTAGACGGCGGCGGAAAAAGACGGGATGGAGACCCATCCCAGAATGTCGTTGAGTAGGGGTCAACTACCCCGGCCTGAAGGCCGGAGCTTGCAAGGCAGTACGCAGGCTGGGTTGACCAGGGAGCCGAGTAACGTCGTGAGACGTTGGCAGACGTTTGTAACAGGTCGTTCAGTATCTAAGACCCACTCCGGGATGCTTCCTCAGCCCCGGACACTGGAAGGTTGGGATCATGCTGGGCAAAGGTAAAGGCCCGAAGGTTTCGTCCGCACTCGAAAGAGTGGAGCCGGTTGCAGACATTCCCGAGGGGAGATGTGCCGCAAGGCCCACGTCACCGCCGCAAGGCGAGATTAAGGAGTAATGTTTATGCACATATTGGTATTGGACAAAAGGAAGAAGCCACTCATGCCGTGCCATCCGGCACGAGCCCGTGAGTTGCTGCGTGAGGGCCGCGCGCGGGTCCATCGCATGGTCCCGTTCACGATCCGGCTGGTGGCTAGGTTACAGGCGGAT
>DAHWJO010000377.1:0-781 GCA_027344105.1 Sulfobacillus sp.
TAAGTCTCTGGTAGACAAAGGTTGGGATCTGGATCCACGCTGTTGCTTCCTGCCCGCACTCCACGACACGACAACTGATCGGGTCGAAATCCTGGGTGGGATGGATGATCCCCGCTTGGATGCCGGACTCCTTGCCGAGTTGCGACAAGCTTTGGAAAAGGCGGCCAATCTCACCCGCTTGGAAAGGATGTTGCGTCTGGAGCCCGATGTACGGGACCCGGAGACAGTGGCTCGAAACATGGCCTATCGCGGACGAGATTGGTCTCAGGTGCGTCCAGAATGGGCTTTGGCGGGGAACGCTGCTTTTATTGCCGCGCCTCGTTGGCGTACCCGCGAGATGAATCTTGCCGGCCGAGCGTTCCTCCACGACTACGATGTAGGGAAGGATCCGGACTTTGCGGTTTTAACCCTGATCATGACCGCGCCTCTAGTGGTGGCCAACTGGATCAACATGCAGTACTACGGCTCCATTGTCGATAACCAACGGCAAGGTTGTGGTAACAAGGTATTGCACAACGTGGTTGGCGGAACCATTGGTGTCCTGGAGGGTAACGGGGGTGACCTGCGCATTGGGCTGTCGGAGCAGTCCCTACGGGATAGTAGCAGCGGGTTACAGCACGAGCCTCTGCGATTATCTGCCTTTGTTGAAGCACCCATAGAAGCCATGGATCGCATCATTGATGGTAACGGAGCCCTTGGCCAGTTAGTGAACAACCGCTGGTTAACAGTCATCCAAATCGCCCCCGACGGCAGTCTTTTTGAACGGCGGGCCGCAGGAAAC
>DAHWJO010000378.1:0-781 GCA_027344105.1 Sulfobacillus sp.
CAGTGCAGGGGAAAATCATGGCGCTCCCAGCCCTGGGACTCCAGAGCCTCGGCATAGATCGGGTGCGCATATCCAGAAATTGCCACATATCCAGGGCTTTGTTTCAGACGCTCTAATAGCCGTACATGATCCTCGTCGCTGTACTCGAAGGCATACCCTCCACCTTTTCTTGTTTCCTCTACATAAGGCGGGTCGCAGTACAGCACGGCATTCTCACTGTCGTACCTGTCGATGATCTCCAGGACATCCTCGTTCTCTATCACCACATGCCGCAGACGGTCCCGGACGCGGACCAGTTCATCATCGACTTTATTCATCATGGCCCGGGCGCGGTTATCCAGGTACTTCGCCACCGCAAAACCTACGGGAGCGCGGTCTTCGTCCCGCTGGGCCATTGCCATGAAAGATGCCCTGGCCAAAAAGAACGTTCTTGCGGCCCGTTCCAGATCGGTGCCACATCGATAGCGGGGGGCCGACCAGAATGCATACAGCGCGCGGGCGTAAGGCGTGTTTTGCAGATACTCTCGGAGAGCGTCACCCTGGTCCCGCAGGATGCGAAAAAAATGCATCACATCCCCATTGCGGTCGTTGATGACCTCGATGCCCACTGGCCTCCGGGCAAACAACAGGGACGCCCCGCCGCAAAAGGGTTCGACGTAAGTCAGATGACGATCCGGAGAGGGCAGCAGGGGCAGAATTTTCTCTACCATGCGACTTTTCCCGCCCAGGTATGGCAGCGGACTTTTCATGGCACGATCTTCCGCTTGCGTCCTGGACGCTG
>DAHWJO010000379.1:0-778 GCA_027344105.1 Sulfobacillus sp.
CGATCCGTTTCTCCATCGCACTCTGGCAAATCGGGCAGACAGGCGCACTTGAGGCAACAGCCGGTGCAGCCGAGGCTGCTTTGACTGGTGCAGTCACGCCCCGAATCAGCGCATGCAATGCCTTGCCGTCTAGCAGCCTGTCGGAGTTTCGTTCAGCCTCATTATGAGATATAATTATTTATATTCAATATGATGAGTGAACGATGGCCCACTTTATCGACCCCGACCGCAAGACCAGTTATCTTCTGCCTCCGTCCATGGAGGACTGGCTCCCTAAAGGACACCTCGCCCGCTTTATCGTTGAGGTGATCGAGCAACTGGATGTATCAAGTCTGGTCAAGCAATATGCGGGTCGAAGCTGCAAGCCTTATCATCCGGCAACGCTGTTGGCCATTCTGGTCTACGGTTACGCCAACGGCTTGTTTTCCAGCCGCAAGCTGGAACAGGCCACCTACGATTCCGTAGCCTTCCGCTATCTCGCTGCCGGCAGTCATCCTGACCACGACATGATCAAACGGAATGGGTGCCCACGATGCCCCGGAATACGCAGCTACTGGCGGCAGATGGTCTGCAAAACAAAGAGATTGCGGATCGCTTAGGGGTAGATCGCATGCAAGTCGCGCGTTGGCGCCAGCGTTATCTGGAGCACCGGTTGGCCGGTATTGAACGTGACCTACCGCGTGGCGCACCACCCGTGAAGGTCGATGTCGCGCGTCTGGTGGAATTGACTACGCAAAGTAAGCCGGAGGCAGTCACTCACTGGAGCACGCGCAGCATG
>DAHWJO010000037.1:0-23768 GCA_027344105.1 Sulfobacillus sp.
ATAGGAGCTCCGAATGGGATGACCGCATCCACGCAAAGCGCGGCGAACAGGGAAAACACCGGCGCAAGCCGAAACACAGACTTATCCGCCAAAGCCGGCATGAGATCTTCTTTCAATGCCATTTTCAGCCCGTCGGCCAGCGGCTGCATCAGCCCGAACGGCCCTACCCGGTTCGGGCCCAGCCGCAGTTGGAAAAACCCCAGCAGGCGCCGTTCAAACAGCGTCGTGTACGCGAACCCCAGCATCAGCAGGGAAATAAGGAGAATAATCTTCACGATGAGAATGACCAGCTGCAGAATCATACGCTCGGCACCTCCTCAGGCCGGGTCAGTTTTACCAGGCCTTCCAAATGTTGGGCCCAGTCATGCCGGCTGCCGCGGGGGATCCACAGCGTGCGCTCCACAATCGCCGGGTCTCTTTGCACCCCAATCATCACGGTGCCTCCGGCAGTTTGAGCTTCCACGTACCCGCCGTGCTCGCCAATGCCCAAACGCGCAGCATCCTCAGGGCTCACCCGCGCCGCAAATTCCGTTTCGCGCGGCTCCAGAATCTCAGAAGGCATGCCGTTTTCCATCACCCAGTCGCCCTCAATAATGGTCCACTCCTGGGATGCATCCCGCGTGCCCGGGCGTGGCACAGCCTGTGCCGGGCCCTGATTATTCCCAGCCCGCGCAATCAGGTCGCCCTGGGCGCTGTCGAACGGGTCCCACTCGTCATCCAGTCCGAAATCCTGCCTGAAAAGCCTTCCCCAGTTCGCCACGTAAGTCCGGGTAGGCCTCGCCTGCCCCGGCGGCTGCACCCCGGCCGCGCCAATGCTCAGCCGTCCCTCCATATTCACGTAGGTTCCCTCCACTTCGCCCCAAGTCGCAACAGGGAGCAAAGCGTCTATATAGGGCATGTCGAGAGGCGGCACCACTTGCGCCGAAACCACATAGTCGGCTTTTGCCAGCGCCTGCTCGGCCAGCTGGCGGTCCGGCAGGTCTCGGGTGAGGTCTGCGCCCCACAGCACCAGCATCCGGATCTCTCCCGTCCGGGTTTTGTTCAGCAGTTCTTCGACGTTGCCATAACGGGGGTCAATTCCGGCCTGCTCATAGCCCCGCCAGTTTACCGGGCCAAACGTCGGCAGCACGGCTGTCGGCTTCTCCCGGAGCCCGGCCAACACGGCCAGAACCTCTGCCATGGCAGCGTTTTCGCCGTCCCACAAGAGACTCAGGTGTTCCGCGTCAACAAGCGCGTGCCCAAAGGCTTCAATGTCCTCGTCGGATACGGGTAGAACGTAGTCCCGGACAGAATCTACCAGCATCTGCACCCCGGGCCCGTCCTTGGCGGCGGCGGCTAGCGCCCGGGCGAAAAATACCGCCTCATCCTGGCTTGCCACCAGATAATCTTGTCCCGGCATGGTGTCCCGAGTCAGCCTGCGGGGCCCGACCCCCAGGACTTTCAACTGGGAAAAGTGACGCAGGCGGTCGCGCAGCTTCAGATGCACCACCGGCACCGCTTCATACGGATCGACTCCGACAAACACGACGGTGTCTGCCTCTGTCAGATCTTGAAAGGTGCCATTCAGCGCCGCAGGAAGATAGCCGCGGACATTGCGCATCACGGCGACATTGTCGCTTTGCGCCACATCGTGCGCGAACTTTTTGATCAAATGGGCCTCTTCGGCCGTAAACTGTCCCCCCATCACAAACCCGATGCTGCCCGGCCCGTATTGGGCGTTCGTCTGCTGCATCCATTCGGCGACATCTCGGGTCGCCTGGGCCGCTGAAGTGGCCCGCTCCTTGACCCATGAATCGGCAATCCGGTCAGCATGGTAGCCAAAATCGTATCCAAAGCGGCCGCGGTCACACAGCCAGCCCCAATCTCGGTCGGGAACCGGCCGCCCTTCCAGGCGGATGATGTGGCTCTCCCGCGTGGTCGCCAGACTGGAGCAGCCGACGGGGCAGTGCGGGCAAACTGTGCTGTGGCGGTCAATATTCCACGGCCGCCCTTTGTGGTAGTACGGCGCAGACAATAGCGCGCCCACAGGGCAGAGGTCAATCACATTGCCGGTGAACTGGCTGGTGGCAGGCTGGTGGTCCACCGTCGTCACGACAGTTTCCACTCCCCGCCCCTCAAGCAGCAGCTGCTCCTCTCCCACGTAGTCCCCCATGAAGCGCACACAGCGCTGACAGAGCACACAGCGCTCCTGGTCAATCAGCACGAGGTCGTTTATCGGCCCGTTTTTCACTTTTTGGATTTTGGGCTCCTGGAAGCGGCCGTGACCCGGACCGTACTCAAAGGTATAGTCCTGAAGGTAGCACTCGCCTCCCTTGTCGCAGACTGGACAGTCGAGCGGATGGTTGATGAGCAAAAATTCCAGCACGCCCTTGCGGCCCTTTTCGACGGCACTGCCTTTGGTGTGCACCACCATTCCCTCTGCGACGGCAGTGGTGCACCCCGTAACCAGTTTCGGCATCTTCTCGACCTGCACCAGACACATCCGGCAGGCGCCTAAAGGTCCGAGTGCCTGATGATAGCAGTAAACCGGCACATCCACCCCGAGCCTGGCGGCTGCATCCACAATCATTGTGCCTTCAGGCACCGTGACTTCCTGACCATCAATGGTTAACCGTATCATATAGCTTCGCTCCCATCGGACATGCGTGTTCACGCACATGTGCCTCGAACTCGTCACGGAAGAACTTCATAGCGCTGACCAGGACCCCCAAGGAGGCATCGCCCAGCGGGCAGAAACATTTCCCGCCGATGTTGTCAGCAATATCCATAAGAGTGTCAAGGTCCTCTTCAGTGCCCTGACCCCTCTCGATCCGGTCCAGCACGTCGGTCATCCAGTACGTGCCTTCCCGGCACGGAGTGCACTTCCCGCATGACTCTTCCCGGTAAAACTTGACCAGGCGCGCCGTCGCCCCCACCATGCAGACGCTGTCGTCCAGAACGATGCACCCTCCGGATCCCAGCATGGATCCTGCCTGCAGCACCGATTCGTAATCCAAGGGCGTATCCAGCTTGTCAGGCAGAAGCAAGGGAACGGAACTGCCCCCGGGAATGACTGCCTTAATCTTATGTCCCGGAAGCACACCGCCCGCGTAATCGTCAATCAAGGACCGCAGGGGCGTGGCCAAGGGGATTTCATAGTTGTCGGGGCGGGACACCCGCCCGCTGACACTGAAAATCTTGACTCCGGGACTCTTGGCGGTTCCCATGCTGGTGTACCACTCGGCCCCGTAGGTGACGATAGCGGGCACATTGGTGATGGTCTCCACGTTATTCACCACGGTTGGCCCGCCGTAAAGTCCGGCAATCGCAGGGAACGGCGGTTTCAGCCGCGGATTCCCGCGCCGTCCCTCCAGAGACTCCAACAAAGCCGACTCTTCGCCGCAAATGTAAGCGCCAGCGCCCCGGTAGACCTTCAGATCCACGGAGAACCCCGAGCCCAGGATGTTCTCACCCAAAAATCCTTCCGCGTACGCCTCGGAGACCGCCCGCTGCAGCTGCTCCGCTCCAAATAGGAACTCTCCCCGGCAATATATGTAGGCTTCGCGGGCTTTGGTGGCATAACTGGAAATAATAATACCCTCAACGAGCTGGTGAGGATTTTTTTCAATGATTTCCCGGTCCTTGTAGGTCCCGGGTTCTGCTTCATCAGAATTGACAACCAGGTAGCGCTTGCGGCCGTCATTGGGCAAGAATCCCCACTTCATTCCGGTGGGAAAGCCGGCGCCCCCCCGGCCCCGGAGCCCGGATTTCTTCACGAGGTCGACCAATTCTTCCGGCTTGTAGTCGGTGAGGGCGGTCTTGAGGGCTTGGTAGCCCCCGTGAGCCAGGTAGACGTCCATGCGGTCAATGTCCGCGACTTCGCGGTTGCGCAGCAGATAATACTTCTGGCTCATGGCTTCACCTCTTCCTCCGGAGACTTGCTGGATTCCAGCAGCACATCGGCGCGCTCAGGGTCCAGCCCTTCAAAATAGCGCAGGTTGACCTGGGCCACGGGCGCCTGATTGCAGGCGGCCAGGCACTCCGCCTCCAGCAGGGTGTACTCTCCATCCGCTGTCGTCTGGCCTTCTTTTATGCCCAGGCGGTGCTCGAGGTTCTCCATCAGCCGGTCGGAGCCGGCTAAGGCACAGGACAGTCCCACACAGACATGCACGACTTTCTTGCCTACCTGGTTTCGGAAAAACAGCGAGTAAAACGAGGCCACCGATTCTACGTATGATTCCGGCAGGTCAAAGAGGGTGGCGACATCGTGAATGGTCTCATCAGACAGCCAGCCTTCTTCGGCCTGTATTCGGTGCAGCAACGGCATTAACGCAGAGTTGGCACCCGGGTACTGCTCTTTAAATTCCCGGGCCCACTGATTCCACTCCGGCTTCATTTGTCGACATCCCCTAACATAATGTCAATACTGCCGATGGCAGTAATCACATCCGCCACCAACCCGCCTTTGCACATGAGCGGCATTGTCTGCAGATTATAGAAAGATGGAGTCCGCGCCCGCCATCGGTAAGGCTTGGTGCCGCCGTCCGAGACAATATAGAATCCCATCTCGCCTCGCGGCCCTTCCACAGCCTGATACACTTCCCCTGCCGGCACCACAAATCCCTGCGTCACCAGTTTAAACTGGTGAATCAAGGCCTCCATGTTTCCGTAGATTTCCTCCCTGGGAGGCAGGCTCACCTTGCGGTTGCTGGAAGTGTAAGGCCCAGTCGGAGTAATTTTGTCAATCGCCTGCTCGATAATCTTCATAGCCTCATAAATCTCGTCCACCCGCACCCAGAACCGGGCATAGGCATCTGCGCCGCTGCGCACGGGCACGTTGAAGTCAAATTCGTCATAAGAGGAGTACGGCTCATCCTTGCGCAAGTCAAGCGGCAGCCCTGTGGCCCGCAGGTTCGGTCCCGTGACAGACAATCCGAGCGCTTGTTCTTGAGTAATTGTGGCAATGCCCTCGAGGCGCTCATTAATCAGAGGGTTTCCCTCAAAAAGATGGCGGTAGGATTTCATCCAGCGGGGAAAGTCCTTGACAAACGCATGGACTTTTTCATGGAATCCCTCCGGCAAATCGTAGGCAATCCCGCCAATCCGGAAGTAACTGGGATTCATCCTCACCCCAGCCGCATCCTCAATTAAATCAAGAATCACCTCGCGCTCGCGCATGGTGTAGAAAAACAGACTCATGGCGCCCAAGTCCATCACATGGGTGCCGAGCCATACCAAGTGGCTGGCCACGCGCGTCAATTCGGCAAATAGCACGCGAATATACTGCGCGCGCTTGGGCACTTCCAAGTTCAGCAGCTTTTCCACGGCCAGCACATACGCCAGATTATTGGTCATCGGAGCCAGATAATCGAGGCGGTCGGTAATGGTGTTGCACTGCTGGTAGGTCAGGTTTTCTGCCGTCTTTTCAAATCCGGTATGGAGGTACCCAATGACCGGCTCGGCATTGACGACCCGCTCCCCATCCAGTTCCAGGCGGACGCGCAACACTCCGTGCGTGCTGGGGTGCTGCGGGCCCATGTTGATAATCATCGTTTGGCTTGGATCCGCTGTTTGCGTGGATTCCAGTTTATCAGCAGCCATTCACATCACCTCTCAGTCGATACGAGTCCCCGTCATGGGATAATCCTTGCGCAGAGGGTGTCCGTCCCAGTCGTCCGGGAGATAGATGCGCCTCAAATCCGGATGCCCCTCGAAAACAATGCCAAACAGATCATAAGCTTCCCGCTCCGGCCAATTGGCTCCTGGCCACAAGGGCGTCACACTGGGCACGCTCTGGTTAATCGCCACGCGGGTTTTGATGCGGATGCGGGCATGCTTCCACGGTTCGTAAAGATGGTAAACCACCTCAAAACGCGGGTGGGTCGGCAGGTAATCCACCACCAGCACATCAAGACACATCTTGTACTTTTGCTCATCCCGGAGAAAAGTCATGACGCGCAACAGGTCCGGCAGCCCAACCTGCAGGGTCGGCTGGTCAATAGCCGCCACGGACTGGAGCGCATCCGGAAACTGACTTTGCAGCCGCTCAACAATTTCTGGGTCATTTTGGTTCACGGGGTTTGCGCCTCCATTGCCAGTCTCTGATACTTCGGGGGGATGCCCTTCATAATTTGCTCTTGCAATTTGAGAATGCCAAACATCAGAGCCTCTGGATTAGGCGGGCACCCCGGCACGTAAATATCCACCGGCACGACATGGTCCACTCCCTGAATGATGGCGTAGTTGTCAAACACCCCGCCCGATGAGGCGCAAGCCCCCATCGATATGACCCATTTCGGCTCCGGCATCTGCTCCCAAATCGTGCGCAGCACCGGCGCCATCTTCTGGCTGACCCGTCCTGCCACAATCATCAGGTCCGCTTGCCGCGGCGACGCCCGGAAGACCTCTGCCCCGAACCGGGCCAGGTCATAACGGGAATTGGTCACGCTCATCATCTCAATGGCGCAGCACGCCAAGCCGAACGTGGCCGGCCACACAGAAGACTTCTGCGCCCAACGGCCCATCTTTTCCACCGTTGTCAGCAAGAGAGACTTTTCCGCTTCTTTTTGCGCCGGATTCAATCCCATTGAAATCCCCCCCTGTTCCACACATAGGCAAACGCAAACGCCACAATGACCAGGAAGAATACCGCCTTCTCAAATCCCGCCTGCCGCAGATCACTCAGGCTGATAGCCCAGGGATACAGGGCCATCACTGCCACGTCAAAAATCATGAAAAACATTGCTACCCGGTAAAACCGCACGGAAAAATAGCCCACCGGCGCTTCCGGGGCAATTCCTGATTCGTAGGTAGCCTTCTTCAGACCCCCGGGTGCCTGCGGGCCCAGCATATTCGAGATGAATGACATGCCGAACGCCGACAGAAAAGCCACAATAAAATAAATCAATAGTGCGGTGTAATTCGTGAACAAAAACGCCACCCCCGCTGTCTAAAGTCAATCGAACGCCGCCATAGGAACTAATCCCGAACGTTCTCGGATTCACAAATAGATTATACGCTCTTGTCAAAGCGCCGTCGACTAGGCTCGCCATATCGTCTTATTTCTCTAACAATTCACCATTATGACAAACAGCCAGGAAAAACGGTAGCCCTTTTCTCCGATCTGCCGCCGCAGGCCGCCTAATACTGTCGGTGCTCTTTTGCATCATGCCCCCGCAGCAGCCGCCGCATGCGGTGATTTACGGCAGACTTGGAAATCGGAGGGACCAGGGCCAGTCCCAATTCCTTCAACGACCAGTCTGGATGGGCGATGCGCAATGCGGCCAGGTCACGCAAGGGCTGGGGCAGCGCCGGGTCCATAACCGTCTCCTGCAGAGCGCGCGCCTGCTCCATGCCGGATTCCACGGTGCGGCGCAGATTGGCCGTCTCCGAATTCACCAGGCGGTTGACGCGGTTTTTTACCGTTTTCATCACCTGCGAGGTTTCCCATTCCAGGACTGCCTGGTGCGCTCCCATATGCGCCAGCAGGCGGGTCACCTGCGCGCGGCCCTTCCAGTACACGACCGTGCGTCCGCGGCGCACGGTCATCTTGGGATGGATCCGCAAGGGCCCCAGCACCTGCGCCAACAGGGCCTGCTGCGCACTGTCTTTCACTCCCAGTTCGAGGTGAGTCCCGTGTTCCGGATCCCCGAGGTACCCCCGGGCCAGAAAGACCCCCCGCAGATAGGCCGCCCCACACGACAGAATAAGGTCGCGGCCGTCTCCGACCTGCCGGACCTCGCCGGGCACAATGGCGAAATGCATCCGGCGCCGGGCCCGGTGCACAACAATCTGGGGGGATAAATCGAGAATTTTCATCAGGCTGTAAGCGCGCCGGGCCACTAGGGCACTTCCCACCACCAGGCCCCCGGCCCATTCTCCCGGCTGCGAAAACCCCCCGAGGCCCCACAGTTCGGCCCAGATGCAGTCCGGAAGAAGCCCCTGAGTCTCGCGGGCTATCTCCGCCTTAACTTGTCGCGCATAAGACCATCCCATCGTGGCTGGTGTCGCTCCCGTAGACGATTTTCCAACCAGGCTGCATCAATCATACGCCCTTCCGCCCATTTTGGCCGAAATTTCAGCAAAATCCGCAGCAGGGCGACAGCAAGCTTGTCAGGGTCATGGCGCACCACCTGGCCGGCTAACAGTAGATTATCATAGATCACCACTGGCTCGCCGCCTGTTCCGCCCCCGTTAAAAATCACGCCGACCTGGTCGGCTCCTTCCTGGCGGTAGCGTGCCAGCAAGTGTTCAGGCACCCGCTGGTTGTTCACCAGCACGACATCAATCAGTCCCGGTCCCACATGGCTCTCAATGGCATCCAAATGATCCCTGACGGAAAAATTCACCGTTTCGCCGGGCTGGGTCATGATATTGGCCACATAGACCCTCACCGCCGGTGTCTGCCGGATCGCATCGGCAATAGCCGGAATCAGCAGGTTGGGCAATATGGAAGTGTAGAGGCTGCCAGGGCCCAGCACCACCATGTTGGCCGACATGATGGATTCAATGGCCTCGCGCAGTGGGGTGGCGTCCCCCGGCTCCATCCAGACCCGGGAGATGGGACGCGCACTGTGCCCGATGGCGCTTTCCCCCGTTACATGCGTCCCGTCGACCAGTTCCGCCTCCAAGGTCACATGTTCCAAAGTGGCCGGCAGGACCGTGCCGCGCACCGCCAGAACCCGGCTGGATTCCCTGAGGGCCGTGACAAAGTCCCCCGACACCTGCTCCATCGCCGCTAAAAACAGATTGCCAAAGCTGTGGCCTTTCAGTTCTCCGGAGGTGAACCGGTGCTGAAACAGCTGCTCCATAAGCGGTTCGGTATCCGCCAGCGCCACCATGCAGTTGCGGATGTCCCCGGGGGGCAGCATTCCCATGTCCCCACGCAGGCGCCCAGAGCTGCCGCCGTCATCGGCCACGGTCACCACCGCGGTCAAATTAGAGCTGTAATGCTTCAGTCCCCGGAGGACAGACGGCATGCCGGTGCCGCCGCCCAGCGCGGCCACATGCGGGCCGCGCGCCAATTGCCGCTTGGAGTAGAGGAGGCCAGCCCACTTGTCGGACCCCAGCATTTCATTGAGGGACCGCCACAGCCCATAGACTCCCAGCACAATACTGCCTACTCCAAGCACCAGCAGCACCGCCTCGGAGGCCGGGCGGTGCCAGTGCGGGATCAGGGCTGGCAAGGCCCACAAAGACAGCCCGAGAGCCATGCCCAGCGCCATGAATCCCAGCGCCATCAGGGCCATGAAACGTTTGAGCTTTAATCCGGGAATCAATAGACGCCACATATCAATCCTCCCGCAATTCGAGGTCGCGGTGCTCCACCAAGGCCTGGTTGCCGTTGTGGACCAGCAGGTCGCGCAGGCGGTTCGCAAACACGACCGACCGGTGCTGACCCCCGGTGCAGCCAATACCGACCGTAATCTGCGGTTTGCCTTCCTGCTGGAACTGGGGGATGAGAAATGTCAAAAAACTCTCGAGATGCGCCAGCGTTTCCTTCGCCTGCGGGAATCGCATCACATATTGGTCCACAGCTGGGTCATTGCCCGTTTTGCTGCGCAGCTCATCTACGTAGTAGGGATTGGGCAGGTACCGCACATCGAAGACCAGGTCAGCATCCTTAGGCAGTCCGTGCTTGAACCCAAATGAGACCAGGCGCACCTGAAACACTGCCGCGCCCCGGTCCAGCCGGAAAATATCGGAGATCCTCTGGCGGAGTTGCAGCGGGGTCAGCCCCGAAGTGTCGATGACCACATCAGCCTTGCCCCGCAATTCCTGCAGCGCCTGTTTTTCCTTGCGCAAGGCTTCCACCAGGCGGCCCTGCGCCTCGAGGGGATGCCGGCGGCGGGACAGTTTATAGCGCCTGATCAAAGTCTCTTCATCAGCCTCGAGGTAGAGCACCTGATAAGGCAGGGCCACCACTTCCAGTTCACGCAGGGACTCCGTCAGCTGGTGAAAAAAAACCCCTCCGCGGATGTCCATCACCAACGCGGCTCCCCGGACTTCGGGGCTCTTGTGCAGCAGTTCGGCAAACTTGCTGATGAGATTGGGCGGGAGATTATCCACACAGAAATAGCCCAGGTCCTCAAAGACCCGCATCGCCTCGCTGCGGCCCGCCCCCGACAATCCCGTGATCACCACTAAACGTGCCTGTTCCAATTGTCTCACCCCATATTTCTTTACCACGCGGGCCCGCTGCGCACTGATGGGCCACAATCCCGAGAGATGCTGCCAGCCCTGTACATTTTCATTCCCCGACACAGGAAATTCGCACCCTGTGTCGAATAAAGACTGTAAAAGAGGTTTTTATAGGAGGCATTGCCCATGGCGACACCGGAATTGTCGCGCAGACGCCGGCAACGGGGCGTGAGCGCCGCACCGGGTGACCCCGGGGGGGCGTCGCGTGCGGACCTTAAAAGAGCCGCCCAGGAGCGGCGAATGGAAAGGCAGTTTGCGTGGGCCTTCGTGGTCACCGTGAGCCTGACCACGCTTTACCTTGTGTGGCGCCTGCCCTGGGGACACCAAATTGTGAGCCGCCTCCACTAGTCATTCAAAATCCAGCGGTGAATGGCGTAAGCCGCGCCATTGTCCTGGACCGGCTTGGTCACATGGCGGGCAGAGGACTTGACAAGTTCCGAAGCCTGGCCCATCGCCACCCCAATTCCGGCGAAGCGCAGCATGTCGATGTCATTTTCCGCGTCACCGATCGCCATAATCTCGGGAGCGCCAATTCCCAGGCGCTCAGCCACCTTCGCCAGGGCCGGCCCCTTGCCCACCCCTGCAGGCACAATCTCCAAATAATCTTCCTGTGACTTAAAAAGACGTCCCTGAAGACCTAGCACCTCAGGGGTGATATCTTCCCGGAAACGGTCCAGCCGTTCGGGATTATCCTGCAAAAGAATTTTAATGGGCGGGGCCGGCCAGCGGAGAATGTCCCGCCCTATTTTCACTTCACCGGGAATATGATTGACCGCAATGTAATTCTGGGCCCGCTCATCTTCACGCGACAGCCACAGTTCATTGCCGACATAGACTTGCGTCAGAATGTCGCTGTCCAGCGCGCGGCTCACCACCAGGCGCGCCACATCGCTGTTCAAGTGCCAGGAGAACCAAGACCTCTCGCTCGGCATCTCCGCCACCATGCTGCCATTGTAGGCAATAAGGGGGCCGGTGCCCAGACTGAGTTGCATCCAGTACGGGATCGCGGACCGCATCATGCGGCCGGTCGCGAGCATCACCTGCACGCCAGCTTGCTGAATGCGGGTGACAGCCTCAATCAATTCCATGGATAGGGAGCCGTCTTCCTGCAAAGCGGTGCCGTCCAAATCGAGCACCAATAATTTTACGCGTACCTGATGATCCATCCTACTACCCCCGATACGACTGAAAGAATTAATGCTCCCCAAAAGGCGGCGCCAAATCCCGCTACGGCAAATCCCGGCACTACCGCTGCCACCAGCCACAGCATGAGTGCATTGATGACCAAGCCGAACAGCCCAAAAGTCAAAAGATTGATGGGCAGCGTCAACAGCTTCACCACGGGCCGGATGATGGTATTCACCAGGCCGAGCACCAGAGCCGCCACAATCACGCTTTCGGTGCTCACTGCCGTCACCCCCAGATTCAGGTGTGTGATCACGGCCAGTCCTGCCGCGGAGGCAATCCATACCGTTAGCCAACGCATAACGCCACTCCCCTTTCCATCTGCGGTTCCCCTGTCTGGCAGGTTCGCAGCCCGGCATTCAAGGCGCGCGGGACAACTCCCCGTCCCCCTCCGCAAGCGGGGCAGATTCAGGCGCGGCTGCCGGGTTCAAATGCTCCGAGAGATAAAGGTGGACCGCTTCCGCCGCCTGGTGGGTCATTTTGGGCAGCTTCGCCATCTCTTCCACGCTGGCCCGCTGCATCGTGTCCAGATCCCCGTAGGTCTGGCGCAGAATCTTCTTGCGGGCGGGGCCCACTCCCGGAATGCTGTCCAGTACGGAGGCCAGATTCCTTTTGGTGCGCAAGCTGCGGTGATAGGTAATGGCAAACCGGTGAGCCTCATCGCGCAGGTGCATAACCAGCTTGAGGGCTGCGGAGTCCCGGTCCAAAATAATCGGGTCGGGGGACAGCGGCTCAAAAAGCCACTCGTGCTGCTTGGCCAACCCGAACACCGGGATGTCCTGAACCCCCATTTCCTGCATGGCCTGATAGGCATACCCCAGCTGCCCGCGCCCTCCATCGATGATAACCAATTCCGGAGTCTCTGCAAACCGGCTCTTCCCCAATTGCTTGGCATCTTCGGCCTGGTGATGAAAGCGGCGCCCAATGACTTCTTTCATCGACAAAAAGTCATTGGGTCCCTCCACCGTCTGGATGCGGAACCGGCGGTACTGGCTCTTGTCGGGTTTGCCATTGGTGAAAACCACCATGGACGCCACCGACTCCGTGCCCTGGGTATTGGAAATATCGTAGCATTCCATGCGCACAGGCAGCTTCGGCAGCCCCAGTGTGTGCTGCAGCCCAAGAAGAGCGGTGTCCCGGTCGCGCTCTTTAATTTCCATCCGCCGCAGGGCTTCGTCGCGGGCCAGTTCCGCATTTTGCCGCACCATGGCCAGCATCCGCTGCTTCTCCCCGCGCTGCGGCACTTTCAGTTCGACACGGCCGCCCCGCTTGTCCCGCAGCCACTGGTCAATGCCGCCGGCGTCCGGGGGGAGGCGCTCAATGAGAATTTCGGGAGGAATTTCCCGCGCCCGGTCGTAGTACTGCATGAGAAACGCCTTCGCAATCTCGTGGTCGTCTCCCCCATCCACCCCCGTCAGGGTAAATGATTCGCGCCCGATCAGGCGTCCATCGCGCACCATAAAGACCTGGAGATAGGCATCTTGCGCGCTGACCGTCCAACTGATGGCGTCCAGGTTGCGCCCCGCCTCTGCGGAAACTTTCTGCTGGGCCGTAATTTCCCGCACAGCCCGCACCTGGTCCCGGTAGCGGGCCGCCTTCTCGAATTCCATCTGGTCCGCAGCGTCATTGAGCTGCTGAACCAGGGTCTTCTCGACCGCGTCGACCTTCCCTTCCAGAAACAGCTCCACATTCTTCATCATGCTCCGGTAGCTTTCCCGGTCAATCAGCCCCTGGCAGGGGGCCGGGCAGCGTTTGATATGATATTCCAGACAAGGTCTGACCGCATTCTTGAATTTTTGGCTGGTGCAGTTGCGGATGGGGAAAATATAGCGCAGGAGGCGGATGGTTTCATGCACGGACTGGGCCCGGGTATAGGGTCCAAAATACCGGCTGCCTGAAGCATCCGGGCGGCGGGCGATCACCAGGCGCGGAAAGTCTTCTTCCCATGTCAGACGGATATAAGGGTACGCTTTGTCGTCTTTGAGGCGGATATTGTAATGCGGCTGCAGTTTCTTGATCATCGTCGCTTCCAGGATCAAGGCCTCGACTTCCGTATCCGTGGTGATGATTTCAAAGTCCGTGACGTGGCGCATCATCGCGGCCACCTTGGGCTGAAGCCGGCTGGAATCGAGAAAATAGCTGCGCACGCGCTGTTTCAGGCTCACCGCCTTGCCCACATAGATAATGCGCCCTTCCGCATCCTTCATCATGTAGACTCCCGGCTTATCCGGCAAAAGCTGCCGCTTTTCTTCCAGATGCTCTGACGCCATCGCCACGCCCTCCCTCAGTGCCCCAACCCCCGCCCAAGCTCGCCCTCTCACGGATGCACCGCTTCACGCCGCTTGAGATGGCGTTCCAGGAACTGCCCGGTATAAGAAGCCTGGCTGGCCATCACTTCTTGCACAGTCCCCTGGGCGACCACCTCTCCCCCCATGTCCCCTCCTTCCGGTCCCAGGTCAATGACCCAGTCTGCGGTCTTAATCACATCCAGGTTATGCTCGATAATCAGCACCGTGTCCCCTTGCCCCACCAGTCTCTGCACCACGCCAAGAAGGTGGCGGATGTCTTCCTGGTGCAGTCCGGTTGTCGGTTCATCCAAAATATAGAAGGTCCGCCCATCCGAGCGGCGGGACAGTTCTGTCGCCAGCTTTACGCGCTGCGCCTCCCCGCCCGATAAAGTGGTCGCCGGCTGGCCCATGCGCACGTAACCGAGGCCCACGTCCTTCAGCGTCTGCAGTTTGCGCTTGAGGCGGCTGTGCAGCTGGAAGAAGTCGAGCGCCTCGTCCACGGTCATATCCAGCACGTCGGCAATATTTTTTCCCCGGTAATGCACATCCAGCGTCTCCCGGTTGTAGCGCGTCCCCTTGCACACTTCACAGGGCACGTAAATGTCGGGCAGAAAGTGCATTTCAATTTTGAGGATGCCGTCGCCCTTGCAAGCTTCGCAGCGCCCTCCGCGCACATTGAAGGAAAAACGTCCGGCTTTGTATCCGCGGATATTGGCCTCCGTGGTGCCGGCGTACACCTCCCTGATCAGGTCAAACGCCCCGGTGTACGTCGCGGGATTGGACCGCGGAGTGCGCCCGATGGGGCTCTGGTCAATCGCGATCACCTTATCCAGGTGGTCCATGCCCTCCATGCGGGTGTACGCGCCAATGCGGCGGTTGCGGGCCCCATTGAGGGTCACTTCCAGCTGCTTGCGGATAATGTCGTTGACCAGGGTCGATTTGCCTGACCCGGAGACCCCGGTGACCGCCACCATCAGGCCTAAAGGAATTCTGACCGTGATGTCCTTCAAATTGTGTTCCGTCGCGCCAATCACACTGAGCCAGCGTCCCTGCGGCTGGCGCCGGACTTCAGGCACGGCGATTTCCCGGGTGCCCGCCAGATATTGCCCCGTCAGGCTGTGCGGGTCTGCCATGACCGCTTGCGGGGTGCCTTGGGAGACAATATGCCCCCCGTAGATTCCGGGGCCAGGGCCCACATCCACCAGGTAATCAGCCGCCAGCATGGTCTCTTCATCGTGTTCCACCACGAGCACGGTATTGCCTAAATCCCGCAGTTTTTTCAGTGTGGCGATGAGCCGTTCATTGTCGCGCTGGTGCAGCCCGATAGACGGCTCGTCAAGAATGTACAGCACCCCCACCAGCGACGACCCGATCTGAGTCGCCAGCCGGATGCGCTGGGCCTCTCCCCCTGAAAGGGAGCCTGCGGCGCGGGACAGCGTCAGGTAGCCCAGGCCGACATCGAGGAGAAAGCTCAAGCGCTCGCTCACTTCCTTGAGGATAGGGCCGGCAATCCGCTGGTCGCGGTCGTTCCACACGAGAGTTCGCACAAAGTCCCGGGCCTTGCGCACGGACAAATCTGTAAAGTCAGCGATGGACAGCGACCCGACGGTCACCGCCAGCACTTCCGGCTTCAGCCGCTTGCCATGGCACACGGTGCAGGGTTTGGAGCTCATGTACTCCTCCACATCCTGCTTGGCGCTTTCTGAGCCCGCGTCCCGGTAGCGCTTGGCCAGAATCGGAATAATTCCCTGGTACCGTGTTGATTGCACGTGGTTGCCAAATACCCCTTCAAAATGGAACGGCAAACTTTTTTCATAACCATAAAATACAATGCGGCGCGCCTCCTCGGGGAGGTCGCGGAAGGGCGTGCTCAGGGAATACCCGGCATCCGCAAAGACGGCCGCCAGCAAATTCGCGTAGAACCGGCTGGGGGCGCGGAAGATAGGGGCCACTGCCCCTTCATTGATGGACAGTGACGGGTCCGGCACTATGAGGTCGGGGTCCGGCTCCAACTTGAATCCGAGACCTGTGCAGGCTGGACAGGAGCCGTAGGGGGCATTGAAGGAAAACATCCGCGGAGTCAGCTCTTCCAGAGAAATTCCGCAGCGCGGGCACGCCAGTTCCCGGGAAAAGAGCTCTGTCTCCCCTTCCGGCTCGCCCACCTCAGCCAGTCCCCCACTGACTTCCAGCGCCTGCTCCAGCGATTCCGCCAGCCTGTGCGTAATCGTGTCCCGCACTACAATGCGGTCAACAACCGCAGAGATGTCGTGCTTCTTGTTTTTGTTGAGGGCCGGTGCGTTCTCCACCTCGACGAGATCGCCGTCGACCCGCGCCCGGGTAAATCCCTGCTGGCGCAATTGGTCAAAGACTTTTTCATGCGTCCCCTTGCGGCCGCGGATGAGGGGCGCACGGATTTCCAGACGGGTGCCTTCCGGCTGCTGCATAATGCGGTCCACCATCTGTTCGACCGTCTGCTGGCTGACCTCGTCGCCGCACTGCGGACAGTGGGGCACCCCCACCCGCGCGTACAGAAGGCGCAGGTAATCATAAATTTCCGTCACCGTGCCCACCGTGCTGCGGGGATTGTGGCTGGTCGTCTTCTGGTCAATGGAGATGGCCGGCGAGAGTCCGTCAATGCTGTCCACATCCGGCTTGTCCATCTGCCCCAAAAATTGGCGGGCATAGCTCGACAACGATTCTACATAGCGACGCTGGCCTTCGGCGTAAATCGTATCGAAAGCCAGGGATGATTTCCCTGACCCGGACACGCCGGTAATCACCACCAGCCTGTCTCTGGGAATCTCCAGGGACACATTCTTCAGGTTGTGCTGTCTGGCCCCTTTGATGGCAATCACTGTGCTAGCCATGTCCTTTGCGCTTCCCCCCTGCCGCTGCCCTGACCGGTGCTTCGTTTTCCAGTTCCATCAGCATATCCCGCAGCAGCGCCGCCCGCTCAAACTCCCAGTTGCGGCTGGCCTCTTTCATTTCCTTGCGGATCTGGTGCGCCGTCTGGATCCGCTCGCGGGCGGTCATCTCCTTCACGGGCTTCTGCACAGCGCCTTCGGCCTCAACGGATTTTGTGGCCTGTATGACGTCCCTGACGGCTTTGGTAATCCCCGTCGGGGTGATATGGTGCTCAATATTGTACTGGCGCTGAATGGCGCGCCTGCGGTCCGTCTCCTCGATGGCGCGGGCCATCGAATCCGTCATTCTATCGGCATACATGATGACATGGCCCTCCAGGTTCCTAGCAGCCCGCCCGATCGTCTGAATGAGAGAGGTCACGGAGCGCAGGTACCCCTCTTTGTCCGCATCCAAAATGGCTACCAGCCCGACCTCCGGCAAATCCAGCCCTTCGCGCAGGAGATTGATCCCCACCAGCACATCAAATTCTCCCAGCCGCAGGTCACGGATAATGGCCATACGCTCCAACGCATCGATGTCAGAATGCAGATAGCGCACCCGAACCTGATTTTCCCGAAGATATTCGGTCAGGTCCTCGGCCATGCGCTTGGTCAGGGTGGTGATTAACACTCTCTGCTCCTGTTTGACCTGCCCCCGTATTTCCGACAGGAGGTCGTCAATCTGTCCCTTAGTCGGCCTGATCACAATGGGCGGGTCAATCAGCCCCGTAGGCCGCACAATTTGCTCCACGATCTGTTCGGCTTCCTGCAGCTCATAGGGTCCCGGAGTCGCTGACACATAGACCACCTGGTCAATGTCCTTGAGAAATTCATCGAAGCGCAAAGGCCGGTTGTCCAAGGCCGAAGGAAGCCGGAACCCATGCTCGACGAGCGTGGTCTTGCGGGACATGTCGCCCGCGTGCATGCCCCGGATCTGGGGCACCGTGACGTGGGATTCATCAATAATCGTGAGAAATGGATGCGGGAAATAATCCAGCAGCGTATACGGCGGCTCTCCGGGCAGTCTTCCCGTAAAGTGTCTGGAGTAGTTCTCAATGCCGGAGCAAAATCCGACTTCCTGCAGCATCTCCAAATCATATTGGGTGCGCTGCTCCAGGCGCTGGGCTTCCAGGTCTTTGCCAAGGTCCTTGAGGACACGCAAGCGTTCCTGCAATTCCTGCTCAATGGCCCCAATCGCCGGCGCCACGCGGTCCTGTCCCATGACGTAGTGAGAGGCGGGGTAAATCGCAACGTGCTCACGCTCTCCCATAATCTCTCCCGTGAGAGCGTCAAACTCTCGAATCCGCTCAATTTCATCCCCAAACATCTCGACCCGGATCGCTTGCTCGCTCTGGTTTGCGGGAAAGATTTCCACCACATCGCCGCGCACCCGGAATTTTCCCCGCACAAAGTTGGAGTCGTTGCGGTCGTATTGGATTTCCACCAGCTTCCGCAAGATGGCGTCCCGCTCGCGCTCCATCCCCACGCGGAGGGACAGCACCAAATCCCGGTAGTCGGCCGGGGAACCCAAACCGTAAATGCAGGAGACACTGGCGACAATGATCACATCGGGACGCTCCAGCAGCGCCGATGTAGCGGAGTGGCGCAGCTTGTCAATCTCGTCATTAATCTGGGAATCTTTCTCGATAAACATATCTGTTTGCGGCACGTACGCTTCGGGCTGGTAGTAATCGTAATAGCTGATAAAATACTCGACCGCATTGTTGGGAAAAAACGCCTTCAATTCCCCGGCCAGCTGTGCGGCCAGGGTCTTATTGGGCGCCATCACCAGGGCAGGGCGGTTGGCCTGCTGAATTAGGTTGGCCATCGTAAAGGTTTTGCCTGAGCCCGTAACGCCTAAGAGCACCTGCTGCCTGAACTGGTCGGAGACCACACCGCGCACCAGCTTCTCAATGGCCTGGGGCTGATCGCCCTGAGGTTCATAGGGACTCACCAATTGAAAGACGCCCATCGCTCATCCTTTCTCAATTCTTGACTGCCGGTCCTTGGCCGCTCTCCACGCCAAATTGCCGCGCCACACAGTCTGCCGCAATCGGGTGTGAAAATCCTGCTTCAAGACAAAACGTCCTCCTTTGCCGTCCGGCTTGGAAAACTCGCCGAGCCAAGAGAACGTCTTTTACCGGAACCATGACAGCACAGCACGAGGAAAACCCACTCTCCGCCGACGTCTTTGCGGCCATCCGGAACACCTGCCGCTCTTTCTTTCTCCAATCCTTACATTATACCACGGAGGGGAATAGGTCAGACCTTCAAGAAGCGGCGCAAGGCGACAATGCTGGCCACCCCCCCCACCACTAAACCACCAATCAAGGTAAAGTCCAAGGTTTTAGCCATCACCTGCGCATAAGGCGCCATAGGCCAGAAGGGAAGCGCCCCCGTGGCCGCCATAATCAGCCAGTGATAGCCCTGGCTGACGACAAGGTCAGCTACTCCCGCCCCTACGATGCCCAGCACCAGTCCTTCCAGCACAAACGGCCAGCGGATAAACCAGTCCGTAGCGCCCACCAGTTTCATGACGGCGACTTCCCGCCGGCGGGCGAAAACGGCCAGGCGGATCGTATTGACAATAATAAACAGGGTCGCCAAACCCAACAGAAGCTCTACCGCCCAGCCCACCCATTTCATAATCACAGACAGGCGGGAGAGTCGGCTGACAACCTGCCCTTCATAGACGACGTTGTGCACCGCTTTCTCGTGCTGAAAGCGCACCGCCAAGGCGGGAATTTCGTTAGGGTTTTTGGTATAGACATCAAACCCGTCAAACAGCGGATTCGATTTGGAGATCAGAGTGAGGAGGTCCCTTTGGTCCGGAAACTCCTTCTTCAGGCTGTCCGCTGCCTGCTGCTTGGTAAAAAACTGTATTTTGCGGACGCCTGGCCACTGGTCGGCTTGCTTTAACAGGGTCATTTCACTGTGGCGCGGCACATTGGCATTGATAAACACCCGCATTTCCACCTGGTTCTGCAAGACAGTGGTCAGATGAGTCATATTGACAGTCAGGACAAGAAAGAAAGAGAGGACGAACATTGAAATAGCCACAGTGGATACCGATGCCAATGTCATCCAAACATTGTAGACCAGATTGCGGCCCGTCTCTTTGGCGATATACCACACGCTGTTAAGGTTCATAACCGTAGGCCCCTCTCGCCTCATCGCGCACAACCCGGCCATTTTCCACGGCGACCACACGCTTGTGCATCTGATTGACGATCTCTTTGGCATGGGTGGCCATCACGATGGTCGCCCCGCGGCGGTTGATTTCGTTCAGGAGCTTGATAATGTCGAAAGCCGTCTCGGGATCCAGATTCCCCGTGGGTTCGTCTGCGATGACATAGACCGGATTGTTGACGAGAGCGCGGGCGATGCCCACCCGCTGCTGCTCACCGCCAGACAGCTGGTGGGGCAGATTGTTCCTCCGCCGGGCCAAACCCACCAGCTCCAGGACTTGCGGGACCCGCTTTTGGATATCATGTCCCTTGGCCCCCACCACTTCCATGGCAAAGGCCACATTCTGGAATACGGTGCGGTTGGTCAGCAATTTGACATCTTGAAACACCACTCCCAGCTGCCGTCTAAGACGAGACACCTGGGTGCGTCTCAACTGTGAAAGCCGAAACTCGTCGAGGTAGATTTCCCCTGATGTCGGCAGCTCCTCACGGTACAACATCCGGATAAGAGAAGACTTGCCCGCACCCGATGGCCCTACCAGGAAGAGAAATTCGCCTCGGTGAATTTCTAGATTCACATCGATTACGCCGTAATGCCCATTCCCATAGCGTTTACTGACATTTTCCAACCGGATCATATCGTTCCCCCTAACATATTAAGATACGACATCGATTGCGAAATTCCTGCCGTTATGACATCCATGCCTGCCCATGATATAATTTTTGGCATTGAACTAGTGACCCAAGGAGGCGCCTTGCATGTCCATCGTCTCGCTCGGAGTGGCGTTTGTGGCAGGGCTTGCCTCTGTGCTTTCCCCCTGCGTCCTGCCCCTTATCCCGTCCTACCTGACCACCATGGCCGGCACGGCCCTCACAGCCGAATCGGTGCATAATCACCTCATCCGGCGGCGTGTCATGCAAAATGCCCTGCTGTTCGTCTCCGGGTTCTCGGTGATTTTGGTGCTGGCAGGCCTTGGAGCCAGCAGCATGGGGCAATTCGTGCACTTCCACCGGCAGGTCATCGCGGAATTGGGCGGGCTGGTGATGATCGTCTTTGGCTTGGAACTGTTTGGGCTGATCCAGATCGGCCTCATCAAGCGCGATGTGCACTTCGCGGTGACGCCCAAGGCCCAAGGTTTCTCCGCCGTGATTTTAGGCATGGTCTTTGCCGCCGGGTGGACGCCCTGCGTCGGGCCTATCCTCGCCAGCATCCTTCTCCTGGCGGCGCACTCCTCTACCGTTGCCACAGGGGGGCTTATGCTCGCCAGCTACGCGGTAGGGCTCGCGGTGCCGTTTCTAGCGCTGGCCTTTTTTCTTGGGCAAGCGGCCCAGTGGACACGGCACATGGGCCGCTATCTCCCTTGGATAGAACGGGCTTCAGGGGCTATGCTGGTAGTGCTGGGAGTCATGCTGCTGACAGGCTGGTTTGACCGCATACCCAATTTGGTGGCCATGGGGCCCTTGCTGTGAGGAATGTGTGGCGCAACGTCTTGGGAGCGGTATTTGTGCTGGTGCTGGCGCTCGCAGTCGTAATCCGGCCCTCGGCCCACCAGGGCTTTACGGCCCAGGTCGGGCAGTCCGTCGGCAACATCGCTGTCGTCAGCGCATCTGGCCAATCCGTTGCCCTAGCCCGCCTCTTGGACCACCATGCCGCGCTCATCAATTTCTGGGCCACATGGTGCCCAGCCTGCCGGATGGAGCTGCCCAACCTGACCGCGGCCGTAACCCCGGCCAGCCGGCTCCTTCTAGTTAGCCAAGGCTCCGCCGGTTCTACGTCAGCTTTTTTGGGCCGGTACCATATCCCCTCCCGCCTCAGCTGGTATGACCCAGACGGCCATGTCTTCAATGCCTTCTTCGTGACGACCTTGCCTACCTCCTATTTTGTCAACCGCAATGGCATCATCGTCAGCAAGATTGTCGGCCCTATGACGCCAGCTCTGCTGCGCCAGAATCTGGCGGCGGCTGAACAGAATCAGGAGGATTAATCCGATGTATATTCCTTCCCAAGTGCTTCTCGGCCCGCTCCCCCTCTTCAACGTATTGCTCATTGCGGCGGCAGCGCTGGCATTTGTGCTGCAGGAGAGGATGAAGGCTCCGGGGCGTGTGCAAGACCTTCTCTGGGCCCTGATTCTGGGCGGCCTCCTGGGGGATAAGGGCATTTATATCGCCACGGACCCAGCTTACTTCGTTCATAATCCATCCCACCTGATTTTCACCCCCGAGAGCCGCTTAGGGCTGTGGGGTGCAGCGGCCGGGGCCGGCCTTGCCCTCTTATCTGTGCTTGTGTACCACCGGAAGCGCTGGGCTCTATCCGACCTGGATGCCATAGCCCTCACCGTTTCCCCTGCATTGGCCCTATGGGCGATGGGGTTCAATTGGATTGGCGTCGCGACCCGCATTCCCCTCTTGACCATTGCCACCCGCCACCTCAATCATTTTGCCACCTACTTTCTGTGGGCCATTCTCATGGCTGTTGGGAGCGGAGTCATCTGGATCCTCCGCCGGTCCCATTCTCTTAAGCCCGGGCAAATTGCGGGAGTATTCCTCATGACGACCGCTATCACGACAGTTCTGGCCAGCTTGACGGCGGCCAGCCGGGGCAACCCTTTCACCTCATTGCAGTGGGTCGCGGTGGTCCTCGCTTTGGCAGGCTACCGTTTGATGGGCGGGTGAGGCGGCTCCGGCCCGCCCTCTGGATCCTGCGCATCCCCGGGGCTATAATATGGTGACAGCGGTGTGACCCGTCCGGGAAGACTCAGTTCCCTGCGGTTCAGGCACTGGCCTAGTACTCGCTAGAGTTCCGGAACCTTTTAAAAGAGCAGTGTGAGGAACCCTGGCAGAGCCCATTGGGAGGGCCTGGTCGGGGATAGACTGCACTGCAGCTGCAGTGCCAAAAGGAGTCAAACTTAATGGACGTGTTGAAAATTCATCCCCGCGGCTACTGCTATGGGGTGGTCGATGCCATCACCATGGCCAAGCGCGTCGCCCAAGACCCGCATGTTCCGCGCCCCATATACATTCTTGGTCAAATTGTGCACAATCAGCATACGGTCCTTGAGCTGGAGCATTACGGAATTACGACTCTTGACGGAGCCTCCCGCCTGGACTTGCTGGACCAGGTGCCGGATGGCGCGACGGTCATCTTTACGGCTCACGGCATCTCGCCCAGCGTGAAAGCCAAGGCGCGGGAACGGGGCCTCACCTGCTTCGACGCAACCTGCCCTGACGTGACCAAGACCCATACCCTCATTCAGGAAAGAATCCGGGAAGGCTACGCTATTGTCTACATTGGCACCAGAGACCATCCGGAACCTGAAGGGGCCATGGGTGAGGCGCCAGCCGGGCGGGCGTTTCTGGTGACCCGTCTTGACGATGTGGCCCAGGTGCCCTTTAGCCCAGAGGAAAAGATCGCGATTGTCACGCAAACCACTTTAAGCCAGTGGGATACCGCGTCCATTATCCAAGGTCTTCTCGCCCGATATCCGCACGCCGAAGTGCATAATGAGATTTGCATGGCCACCCAGCTACGCCAAGAAGCTGCGGTCAAATCAGCGGACGAAGTTGATATGGTTGTAGTCGTCGGAGACCGGCGCAGCAACAACTCCAACCGCCTCGTGGAGGTTGTGGAGAAAATCGGACACAAGCCGTCTGTGCGGGTGGAAAGCGCCCAGGATCTCAAACCCGAGTGGTTTGAGGGAGTGGCCACGGTCGGCGTCACAGCAGGGTCGTCTACACCTAGCCGGATCACGCGGGATGTTATCAAAGCAATCGAGTCGTTTCCTGTCAAGATCCCCGAATAAAAGATGCGGCCGCAAAGCCAATCAGACAGAACCTGTTCGCCGAAGGGAGATCCAGATGGATCTCCCTTCGGCGAACTCCATAGCCGGCCGGCCCACTCCCTATGGTTTTCCCATGCTCTGTGGCTTCGGCAAAAAGCCCTCTCCCGGCGGGAGAGGGCACGAAAGGGATTGTCGGCACAGTCTGGGTCTCCCAGATCCCTACGGATCCAGTACCGCCAGCGTACG
>DAHWJO010000380.1:0-776 GCA_027344105.1 Sulfobacillus sp.
CATGGAGGGGAACAGGCATTAATCATCATTATCTCTGCGCGCGGAAGCGAGGCTGACAAGGTACTGGCCCTCGACAGCGGCGCCGACGACTATCTGACCAAGCCGTTTACCATTGGCGAGCTGTTCGCACGCCTGCGTGCACATTTGCGGCGGCGGCAGCCAGCAGATGCATCCGCCGAATCTTCCCATTGGGTCGTCGGCGCCTTGGCGTTGGATGATCTCACCCACACCCTCCGCAAGAGTGGAGTGCCCATTCCGATGACGCCCAAGGAGTATCAATTACTCCACCTTTTCGTGATGAATCAGGGACGGGTACTGTCGCATCGACGCATTCTCAGTGCGGTTTGGGGGGAGTACAGTGCTGATCAGGCCCACTATGTAAGGTTATATATCAAACGACTGCGGGAAAAGATTGAAGACGAACCACGGGTTCCACAATATCTGATGACCGAAAAAGGTGTCCTTTACCGATTCGCTGATCCAGAGGCATAGGACTGCTTTTCGCCTCGGTAAATTTCATGCCTATCGCCACAGGTTTGGTCCGGGATTGCCATATTCGGGCGCGGTTGCACCCTACGCCCGCGATTGAACATAATCTTTTTCCAAATCCTCGACGACTCCTGGCAAGGATGTGTCCAGCTCCGACTCAACGTACTGGGAGCCAAGCTCCTGCAAATAGCGCTTAATCGCTTCGCAATCTGTGCAACACGGGGTCGTATAAATCGTAATATCGGTTTCCGGCACCGTTAGAATCTCCTGGAAATCAGTCCGCAGCC
>DAHWJO010000381.1:0-284 GCA_027344105.1 Sulfobacillus sp.
ATTCACAATTTTTTCCAAGGCTGGTCCACGAGGCTTAAAAACCCGCAATCGGGTTGAGGACATGAAATTTTCAATGTCACTCCCTAAACGAAGGTTTCCTTTTTCCATATAAAAGGTTCCCAAAATTCGACAACGCAAACCCCCGTATTGCAATTCAGAGTGGGTGATCGGGTCCAATCCATCGTGGGCGTCCTGTGTGAAGATCTCTTCAGGGGTCCTACGCTGGTTATGTTCGATTCGGGTCCGCAGAAGGTCAGCGTCTTGTGGAAGGTTTGTTGGGCCCA
>DAHWJO010000381.1:294-776 GCA_027344105.1 Sulfobacillus sp.
TTTCTCTGGGTCAAACGCTGACGCTACCAAGAAACTGTAATGTGGAATTCCGCCAACCTTGGCTTTCCAGGCATCGTTTGTCAGAATCAATGCCTCGTTAAAATTCATCCGATTGCGCGGGAAACCTCGGCATTCATGCCGGGGAGGGATAGCGCCTGTTCCCGCATTCCTTTCTGTTTGGCTATCTGTGAATATCCGTACCCGTCGGCCCGCTGGAGGAGCCGACAGTGCTTGTGGGAGATCCCCTGGACCACGCCGGATCCTGTCCGGACGTTGAAGCTCCCGGAGGAGCGGACGGCGACGCGGCCGACATGGATTCCGGCCTTCTTCCCGGAGGGCACCGTGGCCCGGACGAGATCGCCGGTACGGAAACCGAAGTGCGTTTTGTCTTTCGGACAAAACCGGATCGGGAAGCCGAATGTGTCCGTCCGGGCGACCTGCCGCGTCCCGTGACCGGTGGCACGGATCCGGAGAGGGATCAT
>DAHWJO010000382.1:0-268 GCA_027344105.1 Sulfobacillus sp.
CAAAAGGTTACTGGGTGGAGTTGCCATTGCAACATTACTAGGAGCTATAGCGTATGGGCTAATATGCTGGGGTTGTGGCAGCCTATAACGATTCGCGTAAATGATCGAACTAAAAATCCCCGCAGCAAGCTGCATGGTATTCCCTCAGCCTCTATTTGCTGGATTCGCTGCAAGCTTCGGGAAATCAAACCCGAAGAGATCAATGGGCAGTTCAAAAAACTAGCTATACCCAGTAAAGTGTAGGGAGCCGATTGGAAGGGAGAGCGAG
>DAHWJO010000382.1:278-770 GCA_027344105.1 Sulfobacillus sp.
CCGGTTGCGGGAACTGGATTTGCTGGGCGACGGCCTGCCGCTGTTCCATCGGCTCATTCCCTGGGAGCGCTTCCTGGCCCAGGCCGCTGTGCATGACAGTCCGTGCCTGGAAGCGCTTCTGGACCCGGAGAATCAGGGCGTACAGGTTTTTGCGGACAGCGCCTATCGTTCAACGGAAGCGGAGCAAATGCTCTGTCAAAAAGGTTACCGCAGCGGAATCCACGAGAAGGCGCAACGCAACCGCCCCTTGACCAAGGCCCAGGAGCTGGCCGACACGCGTCGGTCACACCATCGCGCACGGGTTGAGTACGCCTTTGCCGCCATGGTACAGCAGGGTGGCAAGTTTCTGCGCACCATTGGTACGGCTCGCGCTGAAGTCAAAATCGGCATGATGAATCTGGTTTATAACATGCGACGATTTACCTGCTTGATGCAGCTATCGGTGGCCAGGTAGGGATCCATCCGTCCAAAGCCAGCGAAAAGGCTAAAAAT
>DAHWJO010000383.1:0-759 GCA_027344105.1 Sulfobacillus sp.
AGCGCGCAGGATTTCTCGCCTTGGCCGCCTCATAGAGGGCATGACGTTTCGCCAGCAGCGCGTGATCCTCGCCCCGGTGACGCTGTGCCGGGGTAACGAAGCGAATGCGGCTGTGATGATGCTCATGGTTGTACCAGGCGATGAAGTTACGCACCCAGAGTCGTGCAGCGTCAAGATCAGCAAAGCCGCTCTCCGGCCACTGCGGACAGTATTTCAGCGTTCGGAACAGGGACTCTGAATACGGGTTGTCATTGCTGACCCGTGGTCGGCCCCGGTGCGCATTCCGGCGATCGTGGGCAGTGATTCCGCTGATCGTGGGCACCCCCGAAAAGCGTACATTCTGGTCACCGTCATTTTATGCTCAGGTGGTCACGATGGGTCAAGTTTTGGAGTTCCGTGAGTGTTACGATGACGACGCAGTGACTCCCCCTTCAGTTCCAGTCGGTGGGCACTTTGCAGCAACCGGTCCAGTACCGCATCAGCCACGGTGGGCTCTCCCAAGTATTCGTGCCAATGATCCACCGGGAGTTGGCTAGTAATCAGTGTGGCTCGTTGGTTCGTCCGGTCATCAATGATCTCTAATAAATCGCGAAGGTCTTCCCCGTTCATGGGGGCAAGCCCCCAGTCGTCTAAGATAATCAAATCTACCTTGGCGAGCGTATTCAGATAACGCCCGAAGCTGCCGTCACCATGACGAATGCGGAGTTCTTCAAACAGGCGAGGCAAGCGCAGATACCGCACGCTCAATCCCTGACGGCA
>DAHWJO010000384.1:0-757 GCA_027344105.1 Sulfobacillus sp.
ATCCCGGATTCAGGGCAATGGTACGCCGTGTTTAACATGCCCGGCAATATGATTTGATTGGGCAATATGCCATCCATAATGGGAAAATGTATTGCATTCATATCTCTCCGCCCACAAACTCAAACTGACGGTGGCCTTTTTTGCGGGGGTTTGCTACACCCCGATCATAATCACGATATATCACCTTGGATGGCGTCCAATTTAGACTTGGCATTATTGCTGGAATGACTTCTATCCGGTCTATGAGGCATCCCAATGAGATACTTTATAGGCTTTTATAACAATTTTATTGTATTTATTTTTTGACTATATGTTTGATAGTCAAAAAAATGCAACGGAAGGGACTTTTTTGGGTCATATGGGGTTTCAGTCCAATCTTTTGGCCAGATCTTCAGCTTTTAAGTGAGTGTACCGCTTCAACATCTGCAAGGTCTTGTGGCCGGTAATTGCAGACGCTTCCATTGGGTTGAAGCCTTTTTCAAAAAAACGGCTAGTGGCTTCGTGTCGCAGGTCGTGAAAATGCAAGTCCTCGATGCCAGCACGGGCGCAGTTACGGGCAAAGGCTTGTTTTATCGCCTCGTATGTTGTTCCAAATACGCGGCCATCGTCATGTGACCGGGGCAATTCCTGCAGCAACTGAATGGCCCGACTGGATAAAGGAACTGTTCGTGCGTCGCCATTTTTCGTCTTGGTCAGGTGTGCCGTGCGTTTTTTTAAATCAATGTCTGCCCATTGCAAGCCATCGCTGACGTTCGTT
>DAHWJO010000385.1:0-240 GCA_027344105.1 Sulfobacillus sp.
TCGAACACGCTACTCCACTCGGAGAAGGCCAAATTGGTGGTGATAATGACGCTGGTTCGCTCAGTATGTTGAGCTCAACATTACTGGACGATTGGGGGCTTGCCCCTATGGATGCCGAGAATGTTCGGGATCTACTGGAAATCATTGATGACTGGGTAAACCAATGAGCCACGCTGGTTACCAGCCAGCTCCCGATGAATCATTGGCACGAATATCTGGGCGAGCCTACCGTGGCCGATG
>DAHWJO010000385.1:250-756 GCA_027344105.1 Sulfobacillus sp.
TGCGGTACTGGACCGACTGCTGCAGAGTGCTCACCAACTGGAACTGAAGGGAGACTCCCTGCGTCGTCACAGTGATGGACGCGACACCCCTAAAGTTGACGCGTCGTGACCACACCTGGGGATAAAATGGCGGTGACCAGAATGTACGCTTTTCGGGAGTGCCCACGATCGCCGGAATGCGCAGATTTTTGCCGATAAACTGTCGAACTCGGGTGCCCCGGCTCAATAGGCTTATTCCCTGGGAGCGCTTTCGCCAGATTCTGGAGAGTATACCGAAGGCCAAAGCCAAGAGGCCAGGTGGCAGAAAACCCTACGACCGGATACTGCTCTTCAAGATGATGGTTCTGCAGCAACGGCACAATCTCAGTGATGAGCAAGCCGAATATCCGGTTCGGGATCGCCTCAGCTTTCGGCGTTTTCTGGGAATTGGACTGGAAGAGGCCCCCTCTAAAAAAAAGCGAACGGGCGTGAACCCGCGTATTGGGCGTATCTTGCGGGATGATCTT
>DAHWJO010000386.1:0-751 GCA_027344105.1 Sulfobacillus sp.
ATGATCGACACGCTGGGATTGATGGACGCGGTGGACCAACAGGTGCCCAAGCGGCACCAAGGTTTAACTCCGGGGGTGTATCTCGCGTTAGGGGTCTTGGCCAAGCTGTGCGCTCCGGGGACCAGTTGGCGGGGATTCGGAGCCTGGATTCAGAAAACGGTGCTGCCCCAGCACTGGGCGTTGCCGCCCAGCCTCCTCGATGCCCATAACTTTTGCAACCACTGGGATTTGTTGTGCCCGGAAACGACCATGCCCCCCACCAATGCGGATGCTCCCATTCTCGATACGGATACGGTGTTTCGTGTGGAAGAAGCGGTCTGGAAGACGGTCCAAGACCGGTACCACCTCCGTCTCGATGAGGTCTTGTATGATGCCACCAACTGTTTTACGTTCTTTCAACCCCAAACGCCTGCGACGGTGGCTCAAAAAGGGCATAACAAAGCGGGACGCGATGATCACCGGCAAATCGGCCTGGCGTTAGCGGCCACACGCCCAGACGGGTTGCCCCCTGCTCTCGCTCGTCTATCAGGGCACTCGCCATGATGCCAAGGTATTTCCCGAAAGCATGACCCGGTTGATTGACCGGGTGACGCATCTTAACCGCAGCGCGCACCATTAATTGATCATTTGTGATCGGGGGAACCACTCCGAGAAGAATTTTCGAGACCTCATCGATCACCCCGTCCCGGCGCCCACGGATACCGCAGGCGAACGCCTGCGAATCGACGTAGTCGGGGGCTTAATCGCCACG
>DAHWJO010000387.1:0-747 GCA_027344105.1 Sulfobacillus sp.
ACACGGTTCACGTTGCACGGGAACGACATCGCCAAGATCGACCTAACCCCGCACACTGGCGTAAATCAGACTGTAAGTCATAAATGGTGCTATCTCGTATGATGCTGGAGGGCAAGGTGGCTTGGTCGTCTGGAGCAGGTGCTCCAGCAGATCAGGCCGAGACTGATCCCAGGATCGGCATGACAGGCAAGTGATGCCGGTTCGTTCCTAATCGCGCATAGCATTATCGCTCTGTTTTGGCTCTGGCGTTATGCGCACCAAACCCCCGGGCCAAGGCTGAGGGCCCCCTGCCTGATTGCCCCCATTCTAGCCGCAAGTCGGAGCGTGGGCCAATGCTGCGCCCGCCAAGGCCCCAGATTTGCCCTACAGCGCACGCTGCCGGTCTGGGTGGTGTTTCTCTCTCCCTCATCGCGCGCCACGAACGCCCAGGCGCGCTCAGAACGCGAAAAGGCCCGCACAGCGGCGGGCCTGCCCAGGCTGATCGGCAGCGCCCTTCTGGGCAAGGGCTTCACGAAACCATCCGACCGAGACGACCGATGGGCTTCTGCCTGATTACTCCCAAGCTATTCGGCAGCGTCCTTCTGGGCAAGGACTTCAGAAGACCGATCTGAAATCGGCCACTGCCTGATTACTCCCCATCCTAACCAAGCGTCCGCGCATGCGCCACAGCAAAAATCCTCACACCTGTTGCACCTACCGTAGTGGACTGTTTTTTCAACTCTTTATTTTCACACCCAAAATAATTTG
>DAHWJO010000388.1:0-746 GCA_027344105.1 Sulfobacillus sp.
CAACCAATGATGTGAACTGGGAGGCTCTTCGCACAACGGTTGCGCGTGGGGTGCGGTTCCTGGATAATATTGTGGATGTCACTCCATATTTTTCCCGCGAAAATGAAGAAAATCAGCACAAGGAACGGCGCATTGGTATGGGGACATTGGGATTAGGAGAACTTTTGATTAAGATGGGTTTGCGCTATGGCAGCCCGAAATCCTTAGAGTTTATCGACAAGCTGTACCAATTCATTGCGGTAGAAGCCTATATGTATGATACGGCCCTCTCCCGGATGAAAGGATCATTCCCCGCGTTTGATGCGGAGAAGTTGTTACAGAGTGGTTTCATGCAACGAATGCCTGCGGTGGTCCGTGGGGCTGTTCAGCGGAACGGATTGCGCAATGTCACGATATTAACCCAGGCGCCTACGGGTTCGGTTGGAAGCATGCTTGGCACCAGCACCGGGATTGAACCGTACTACGCCCTGAGTTACACCCGGCAGTCTCGATTGGGGTTGGATCAACAATTCGTGCCTATTGCGGCAGACTGGAAGCTCAATCACCCCGGCGAAGCGCTCCCTTCGTATTTTGTGGGGGCGATGGATCTCACGCCGGAAGAACACATTTATGTGCAAGCCGCTATCCAACGATGGACAGACGCGAGCCTGAGTAAGACGGCGAATGCTCCCAGTACATTTACGGTGGAAGATACGGCGCGGTTATATGAACTCGCTTATGACTTGGGATGCAAGGGCACGACGATT
>DAHWJO010000389.1:0-733 GCA_027344105.1 Sulfobacillus sp.
ATGTGCGCTATCCTCGTTCCGTCACCGTAAATCCTTGGTCGACCGGGTGCGCTTGGCCGCCGTCGACCCGCGATTGGCACCAGGCCACGCGGCGAGCGTACCGGATGTGGTCCCGAGACGGCCGCCAAGCGTTCCAGCAGCTCGGCGGCGGCGGGGGACGCCAGGCGGCAGTGCCGGTGGCCCCTGGGGAATCGCTGTGTGCGAGGTCGCCAGCCGGCCAAGGCTGTCCATCCACCAGGGCCATGAGTATCCATAAACGGCAGCGGTCCCCCGGCAACTCGCCCGTGTGAACAATGGCATCGCCGGTTTCGATAGGCAACGCCTCCCTCCACCAATTCATGTCGAGGGTATTCAAAGTCATACATCCCCAGATAACTCCGGTTGGATGCGGCCATTTGGGCAGGCTATAGCTCACGTTAGGCCAAAGGCCGCACTGCTTTTCCCCATCACCTGTGCAGCTGGAAAATATTTTCGCCCCAGCAGGGACCAGCAATGACATGCCGGACCCCTGCTGGGGCGAAATCACGCTTCACCGAGCACACAAATCAAATTATGAGAGAGGGGGTGCGGCTGAGGGAGCTGCGCCATCATGCTCGGCCATCAGCTGCTTGAGGGCCAGCCGGGCACTTTGCTGCTCGGCTTCCTTCTTGCTGTGCCCCACCGCTCGTCCAATGGCTACGCCGCCCACGGACACCTCCACTTCAAAACTCTTGGCATGATCAGGGCCATAAGA
>DAHWJO010000038.1:0-23599 GCA_027344105.1 Sulfobacillus sp.
GCGCGGGCTGAGAGTCAGGAGACTGCCAAGGCGAGCCGCCCGCAGAAGGTCGATGTGCATCTGGAGAGAACCCAGGAACAGTTGCGGCGGCGATTCGGGACCAAGGTGCGGGTGCGCGGCGACCTGAAAAAGGGGCGGATCGAGATTCCGTACCGGAGCGTGGATGAATTGGAGCGTATTTTAGATGTGCTGGAGAACGCACCTGATCCGGACGCCGGAGATTTTGTGGTGTAATGTTCCTCAAGGAACATTATGATCAAAATGAGGAACGGCAATGTTCCTTAAGGAACATTCGGCGAACCAAGGAAGGAGTGTTCCTTAAGGAACAATGCCACATGAGTTAGGTGCATTAGTCAATGGAATCGGAATTATTGCCGGATCTTTAATCGGGTTGTTATGGGGCAAGCATCTCGGACATGAGTTCCGGGGACAGGCCCTAAAAGTCATTGGCCTGTTTGTGGTGCTGATTGGCCTAAAAATGGCATGGCCCCTCCCTGACCCTATCAATACCCTGCTGTCGCTGGTGCTGGGGGCGTGGACTGGCTCCATTCTGCGCTTGGACGGGCGTCTCGAACAATTTGGCGTCTGGGCTGAATCCCGCGTCGGCCAGTCGGGGTTTGCTAAAGGCTTTATCGCCGGCACCCTTATTTTCAATGTCGGAGCGATGGCCATTCTAGGCGCGTTTCAGGATGGCCTGACTGGGAAGTTCACCATTTTAGCCACAAAGGCCGTGCTCGACGGAACGACCGCCGTGATTCTCACGTCGGCTGCCGGATGGGGAGTCATGGCTGCAGGGGTTGTGACCGCTCTCTACGAGGGTATTCTGTCTTTGCTGGCCGGAGATTTGTCGGCGGTGCTCAAAGGGGTTTTGCTGACTGACGTGACCGTTGTCGGCGGCATTATGATTGCAGCCATTGGAATAAATTTCATTCTCGACAACGGCACCATAAAGATCGGCAATTTGCTGCCCGCCTTGGTATTTCCACTAATTTTGCTGTGGCTCAAAGGCCACGGGCTCGAATTTCTCTGATTGGGGGATTTTTGGAATGATATCTGATCTATCATTGCAGTGGCTGGCGCTAGGCAGCGCCGGAGTAGCTATCGTTGCGGTGGTTCTGGCCATCTGGGCGCTTTCATCAGCCGCCCGCCTAAGAAAACGGCTGGTCCGCATGATGCGGGGCGGAGGAGTGAATTTAGAAGACTCCATGGCTAAAACCCACGAGGCAGCTCAGACTGCCTCCGCTCTGGCCGGTGCGTTTGATGAGCGGATCGTGCGCCTGGAAGCGAAAACTGCCCAGACCCTCAATAAATTTGGGTTGGTGCGGTTCAACCCATTTGATGATACAGGAGCCGACCTATCTTTTTCCCTGGCCTTGCTCAATGACACGGGCGATGGCATTGCCCTCACCAGCTTGTGGGGCCGCAACGAAGTGCGGCTATACGCCAAGCCGGTCAAGGCCCGCGGCAGCCGCTATGCTCTGAGTCAGGAAGAGCAGCGGGCTATCGACCTTGCCATGACCACGCGGCTGGCCCAAGACGAAGATGGTCCCAAAAGCCGCTAACTCAGGTTGCCACAAAAAAGCGCCCCACAAGGGCGCTTTTTTTCGTGCGTCCCCCGGCATGTGTTTTAAGCTGAAAGCGCTGAATGGGCGATGACCGCAACCGTTAGCCTAAGGCAAAAGGATCCACCGCGCGGAACAATCAGAAGGAAGCCGTCGTCAAGCATCTGGCTGGACGACGGGAGTGCATGGCCTCCACCCGCTTCGTGGGATCCGCTACCGCTTTCAGGTTATCATCTGGACCCACTGGAAGCGGATCCGCTTTGGGGCTTTCCGAATGGCGTGCGCCAGGGGTTTGTCAGCTCCTCTGCTGTATGCAATAGCCTGTCTGCGCTGGCAGTGAACCGCCGAATGCCGAACGGCACCTACGGTGGCGTGAGAGGGTGCCGTCAGTCGCCCGCCCCTACTCGGGCCTCCGTACGTTGCGTTGGCTGGGGCTCCTATCCACCCGGTGTGCCGGGTGTTCCAAAAATTCTATTGGCTGGACAGCCCGAAATCCTATCCTAACCCCAAACTATGCACAAACGCCTCGGATATGCATGAGGCCATTTTCATGACAAGGTTCAGGCGGGTGTTCTGCAAGACAAAAAACTCCATAAATCCTCCCACGTTGACCGTACCCGTCAAGTGATAGCGGCCCACGGCGGGCAGCTGCTTGTTGACCCCGGCGCCAGGCCGGAGGGGACCGAAACTGGCGGTGATGTTGCCCACATCCGTCAGCTTCCCCAAAGACGCATCAATGGCCAGCACCCGGCTGGTCAGGAGGGAGGGATAGGAGCGGATCACATCTGCCAAGTTGGCTGCGTGCACCGGCTCCTCTAGGGTTCCCAGAATCCGGATCGGGTGAAGCCGAGCCAGACTCAGATTGGTGCCCACCACAGGGCCCAGCGCGTCACCGGTCGACCGGTCCGTCCCAATGCACACAATGACCTCGGGAATTCCTTCGCGGCGCCAGAGCCACTTCAGCGCTCCACTCAACTCTAGTACCGCCCCTGGCGCATCATATTGAATGCGCTTATCTGCATACCCGCCGGTGCGGTTGACTCCCGCTGTATCTGCCAACACGGTTCCCCCCATATCTGTTATGACTATTTTATCCAACTCGCCACATAGATGTACTGAAAAGGGGGAAATCCATGCGCTCCACATCGGCAGCGGTTGCAATGGCTTATACTGGCACGGTTATCGGTGCGGGTTTTGCCAGCGGACAGGAAATTTGGCAGTTTTTCAGCCGGTTCGGCTATTGGGGAGGATGGGGCATCGCGTTGGCCTGTCTGGGATTCATGGTCATCGGGAGGCTGGCTTTGGAAAGGGGGAGAGGCGGTACCCGGGAGTTCGGCGCGCTGTTGGCCTCTGCTTATCCCCCGTGGGCTGCTGCTGTGGGCGAGGGCCTGACGGCCGCTTTCCTCGCCATTGGCATCGTCGTGGTGGTCGCTGGCGGCGGCGCGGCTCTCAGTTATTTTGGGATTGCGCCCCTAGCCGGCAAGCTGCTGACTCTAGTACTGGTTGTGGGAATTGCCACCCGCGGCGGGCGGGCGGTGACGGCCGCCAATTCGGCCGTCGTTCCCTATCTCATTCTCGTCACCCTCAGTGTTGCCCTCTTCTACCCTGCCCGCCCCCAGGTGCTGCCGCACCTAAGTGTGTCATCGCCATGGGCTTTGTCAGCGGTGCTTTATGTATCGTATAATCTTTTTACAGCCGTGATGGTCCTGTTGGCCTTGGGCCCGCGCTTGCCGTCCGGGCGGGCCACGTGGCGGGCTGCCGGAATAGCGGCCGGTCTCTTGGGGCTCCTGGCCTTCGCGGAGCACAGTGTCTTGCTGCGCTTGCCCCAGATTGGGGACTTGCCCATGCTTGCGGCGGCCCACAGCATACACGCCGGGCTGGGCGCCCTCTTCGCGGCCAGCTTGTGGCTGGCCCTGATGACGACAGGCATTGGCGGAGCATTCGCCCTCGGCCAGCGGTTTGGAAAACCCCGGCTGTGGTGGTTGTTGTTGACAATTTTCTTAACCCCTCTAAGCTTTAAAACCTTAGTGGGATTACTGTATCCGGTGATGGGGTCACTAGCGGTGCTGTTGTGGCTGCCGCTATTCATCACACCCACAAGGAGAGAATGAACCGCCGTGAGTAATAACCAGGGTACCGAACCGCCGACATGGGACAGCCAGGGACAGTTGTGGCTGATTCAGGGGACCCAGGCATGGGACGGCGGGGAACGCGAACAGGCTATGGAGATTTTCAACCGAATAATGGATGTGTACCCAGAGCGGCCGGAGGGCTACAACAAAGCTGGGGTCGTTTACGCTGAAACGGGACAGCTGGACAACGCCGAAAAGTACTTCCTGTTCGCGCTGTCCAAGGACCGCATGCATGTGCCGTCGCTGACCAATCTGGGCAACATCTATCTGGAGCGGGGCCAGGTCACGGAGGCCATCCAGCACTATAGCCTGGCTTTGCAGGCCGACCCCGAATATCCTCCGGCGCACCGAAATCTCGCCATCGCCTACCGCCGGCAGGGACGCATTGGGGCATCGGTGTCGCACCTGAAACGCTCCCAACGGCTGGAGACCCGGAAATTGGATGAAAAGAATCGCGCGGAGCGCCAGCTGGCCCAAAAGGGCACGGTAGACGCTCCGCCGGCCAAGCACAGGGTCGTGTGGTCTAGGCAGTGGCTGTGGATTGCGGCGGCCCTTCTCCTCGCTTGGTGGCTTTTCACGCGGGGTAAACTATAATGCGTGGGAAACGTTTCTGGGGAGCCAAGGTCCTCGGGATTATGGTCTCCGTCGTGCTCCCGGTGGTTGTGCTGAGCCTGTGGCGACAAAATGCACCAAGTTCCTGGCCGGAAGTGGTGACCTATTTTGGGACATTCCTGCTGGCCGCGGCCGCAGCCCAGTCCGGACTCGTGCTGTGGGGCGCCAGGACAGGGTGGATGGCAGGGCAGGATGTGCTCATTGGCACGGCTGCGGGAGGCGCGGCATGGATTGCCGAAAGGCTCGCGCTCGCGCAGGGCGGGGGAATCGTGGACCCGTCGCTGCTGGCCCTGCTCGCCGCGTACGGCCTGATGGTTTGGCCACATTCCCACCGGCGTCTCTAACACTATTGGAAGGGGGATGCCAAATGCGCTGGGTAGATATTGTCATCCTGTTGTACATCGCAATTGGTGCGGTAAGCGGGATCCGGCGGGGGCTCATTACGGTATTATTCAGTCTCGCCGGCTATATTACAGGCATTATCATCGCAGCCCAGTACCAGGCGGGGCTGACTCAATCTCTTATGGCGGCCCTGCCAATCACCAAGTGGGCTCGCCGGATCCTGCCCGGACCTGCTGCCAGCGTACCAGGGTACACGTTGCAGGCTGACGACCTCATTCACACCCTTATTGCGTTGCTGGTGTTCTTGATTATTGTGGGGGCGGTGGAATTTCTGGGGCGGCTGGTGGGAGAATTCCTCACCCGCCTCGTAAAGACCCTGCGGGTCACCGGATTTCTCAATAAAGCGGGAGGGGCCGCTGCCGGACTCGCTGAACATGGGGTGTTGATCGGACTGGTGATTACTTTGCTCTTCGCCCTGCCCGTCTTCCACCATAGTGCGGTGACACAGCACCTGCGGCACGACCAGCTGGTGATGGTCCTGATGGGGTGGTTTGGACATCTCGCCAAGCTGCCGGGAGGGACATTCCTCTGATGCACTGGCCTCCTCATCTGTTGTGGGATGCCGCCGAATCAGCGGCAATTATCCTGGCTGCCAGCATTTTCCTGCGCGTGATGGGCCGGATTTTCAAGCGTATGGAAACCGGCCGGGGAGCGCGAAACAGCCAGCGCAAAACGACAATCACCCGCCTGCTCACATCGGTGGTGCGGTACCTTACCGACTTCTTTGTCCTCGTCATGATTTTGGGGCGGTTTCAGATTCAGACCACGTCCCTGATTGCCGGGGCGGGCATCCTGGGCTTGGCCATCAGTTTTGGTGCGCAAGGTCTGGTGCAGGACGTTGTGACCGGGATATTTCTGCTCTATGAGGACCAGTTTGGGGTGGGCGACCAGGTGACATTTCCTGCGCTAGCTCTGTCAGGCACCGTGCAGGAAGTGGGCATCCGCATTACCCGGTTGACAGGGCTCTCCGGGGAGACGGTTATTGTCCCCAACCGCCTGATCTTAGAGGTCAAAAACCACAGCCGCGGGCTGGTCAGCGTCACTGTCACCATACCGCAGGCCGCGGGGGAAGACCCAGCTTGCGTGCGCAGTGCCCTCACCCAGGCCGTGGGCGCCGCGCAGGCGCAGGTGCCTGGCGCCGTGCTGGTGGGGATCTCCGCCTTCTTAAGCGGCACCGTGGAGTGGACGGTTACCGCCCCCTCGACACTGAGCACCCAAGCGGCGGCGGGCCGAATTATCCGGGAATGCGTGGCACAGGCATTTTATGAAAATCACGTCGATTTTTCCGGAACGGGAAAGGGAACAAGTGGCCATGGGACCAGTGCACTACCAGATCAATGACGTCGTGGAACTGAAAAAGCCTCACCCCTGTGGGAATAAACTGTGGATAATCACCCGCACCGGCATTGATTTCGGACTGAAATGCCAGAAGTGCGGGCACCGGGTGATGATACCCCGGAAAACATTTGAACGCGCCGTCAAGAGGATCGTCAGCTCCGCCGCCGAAACTCCGGGACCTTAAATCTCTCGGCGTGAATACAATAAGGTGTCTATGAAATGCATTGCACAAGGAGGAGTCAGCGTGACAATTACACGGGTCGGAGTGCTCATGGGAGGGCCCTCAGCCGAATACAGCGTATCCATCGCCAGCGGGGCCATGGTCATGGAAGCTTTGAATACTTTTGACGACCTGGCTGTGGAGGCTGTGATCATCCACGAGAATGGCGTGTGGGAAAAAACTCAAGACGTGCCGCGCGAAGCGATGCAGCCGGGAGCCATGCGGCACCCCGCTGCTCCCCGCCAGCGGGTTCTTGACGGCTTGCGCCTGCTGGAGAGCATGGATGCGGCTTTCATCGCCCTGCACGGCAGTTTCGGCGAGGACGGCACCCTGCAGGCCGTGTTAGAGACCTTGCACCTTCCTTACACTGGCAGCGGCCCCCTCGCATCGGCTCTGGCGATGAACAAACACCGCGCCAAAGAGCTCTTTCAGTGGCACCGGCTGCCACTGGCCGCCGAGTTTTACATTCCGCGGATTACAGAAGACACCGTCGACCAGATGATTCCCCAAATTGAAAGCCGCCTCGGCTACCCCTTGGTTGTCAAACCCAATGAGGGAGGGTCCAGTGTCGGCATTCACATGGTGCCCGACCGGGACGCCTTGCGGGAAGCGCTTCGCCAGAACGTCGAATACGGGCGCCCGCTGCTCATCGAGAAAAAACTGGCGGGCCGCGAACTGACCTGCGCCGTGCTGGAAGAACTGGATGGCAGCGTAAAGCCCTTGCCCGTCATCGAGATAGTGCCCCACGCTGGACAATTTTTTGATTTTACCTCCAAGTATGCCGACCAAGGCTCTGATGAACTTTGCCCAGCCCCTGTCGATAACAGAACCACCCGCCGCATTCAGGACCTGGCAGTGCGGGCCCATCAAATTCTCGGGTGCCGCGGCTTTTCCCGTGCAGACTTTATTCTGACCCATGACGGGCCCTATCTTCTGGAAGTCAATACCATTCCCGGCATGACTCCCAATTCACTTCTCCCGAAAGCGGCCCATGCCCAAGGCCTGCCCTTTCCCCACCTCATTCGCCAGCTGCTGGATCTGGCCATGACCAGCGCCGGATAGCGGCTGGCCAGGGCCCTGCTGCCTTCGCAGTGCGGCCCCGGCAGGGTCCCCGTGAATTGGACAGGCTGCGGGTAACAGTTATGCGCTATGATGGCGGTAGCGGACAGCGCGGATTTCGGGGCGATTGCGCCATCCCGACAATTTTGGTATAATGAAATTTGTCTGGGTGAAAGCCCGCACCACCCTGCTCCGGTGAAGACGGAGCCCCCAGTTTGCTGGGTGACCGTAGAGGAGGTGAAAAGTTTGGCTCAGTATGAGCTTATGTATATTTTAAAGCCCGATTTGGGCGAAGAGCAGACACAGGCCGATATCGACCGCTTCAACGAGGCCATTACCGCTCAAAATGCGACCATTACCAAAGTGGATAAATGGGGACGCCGCAAATTAGCGTATGACATTGACAAGCTGACAGAAGGATTTTACATGCTTGTGACCTTTGAAGGATCCGGAGATATTTCCAACGAGATAACCCGCGTGCTCAAAATTCATGACGACGTTGTCCGCTCAATTGTCGTGCGCTTGGATGAATAGAGAGGGAGGATCTCCATGCTAAACCGCATTATTCTCATTGGCCGCCTGACGCGTGACCCTGAGTTGCGCTATACGCCTCAGGGTGTGCCGGTTGCGTCGTTTTCTCTGGCGGTAGACCGCCCCTTTGCCAATCAGCAGGGTCAGCGGGAAGCGGACTTCATTGACTGTGTGGCGTGGAGAAAATTGGGCGAGACCGTCGGCAACCACCTGACTAAAGGACGTCTGGTGGCGGTGGAAGGTCGTCTGCAAATCCGCAGCTATGAAGCCCAGGATGGTACAAAACGGAAAGTGGCCGAGGTAGTTGCGGATAGCGTGAGGTTCCTGGATCGTCCTCGCGAAGGTCAAGGTCAAAGCACTCCGGCAGATGTCGGGATGACGGACGATGTGGCTTTCCCTGATGACCTTCCTTTTTAAATAAGACCCGGAAGGAGGTACTTTTGATGCGTAAAGAACGCGGCCGGCGGCCGAAGAAAAAAGTCTGTGGATTTTGTGTGGATAAAGTGGAGCATGTTGACTATAAAGAGGCATCGCGCCTCAGGCGGTATGTTACCGAACGGGGCAAGATTCTCCCCCGGAGAATTTCGGGAAACTGCGCCAAGCACCAACGGCAGATGACAGTGGCCATCAAGCGTGCACGGAACATGGCTCTTCTGCCATACACTATTGAATAGTCCCAAAAGAGCACGCCGAGCGTGCTCTTTTTCTTCTTAACGGATCCGCTTGCAGCCTCAGCCGCCTGTAGAAAGCGGCGGGGATAAGGTCTGCCGTGAGGCGCTGGACCACTTAGCAAGGGCAGGTGAAAAAGTATGCTGGAGAATCTTGAGCCGCACGGTGAGTCATGGCTCAGCCCGCAGCGCCAAAACACCGTCAGCGTTGTGCTCAGGCGTTTGGAACTGGGGCTGGAAGTCGCCTTCCTGGTGTCTTTCGCTGTCACTTTATCCGGACTCTTAGTGATAGCGCCCCAGTGGCAGCCAGCCGTCCGGATCGCTATGCCGCTTGGCGTGGGCTACGCGGTGATCCGCCGGGGGTGGCTCATATCAGCGGCGATTGGCGTGCTGAGCGTTCTCTGCATTCCTCTATTCCCGCATGCGCTGGGGTGGGATGGTTTTTTTGCGGCCACGGCTGCGCCTGTATGGCTAGCCACGGGATGGGCCTACAAGACCCACCGCCCGGCGGCCTGGCGGTGGGTGGCGACCGTCATGGCGATGGGTGTGGGCCAATGGATAGTGGCGTGGGCATTTCATCCCCACCCAAACTCTGCTATCCTCAATTGGAGTGTGAGTCCCATGATGGCCATGGTACGCGCCGCCGGGCTGGGATGGCCTGCCATGCTCATTCGCCCGTACTGGCAGCTGGGGTTCTTCACAGACCAAGTGCTGGCAGGCACTGCTATCTTTCTGCTCCTAGCGTTTTTCGCTGATCTAGCGGCGCTGCCTCTGCCCCAAGTCCCATTGTTTGGCCGTTGGAAAATGCCCCGCTGGGTACTGGCAGTCTTCACGTCTGTGCTGCTGGCAATCGGCTGGTCTAGTCTCCACCACCATGTGCCGGCCGGTCTCACCGAAGTGTTTGTGGTCATGGCAAGTGCCTACCTGGTGGTGGGAGTCAACGTCCTCTGGGAGCTCGGGCAGTTGATTGGACTCTCAAGGCCACTGCGTGTCGGACTGTTGCTCCTTCTGGCGGCGGCTTCGTGGATTGGGCTTGTTCTGGTGGGGATCTTGGGTGTGTACGACAGCATATGGAACCTGCGTGATTATATTATGAAGCTGAGGAGGCCCACCTGATGCGCGTGATTCTTTTGCAAGACGTGAGGGGAAGCGGTAAAAAGGGCGACGTGGTGGAAGTGAAGGACGGATACGGCCGCAATTATCTTATGCCCAAAGGACTGGCAGTGGAAGCGACTAAAGCCCGGGAACTGGAGATCCAGCAGCAGCAGGCCCGTGCCGTGGCGCAGCACAACAAGGAAATGGACCAGTACAGAACACTGGCCCGGGAGCTTAAGGGGCAGACATTTGTCATGCGGGCGAAAACGGGGGACCAGGGGCGGCTGTTCGGGGCCATAACCAATAGCGACGTGGCCGCAGTCCTGCAGAACCGCGGCTATAAGATGGACCGGAAAAAAATCGAGATGGAGCCTATCCGGCATCTGGGCACGTACACCGTACGGTGTCACTTCTATCAAGACATTGTGGCGGAATTTGAACTCCACGTGATGGCAGAATAACCCACCGGCAAGGAGGTCGAGGATGGCAGACAATGTGAAAGACCAAGAGCCCAAGACCCGGCGGCGCGCCAATACCCTGGAACGCCGGGTGGCGGCCCTGCATGAAATCCTGATGCAGATTTACGGACCCGAGCGTTTAATTCTGCGAGCCGGTAAACTGCAGGCGCTGAAATACCTGCGGTCGGAGGACCTGGGCCTGCGCGCCCTGGCTCTGGCCAAGCTGGTCCGGGAGGACCCGTCGCTGAATGATGTGCCAACACGCAAGCAAATCGGGCCCCTGCTCAATGATTTGGAAGACGAGCTGGCCGATATTCTTGCTCGGCGGACAATGGAGGACGACCTTGAAAAGCGCATCGCCGAGAAAATGCAGGAGAAGCATGAGGACTACGTCCGCGACATCCGCAATCAGATTCTGAAAGAGGACGTGGGTCCGGAGTCGCCGGAGACCCTGAAGAAATTCGCAGAGCTCGTCAAGCTTGACGAGGGCGGCCTGACGCAGTCGGCTCTGGAGGTGATGCGTCCGGCGAGTCTGGACGAAGTGATCGGACAGGAAGACGCTATTGACAGTCTATTGGCCAAGCTGGCATCTCCGTATCCCCAGCATGTCCTGCTCTATGGCCCCCCGGGTGTGGGCAAAACCACAGTCGCACGCTTGGTTCTAGGATTGGCCCGGACCTTGCCGCAAAGCCCATTTAGCGACGAGGCGCCGTTCGTGGAAGCCGATGGCACTACCTTGCGCTGGGATCCGAGAGAAATTACCAACCCTCTCCTCGGGTCTGTGCACGACCCGATCTACCAGGGCGCCCGGAGGGACCTGGCGGAGAGCGGGATCCCCGAACCCAAGACCGGTCTTGTCACGGACAGTCACGGGGGAGTGCTGTTCATCGATGAAATTGGGGAAATGGACCCGATCCTTCAAAACAAGCTGCTAAAGGTGTTGGAAGATAAACGGGTTTTCTTTGATTCCCCGTATTATGATGCCCAAGATCCGAATGTGCCTAAATATGTGCACAAACTGTTCGCAGAAGGGGCGCCGGCCGACTTTATTCTGATAGGAGCGACCACAAGAAGCCCTGAAGATATTTCCCCGGCCCTGCGGTCGCGCTGCGCGGAAATTTACTTTGAACCACTGACCCCGAAGGGCATCGCCCGCATCGTGATTCAGGCGGCGGACAAATTGAAAGTGGGCGTGGATGAGCAGGCGGTGGATCTGGTCGGGCAGTATACCCTGGAAGGCCGCAAGGCCGTCGGCCTGGTAGCGGATGCATTTTCCGTCGCGTACCTGCGCACCCAACAACGCCCGGAAATTATCTTGCCGGGGGTTATGAAGGACGTCATCAGCCGTTCCCGGCTCATTCCTGTCAAACCCCCGGTCATCAAGGAAGCCATGATCGGCCGCTCCCTGGGACTTGCCGTGGCCGGATACCAGGGCTTGGTGCTGGAAATTGAAGCGACGGTCTTTCCGAGTCTGAAAGACGGGGAAGGCCGCTGGCGGTTCAATGACACGGCAGGCTCCATGGCCAAAGACTCGGTATTCAACGCCGCGACCGTCTTGCGGCAATTGACGGGCCGGGACCTGACCCAATATGATGTTCATGTCAACGTGGTGGGCGGTGGCAATATTGACGGCCCATCGGCCGGTGTGGCCATTTTTGCAGCGGTGTACAGCGCGCTGACCCAGACACCGATCCGGCCCACGGTGGCGATGACCGGGGAACTGTCGCTGTCGGGACGGGTGAAGCCTGTCGGGGGGATTCCCGAAAAAATCTTTGGCGCCCGCCAGATCGGATTAACCACCGTGCTGGTGCCCCACGATAATGCGGGAGATGTGCCGCCGGGAATTCATGATATGCGCATTATCTTTGTGAAAACGGTAGAAGAAGTGTTAGCTGAGGTGCTAGTGTGAGCATAGAAGCAATGCGGACGCCCCCGCACAGCCCGGATGCGGAAGTCTCCGTGCTGGGGGCGATGCTGATCCATCCCGATGCCGCCTCCAAGGCTATTGAGATTTTGCAGCCGGCGGACTTTTATCATGAACCGCACCGCGCCATCTTCGAGGCGGCGATGAGTCTGTTTAATCAGGCCAAGCCGCTCGATGTGGTGGTGCTCGGCGACGAACTGCGCCAGCAGGGGCAGTTGGAGGCGGCGGGGGGGCTGGCCTATCTGATGGAACTGGCCTCCTCCGTTCCCACCGCCGCCCACGTGGAATACTATGCGCGGATCGTCAAAGAGTCGGCGGTGATCCGGCGGATTATCTCCGTATCCACCAAACTGGTGACGGACGCCTACCAGAATGAACTGCCCGCTCAGGATCTTCTGGACCGGGCCCAGAAGGATTTGTTTGCGCTGGCGCAAAGCGGACAGCGCGACTACGTCAGCCTCCACCAGGTGCTGCTCGAGACGTTTACCCGCCTCGAGGTGCTTTATGCCAACAAAGGGAAACTGGTCGGACTGCCTACCGGGTTTCATGACTTGGACCGTATGACGGCTGGCCTGCAGCGGTCAGATCTCATCATCATCGCCGCGCGCCCCTCAATGGGCAAGACGATGCTCTGTCTCAATCTTGCGCGTTACGTCGCGCTGCACGACCATACCCCGGTGGCCCTCTTCAGCTTGGAAATGTCACGCGAGCAACTGGCTCTGCGGCTGTTGAGCGCAGAGTCGGAACTGCCGGCGCAGCGTCTGCGCACAGGGGAGATGGATGACAACATGTGGGCGGTGGTGAGCCATGCCTTGGGCAGGCTGGGGGAAGCGCCCATCTTCATCGACGACACCCCTGGCATCACGGCCCTGGAGTTGCGGGCCAAGGCGAGGCAAATGAAAGTGCAGCACAACATCGGGCTCGTCATCATTGATTACATGCAGCTGATGTCGGGACGCCGGTCAGAAAACCGCCAGCAGGAAATTTCCGACATCTCCCGCTCGCTGAAAGCCTTGGCGCGCGAATTGGATGTGCCGGTCATGGCCCTTTCCCAACTGTCTCGGGCGGTGGAGAGCCGCACGGACAAGCGTCCTATGCTGTCCGATCTCAGAGAATCCGGAGCTATCGAACAAGACGCCGACATAGTGGCATTCCTGTACCGGGAAGACTATTACACTAAGGAGTCAGCGACTCCTGATATTACGGAGTTGATCGTTGCCAAACAGCGCAACGGCCCCACCGGGACGGTCAACTTGCTTTTTAAGCGGGATATCGGCAAATTCTTCAACACGACGTCTGTAGAGGTTTGAGGGATTACAGTCAAGAAGGGACGAGAGAGATGTCAGCAGTGGTCGTGGTGGGCACCCAATGGGGCGATGAAGGAAAAGGCAAAGTGATTGATTATCTGGCGCAGCAGGCCGACGTGGTCGTGCGTCATCAGGGCGGGAACAATGCCGGGCACACGGTTGTGGTGGGGGATGAAGAATATCGGCTCCACTTGATCCCCTCGGGGATTTTGTACCCTGATACCCTGTGTGTGATTGCTAATGGCGTGGTCATTGACCCGCGCGTGCTGTTCGAGGAAATAGACTACCTGCACCGCCGCGGGATTCAGACTGACCGCCTGCGCATTTCGTCCGAGGCGCACCTGATCATGCCTTACCACACCCGCATGGACGCGTTGGCGGAAGACCGGCTGGGTGTGAACAAGCTGGGGACAACCTTGAGGGGAATTGGGCCAGCGTATATGGATAAGGCAGCACGCACCGGTCTGCGGGTTATCGACCTGCTTTATCCCGCCCAGTTTGCTACACGCCTGAAGCGGATCCTGGACGAGAAGAACCGCATCCTCTCCAAAGCGTACGATGTCGAGCCCTTTGATTACGACGAGCTGCTGCAGCTCTACCTGTCCTATGGAGAACGCATGCGCCCGTACATTGCCAATACCTCTGTCGTCATCAATGACGCGATTGATAACAAGGAACGGGTCCTCTTTGAAAGCGCGCAGGGAACCATGCTCGATATCGACCACGGCACGTATCCCTTTGTCACGTCCTCCCACCCGATTGCGGGCGGCGCCTGCATTGGCGCCGGGGTTGGCCCCACCAAGATCAACCAGGTCTACGGAGTGGTCAAAGCATACACCAGCCGAGTCGGAGACGGCCCCTTTCCCAGCGAGCTGACAGACCAGACCGGTGCTGACTTGCGCGAGCGGGGACATGAATACGGCACGACCACAGGACGGCCGCGCCGCATTGGCTGGCTTGACACCGTGGTCCTGCGCCATGCGGTGCGTGTCAATGGGCTGACGGGCTTGGCCGTCACGCGCCTTGATGTGCTCGACGACCTTCCCGAAGTCAAAATTGGCATCGGCTACCGCTACCACGGTGAGCTGATTCACGAACTGCCAGACAGTGTCGAGGTCCTGGCGGAGGTCGAGCCGGTGTACGAAACCTTTCCCGGCTGGAAAGGAAAAATCAGCCAGGCCAGACGTCTCGAAGATCTGCCGAAAGAAGCGTTAGCCTTTCTGGAGCGGATTACAGAGCTCGTCAATGTCCCCTTGGTCCTCGTTTCGGTAGGACGGGAGCGCGTGAATACCATCGCGGTCCGGGAGCTGTTCTAGGCACGTTTCTGCTTGCAGTTTGGGGCCGAATGTGGTATCCTAACAAATGACGCGGAAGTAGTTCAGTTGGTAGAATGTCGGCTTCCCAAGCCGAAGGTCGCGGGTTCGAATCCCGTCTTCCGCTCCATTTGCGCTTAAAAAGTTTGTTGTAATTTTTTCGCACGGCTTATGCCATGCGGATTTTTTTATCTAAAACAGGTACAAACAAAAATTCGGACCTCCACTAATTGACAGCGCTCATGTAGACAAACAGGCTATAATATTAGCGCGAACGGCACATCGCCAGGCCTTGCCCCGAAATGCGGCGGACCGCTTGGCCTGCTCCGGTGGAGAAATCTCCCTGAAAAGCAGGAATGCGCTGGAGTTGGACGGCTTGACATATTTTTTGAAAGGCAGGGACTCATCAATGCCCAAAAGCGCACTCGTTGATTTCTCACGGCGCATGACACCTGATCATTTGGCCTTTGGAACGTCGGGCAATATGAGCGTGCGCGTGGGAGATACCGTGTGGATTACGCCCTCCGGAGTACCCTTTGACGAAGTGGGCGAAGAGGACTTGGCTGCAGTCGACCTCGCGACGGGGAAGTGGGTAGCGGGCACGGCCCGCCCTTCTTCGGAATTGCCTCTGCACCGGGCCCTTTACAGCGCCCGGCCGGACGTGCAAGCCATTGTCCACACCCACTCGGAATATGCCACGGTATTCGCCGCGTGCGGTGAGCCCGTGTTGCCTGTTCACTACCAGCTGGCCCCCTGGCAGTATTCCATTGCCTGCGCCGAGTACGCAACCTACGGGTCCGTAGAATTGGCACGCAATGCTGTGGCGGCGCTAGCTCCTGACCACCATGTCGTCCTGCTCCGCAATCATGGGCTGCTGGCTGCAGCCGCGACTCTGGCGGATGCTTACCAAATTGCCCGGGATGGGGAATGGCTGGCTCAATTGTATTACCGGGCGCGCCTTTTGGGATCGCCCCGCATTCTGAGTCCGGAAGAAATCGCTGCCGTCCGCGAGCAGTTCCGCCATTACGGTCAAAATCCTGAGAGCTGATATCAGGCCGCAAGAGTCCCACGCCGTGACCTTGCCCATGCCGCCAGCCCCACTCCCAGGAGGCCGTAAACGGCTCCCCCCCATAAAATCATCACATACGGCCACCAGGCGGACAGCATGTCAAGCCGAAACATGGCGGCGCCTAACGCGCCATAGTTGCCAAAAGCCACATTGAGCGGTGCGGCCCAACCCATGTGCAACAGCAACTGAGTCATGGTGGCGCCGATAATCCCCGCATAGCCGCCCACCCAGGCGGCATCTCCCCAAGAGGACCCGGGGTGGCGGGCCACAACATAAAGCAGTCGCGCGCAGAGCACCGCGGCCGCGGCATGGAGCACGGCAATCAGCGATGGGTCGATCCCCATGGCCCAAAATATCGTGGGCAGCGACAGGACCGCCCCGCCAATCAGTGTCAGCAGACTTAAAGGACGCAATGCAGTTCCCCCTAGCGAAAGCTGATGTATTCTGGCTTGCCACCGTTATTGTATGTCACGGCTCACACGCATATGTCCGGAATGAACCGGTTGCTTGGGACATACAGTGAGGTGAGGTGGACTGCTATGGTGAAGAGAATGACGATGGTGCTGTCGTCGGTGCTGATGCTTGTCGGGCTCGTAATTTTGACTTGGGGATTCCGCGACCTCCCTCTGGACGAGCGCCCCGAGTGGATGTCGTGGCAAATGGTGCTGTGGCCGGTGATTGTGTTGGGGATGGCGGAGGCCACCCGCTTCGCCGGCTATATCCGGCAGGGAATCAAATTGCGTGCAGACCGCTTTCGCCTCGCGGTCCACGGTATCCCTGCCCTGCTCGTGGCTGTTGTGCCTGCGGGAACTTTCACAGATTGGCTGGGGCCCCGCAGCATGTGGGCGCTTCTGGATTTTCCCACCGCCAAGGTCATGGCCGCGTTATGGCTGGCATTCACCCTGTGGGCGGCATGGGAGGTTGAGGCGCGATGAAAACCGCCAACCATTTATCTGCGCGCCGGGGATGGGCGTGGGTGCTCGTGGCGGTCGGGGCGGCCTTGGTGACAGGGTACGGCACCCTGGTGTGGGGTATGCGCACGGTTCACGCGAAAGTGCCCACAAGCATTATCATCAATGTCGTGCAGCACAAATTGTACCTGTACCGCAACCACAAGTTGTTTCATGCGTATCCTGTGGCCGTTGGCAAACCAGGCACTCCGAGCCCTCGCGGTGAATTCGTTGTGACCCAGAAAGCCATTTGGGGGGATGGATTTGGCACCCGCTGGATCCGCTTCTCGGCACCGTGGGGTATTTACGGAATTCACGGAACAAACAAGCCATGGTCGGTAGGGACCGTAGCCTCTCACGGATGCTTCCGCATGTACAATCATGACGTGGAACAAGTCTATGCTTTAGTCAGCATCGGCACGCCGGTGACAGTGGAAGGGGTGACCCCCTTGGTGAAAATCCGTCGGCCTTTAAATCCCGGACAAATTGGGCAAGATGTGGTTGAGCTGCAAAGGCTGCTGCGGCTGGCACGGATCTATTCGGGCGCTCTCAGCGGAGTGTATACGCCTGAGGTCAAGAAAAGCGTGGAAACCTTTCAGACCGTCGTCCATCTTCCTGTGACGGGCATTGCTACCGAGCAGACCACCAAGCGCCTCCTCGAGTACACACAGCAGACGGAAAGGAAACCCGGCTATCTCTCGGTGAACGCCTAAAACTCTTGAACTTGTGCATCAAAAAGTGTATCATAGACCAAGGAATTGCTAACGTAGCTCAGTTGGTAGAGCAACGGTTTCGTAAACCGTAGGTCGTGGGTTCAAATCCCTCCGTTAGCTCCATAAATTTTGAGGCCCTGAGCGTTTCAGGGTTTTTTTATTTTCCGACCCACTATTTGCACCGTTAAGCAAACGGTCGTTCTAACCAAAAAGCTCAGATCCTTCAAAATGAGCCCCGGTTCAGGAATCGTGACATCGCGGTATACTGTATAGACACGGAGGGAGCGCGAGCCATGACCCACCCAGTACGATTTACGGCAGCTATCACGCGCGAGGGGCAATGGTACGTCGCTCGCTGTTTAGAAGTGGAAGTGGCGAGTCAAGGGGAACCGCTGGACCAGCCCTCGACAATCTTCGGGAAGCCTTGGAATTGTACTTTGAGGATGTGGACCTGATGGAGTTGCCCGTGGCACCGATTTTGGCTCCGGTTACGGTCGAACTTCCTCAACCATGAGTCCACGCCAGGCCGATCCTGTCTGGACAGCAAGTTGCCACCGCATTAGGACGAGCGGGTGCGTGACGGCAAGCCAACGGGGCAGTCATCAAAAGCTCCGCCATGCCAACGGGCGCACGGCCAGTGTACCTATGCACCAAAGCCACTGGACGCTGCAAGAACTCCGGGCCTTGTTGTAACCGGTTGCCACCGCCGCATGTGTCCTGCGCCCTAAGAGCAGTCCCCTAAAGCCGCTTGCGGAGCTCTTAGGGGCGAGGCCGCCGTAATAGTTCGGCACGATTGGTTCACAAATCGTGCACCTCTGCCGGCGAAAAACCTCGGCATGCTTCGATGATTACCCCACAATATGCACCGGAGAGGTGTCTCCGCGGTAACCGGATGCTCGAACGGTCGTTGTCAGAAGCGAGAACGGTGAAAGGAAGAGAAAACCGATGACAAAGTGGGCTGCGCATGGTGCAATTGTACTGGCAGCAGCGGCGGCCCTTGCGGGGTGCGGAACCCCGGCGACCACAGCCCTGCAGGCACAATCCACACACACCAGCGCTCGGGTTGTCGCGCATCAGACATCCAAAACATCCCGTGTGGCCGGACAGACGGCGGGGTCGGCTGGCGAAGCTGTCAAGATTACGACGTCCTATTATCCTGCCTTGCGCGCTGCGGACCAGTTTCTCAATGACTGGTTGACATACAATGGCAAAGCGGGCCTTACATTGTTGACCAGTCATGCCAAGCAATTCGTACCGCAAGCCGATGTGCTTGGCAAGAAAAATAAGGCGCTGCAGTATTTCGCGAATCCCCAGCCTACCCATCAGGCGTTTGAAATCGCCATCTACCGAGAGATTTCGGCGAACGAACTGCAGTTTCGGGTCTGGATGTATGCGTATGCGATGGGGGTCCAGAGTTTTCCCATCCCACGACCACCGGGGCAAGTCCTGACCGTCATGAAACAGGGGACGCGGTGGATGATCGACAATTTACCCCGGTACTAGGAATCGGGAGAGCCCCGGAGCTCAAGTTTCCCCAAGATCAATAATCCCGCGTTAACGAATAGCCGGTTAACGGGGGCATTGGAAGCCCAAGAGGTGGACCTGGCTCCACCTCTTGGGCTAAACATCTTAACCACGACAATTGCTCCCATCAACTTGACACGTCCCACTCTGACGATGAGTGAAAAGTATGTGAGCAATCACGAATTCATTGCCATAGAAGCCGGTCGTCCCGAAAGGCCTGTGCCATCCATGGAGCCCTCACGCGCTTGCCAAGACAACCGGGCGGTGGCAAGGGCTCGTGAACTTGTATGATCCCGACACAAGGACGGGGGTGAGCCGACGCAGACCTTCGCCACAGAACGTGAAATCGACAATAGGAGACTCTGTATCGGGAGGAGCGACTAGCAATCCACCCAGCGACCGAACACGGGCAACGATGCCACAACCGCCACGACGAAAATGTTACGGTTTCGCGTATCTCCGTACAGTTACGCACACAACGTTCAGCCCCATCCATCCTCATGAAGGCGGGCCACAGGCTGGCCATGGGACGTGGCCCGGCAGTCCGGCTACAAGGCCGGTGACCCCTTGCAAAAATTCACCGGCCATGACAGCCCAACTGCCGCCGCTGCTGCCGCCAGACAGCGCGACGGGGCCCTTCTCCTGTGCTACAATCAATGCGTGAAGGGGCGATGTCACGGATGCCGGACACCACAAGACCGTGGTTCAACTTGGCTCTTTGATGTTGCCGATGAGCCGCCTCATTGCTGGGTCTGTGCTGTTCAACGATTCGCCGAAATCTTGTGTCGGCGCATCTTGCGAGCAGCACGGGATTGGGCTTTTATCGTCAATCACCCCGGCCTGAAGGCCGGAGCTTGCAAGGTGGCGCAGGCTACCAGGGAAAGCGGTAACCAGTCCGCTACCCGTGACTGCTTCATGCAGGCGGCGAATTCAACCATCATCCTGAATGGGACCCGTAAGAGAGAACTGTTAGGGGCGCAGCGGGGCAAGATGGACAAGCGCGGCACACGGGAGGCCGATTCCTCTCAGCACTGCATGGGATGGGGACATATTGGCTAATAATAGCCGTGCCTGTAAAAGTGGCCAGCGAACGATTGAGGCATAGTCATAGACCCCAGGCCTGAAGGCGGGGGCTTGGAAAGCCCAACGATGACCAGCCTTAGCCGCTGTGATCAACAAGGGGCTCCGTTCCTACGGCACAGACCCTGAGGTGTTTCTCCAGCCTCAGGCACTCGGGTACTCCGTTAAAAGCAAGCAGGGGTGTGAGCGAGCGGGGCGAGGATCCGACCCGCAGGAACTTTGGCGAGGAGAGATTCCGCCAACACGGAACGTGACGAGAGCAGCCTGCGGGCGCTTGCCGCCTTTTTTGTCACCCAAGATACTGGATAAACACGCACAACCGACTGTGGACGCGGTTTTTCTTGAAGACAGCAGGCTGCGGAAGAATGCCGCGGGAACGGTCAATCAATATCTCGCGAACCGTAGGCCGTGGGTTCGAAGCCCGCCGTGAGCTTGATATTTTGTGCAGCATGGAGCCAGCCGAATGGATATTTTAATTTCCCCAACCCGTTTTTTACCCAATGCCGGGTCACAGGCCGTAGCCGAAGCCCTTGAGCGCGGCGCACGCCGGTGCGCCGATGTTTCTCGTGTCGTGCTGCGGCCGATCCCCGAAGGGGGACGGGGGACCATCGACGCGGTCGTGCGGGCCATGGCTGGCCGCATTCGACGCAGTCGCACAGTGAACGCCATGGGCCGCAGTATTGATGCCAGGTGGGCGATGCTGCCGGACGGCACGGCCTGGATAGATGCCTCTGAGGTGCTTGGCGCCAGTGAAGTGTCTGATCTCAGCCGCGCGAGCTCGTGGGGGTTAGGCCAGCTGATTGCGGAAGTCACGCGGTGGGGGCCCCAGCACATGGTCATCTCTTTGGGCGACGTCATGACGCATGATGGCGGCTTAGGCCTTTTGGCTTTTTTCGGGATGGAGGCCTCCGACGGCCAGGGGCGGCTACTATCTGGGGGACTGTACGCGCTCGAACACGTCGAGCATATCGCTCAGCGGTCTCTCACGCTCCCTGCGGTTCCCCTGACCGTGCTGTTCCCCCGCGCCCTGCCGCTGACGGGGCCCGCGGGTGCGACTTTGCGCGACGGTGTCTCCAAAGGCTTGGCTCCTTTCCAGCTAGCCGCCGTGGAGACCCAGATGCAGCGCTACGCCGGACTGCTCGAGGAATTCTGGGCCACCGGACTGGCCGCGCATCCGGGGAGTGGGGAGGGCGGGGGACTGGCATTTGCCCTCATGGGGCTCGGCGCCCAGGCGCATCCGGCCGCTGCTTTTCTCCTGGATACCTTGCATATTGAAAACTACTGGGCCCAGGCTGACTGGGTGCTGACCGCCCAGGTATCCCTTGACGCCACCCAGACATTGAGCTTGGCCCCGGCCTTGGCTAGCCGCATGCAAAACACAGGGATCCCACTCATCGCCATTGTTGAACGTCTCGGCGACAGTTACGCGCGGTTTTACAGCTCGGGAATCCAAGGCATTTATCCCCTGGATGACAAGCCCCGGAGCGCCAAAGACACGGAGCGCAGCCGCATCCACCTGCTTGAACAGGCTGCTTTCCGCGTCGCCATGTGGATGCGCGCATAAGACGCACTAAGCGCCTGGGAACCGGGGCGCTTAATCCGTGGTTGCCGGTGTTACCGGTCAGCCCGCTGGTAGAGAGTGAATTGTTCCGACACCGTGTGCGCGACCAGACCTTTCAGCCGCAGATACTCTAGGTGGGCGAGGCTTTCGCTCAAAGCAAAGCGCCACTGGGAAGGAGTGAGCGTCCGGTGAAACAGTCCGCGTGCGACTTCATAAGCGGTCTTGGGCTCAGACAGACTCTCCAACACCTGATCCGCGCGTTCCTGATGGTGGGCGGCCAATTCATCAATGCGGCGAGATACATTGGGAATCAGGGACTCGTGGGCAGGCAGCCCCATGGCGATGGGGAGAGACTGGAGGGTGTGCAGCGAATCCAAGTAGGAGGCTAGCGGGTCTGGGTCGGAATCAGGCCAAAAGCTGATGTTGGGTGTAATCCGGTTTAACACCTGGTCTCCGGTGAACAGCAATTTCCGCTCAGGCCAGTAGAGCAGCAACTGGTGATCGGTGTGGCCTTTCTGCTCCAGCAGTTCCAGCGGCCCGAGGCGGGTGCCTTTCTGCAGTCCCTGGATGGGACCCGATTGCGGCAGGCGCACGACAGCCTGGGTGAAGGCGCGCTCCCGTTCCAGCAGTTCCGCATCAGCGGGAGGGAGGCCGTTGCGTGAAAAAAACTCACCCATCGGCAAAGGAGGGCCATCGAAAATCTGGTAGACTGTCTGCACTTCCTCTTCCAGCATCATCACCGGACAGTCCCACAGAGCCTGTGCAAATCCGGACAGTCCTACATGGTCGGGGTGGAAATGTGTGATGGCAATGGCCCAGACGCGGCCCGGACGGAGCCCCATGGTCCGGGAGACATGCTCCCAAACGGCCCGCGCCTCAGGCGTGTCCATCCCCAGGTCCACGACCAGATATCCCTGGGGGGTTTCGATGACATAGCCGTACACGTACTTCAAGGGCAGAGGCACAGGAACAGCAATGCGGAAAATGCCTTCGTGCGGCTCCGTAATGACTTGACTGAATTTGTCGTCCATAGATATGCCTCCTCACGCATTATTACCCTACCTGAAAAATTTGACGATAGCAAGTAACTGGCTGTACTAAGGCGTCCAGGGCAGTCATATCGTCTCCCGACAGGAGGAGTCCACATGCTGCGTCGAAAAGAGTGGAAACACTTTATGGCCGGCCTCATCGGGGTGTTTGTCGGGGCTTACGCCGCAGTGGCCCGGACGCCCCAGGCGCTCAACTGGCCCGTTGTGCAGATTGCCAAAAAAGTCGACCCGTCGGTGGTCATCGTACTGAACAGCCAGCGGCAGGGCGGCCGCCTGAAAGTGCGGGGGATCGGCTCGGGGGTGATCTTGAACCGGCAGGGGGATATTGTCACCAATGACCATGTGGTGGCTGATGCGTCCAGACTGACAGTCGTGCTGGCGTCAGGACTGACCGTCTGACGGACCTGGTGGTCATTCACATCCGCATCGGGGGACCTTCGCCCGATTGTCTTTGCCTCGTCGAAAACCATTGAGCCCGGAGAACTCGTGGTGGCGATTGGCAATGCGCTGGGCCTGTCCCACACGGTTACCACAGGCATCATCTCCGCCAAGGACCGCGTCATGTTTCATGGTGGCTGGGAATACCATCTTATCCAGACGGACGCCGCCATCAATCCCGGCAACAGCGTGGGGTGGGGCTTCGTGAATATGCAGGGGGAGCTCATTGGCCTGAACCCCAGCAAAATTGCCCAGGTTGGCGTGGAAGGCTTGGGAAGGCCCATTCCCTACATGGGCATCATTGCTCCGTAAAATTTTGTGGCTTCGGGATACCATGTGCACTGTCATCACTGTTAACAAAGAATACGTATGAATCGTTTTCAAGGAAACCCCGGAGTCTGAACCTCCCCACGGCTAAAGCCGGGGGGTTCTAAAAGCCTCTACCGTCGTCCTTTCGCCGGCTCTCGCTGAGACTGGCGCCTCAGTGACAGCATCCGACGCCTGAAACTCGGGCAGGCTTTCTTTCTCGGGCGACCTACTCTGACTCGGGCCACGGACAAAGTGGCCAAAGGAGGACGGCTGGCGCTGTCCACT
>DAHWJO010000390.1:0-732 GCA_027344105.1 Sulfobacillus sp.
ACCGTCATCTCGAGGCATATTTCGCTATTCCCTCTATGGGGTCAGTTCTGCATACCATCAATATTCGCTTAGCGCCGGATCAAATCGCCTATATCGTCAACCACGCCGAAGACAAAGTCTTATTGGTTGATGCTGGCCTAGTGCCCTTACTAGCGTCAATACGCGACAAACTACCCACAGTTAAGGCGTTTGTGATTTTAGGAAATCAGGTGGACCCGTCAGCTAGCCCGTTGCAGCCAGCATACAGCTATGAAGCTTTGCTGGCCGAAGCCGATCCCGAGTTCGAGTACCCAACCGATTTGGACGAAAATTCCGCCATGGGCATGTGCTACACTTCGGCAACGACCGGGAATCCCAAAGGCGTCGCCTATTCCCACCGCGGCATCTATCTGCACAGCATGTCGATGGGTCTGGCAAATACCGTCGCTCTATCGGACACCGACGTGGCACTTCCGGTCGTGCCCATGTTCCATGCCAACGCCTGGGGAATGCCCTTTGCTGCAATTTGGTTCGGAGCAAAACTGGTCTTGCCCGGTCCCACGCCAACACCCGCCATTTTGTTAGATTTGATGTCCCAAGAGCAGGTCACCATATCAGCCGGAGTCCCTACCATTTGGCTCGGTGTACTGCAAGAATTGGAAGCGCACCCCCGACCACTCTCGTTGCGGATGGTGCTGTGCGGCGGATCAGCTGCGCCGCCCGCACTGATTCGCGCTTACGAGGAACGGCATG
>DAHWJO010000391.1:0-439 GCA_027344105.1 Sulfobacillus sp.
GAGCTTCAGCAGGCGCGTTAGACGGCGTTGATCCCGGGCACAGAGTTCTCGGTCCAGGAGCAGACCCAGCCGCTCCTCAAAGGAGAGATCCTGGATCTGGGGGAGACGAGATTGTTCGTCCAGAGCCTCAGCCATGGCGTAGAGATTGAGCTGACGCAGCGCGTTCAGAGTGGGTTGTTGTAACATGCGATTTTTCTTCCTGTTCAATGGTAGTAGCGGGGTCCGCGGATGTTGTCGTGAGCGGGCAGTGGAGCCGCCTTTTGAGGTGTCTCCGGTATCTGGTCCAGTCCCTGTTGCAGGATGGATTTGACGCTGTTGGTGGTGGGGGACCCCACCTTCATCGCCCGAAGACAAGCCGCATTCAGGCGGGTTTTGTCATAGCGGCGGGAGAGGCTGAGCAAACCCAGGCAGGAGCGGTAACCTTGCTCGGGATGGGGTT
>DAHWJO010000391.1:449-725 GCA_027344105.1 Sulfobacillus sp.
GCCCAGTTCAGTAACCGTCCAGGAGTCCATTCGCTATGTCGCTGATGGGCCTTGGGCATGTGTTCCGTCAGGGTGCTGTAGCCGCCCCGACTGTCCTCGCGCAGATGGCTGGCCGCCCGTTGCTGCTGATGGAATATTTCTACGGTTCGGGCACTGACCAGCAGATCGACCCGCTCATGGGCCAGACGGTAAGGGACCGAGTAACGATGCCTGTTATACTCCACATGGTAGTCGATGCTGACCTTGGCGGTTTTCCAGACGGCAAAAACATAATCC
>DAHWJO010000392.1:0-331 GCA_027344105.1 Sulfobacillus sp.
AATATTCCGCAATACATTATCTGTTCTTTAGGGTACGGAGCACTGGAAATGGAGAGCCACGTTCCGCTAGTCGTTTCGGCTTCATCCGAACTAGTCGAGTAACTGCTGAAGTGCTGCAGAGGTACAACAGTACCGTCCAATAACGGACGTTCAGTAATGTAATCGGCGGTGCTCCCGTCATAATAGCTCGTGCCGACTCCACTGATTTCAACAGATTGACTTTGACCCGTGATACACAGATCCTCAAAACAGACATCCTTTTGGGCTCTTTCTCAAATCCGGTGACGGTGATGGTTTTAAGAGTTAGCGGTGGAGAGCTGTCTAGGCATTG
>DAHWJO010000392.1:341-724 GCA_027344105.1 Sulfobacillus sp.
GCCGGGCCATCTTGGCGCCTGCTGCGAGGTTCCGGTTTTAAGCAATCAGCCTTGATCACTGGTTTTGAGAAAGAGCCTCCTTTTGGTCACAAAATCCTCATGCCGGCTTTTTATCCCGCTCCCAGAGTCCCACCCATTTCGTCTAGGGTTTCTCGTTGTGGCTAAGGATTGGGGGCTCCATATCCCATTGCAATGGAACCGGTTTCGGTGTTAATATACACCCCTCCACGCGGGTGAATCCCAAACATGTCAAACTGCGCGTTTTGAAACGTAACCTTCCACAAATAGGGAGGGAGTCCGGGTTGCGCTCCCGCTTGCTGTTCGGCGGCACTGCGCGTCAACAAAGTTACGCTGGTAATGGTCGGCGGTACAATGCGTGAGGA
>DAHWJO010000393.1:0-720 GCA_027344105.1 Sulfobacillus sp.
ACAGGGATATTTCCCCAGAGGGCATTAAATTTTTGGAATGCCAGGAGGGAAAAAAAGAGAATGGAATCAGCTCTTGGCGAAAAAAGCTGTCTGCGGTAAAGAGTATCCCCGGCTGCTCCAAGAACATCTCCAAGTCGCCGGTCCGCGTCTTAGAGAGCGGTTCCATAGTCCGGCCTGTGGTGATGAGAAACCGTCCGAGCAGACGTTTTTGGTTCGCAGTCATGCTCCCGAATATCTCGCGGAGCCTTTCGGGACGCGTCATTGCGTTGTACAGTTCCCCATCGGTTACGTTAAACTGCCGGGTCAGCCCCTTACGCTCTTTATGCGGAATATTGGCGAGAAGATACCCTAAAGACAGACTGCCATTCATCACGCACCCCCTTGCATGGTGTGAGTCACTTTATTATTCTGCCACACAAGAACGGCATGGGGGAAGGCCGGGCGGACAATCAAAGCAGGCGCCGGGATTTTTTTTGCATCCCGGCGCCTGGCCAAGGGGTTCTTGCGGTCCGGCTTACACTCTTGATCAGCCGGAAACGCTCTCAGGCCACAGCTCGCACAATTCCACCAATGTGGCGACACCGTAGCCAGTAGCCCCCGACCCGTCCTGGCCATCAAAAGCCAATCCGGCTATGTCCATGTGCACCCACGGCAGGTGGCGGGCGAAATGACCCACAAAGAGGCCCGCGGAGATGGTCCCCGCCTTCGGCCCCCCGCTGT
>DAHWJO010000394.1:0-718 GCA_027344105.1 Sulfobacillus sp.
TGCAGTCGGGGAATATCGCCGGGGCAGTCGCTTTTTTGCGCGCAGGGTTGCAGCGTCCACTTTTTCTATATCCTCGCAGCAACCTCCAGATAGACATTGCGCTGACCCAATGGCGGGCGGGGAAGCAGGGCGCGGCAAAAAAAACGTTGATGCAAATATTGCGGGAAAACCCCGCTTATACTCCGGCAGTATCCTGGTTGCACTCGTTGCATAATTATAAATCGCATTAGGATTAGCTGAGCACTCCCATCCGGCAATGGACATACTATTCCTGATTAGCGCGATTCTTCCGCTGTGCGTATTCCGGGGCATCGTGGGCACCCATTCCGTTCGATCGTGGGCAGTGATTCCGATTGATCGTGGGCGGCTAGACAGACGATCCAACCAAAAAGGAGAGACCAGATGAACGAAAGTGGCCGTCAAGCCCGTATCACCAAACTCCAGAACCATCGCCATACCCTGCTCCAGCAACGCGGCATGCGGGGCGCGCCTATCGCCTCCATCGAGATGGAGCTTAATGTGGTGCGTAGCGAGTTGCAGGCGCTCTATGAAGCCGGACGGCTGCAGTTACGGACGGCTGACGCCCAGAAACGCGGCAAGTCACGCCCGGATCGCCTGAGCGGCATTCCGCGACTAGGCGCAATCTTGCCTGAGCCACAAAGTCGGCCCTTGAGAAGGGCTTATCACCCGCTTTCTCTGCCAGGTGACAGGACTATCC
>DAHWJO010000395.1:0-426 GCA_027344105.1 Sulfobacillus sp.
CGGTCACCTCACAAATGCTCGTCACCTTGCGCGAGCCGCAGGAAAAGCGGGTGATCTGAACGATGATGTCCACGGCGGAGGCGATTTGCTCGCGGATGGCAGTGAGTGGTAAATCCATGCCCGCCATCAGCACCATGACTTCCAGCCGGGAGAGCATGTCGCGGGCCGTGTTGGCGTGGGCGGTGGTAAGCGAACCGTCATGACCGGTGTTCATAGCCTGCAGCATATCCAGGGCTTCGCCGCCGCGACACTCGCCTACCACGATGCGGTCGGGACGCATGCGCAGGGCGTTGCGCACCAGTTCGCGGATGGGAATCTGGCCTTTGCCCTCCATGTTGGCGGGGCGCGCCTCCAGTGTGACTAAATTGGGCTGATAGAGGCGCAGTTCTGCCGCGTCTTCAATGGTCACAATGCGCTCGTGATCGG
>DAHWJO010000395.1:436-716 GCA_027344105.1 Sulfobacillus sp.
GGTCTTGCCCGAGCCGGTGCCGCCGGAAATGATGATGTTCTTGCGCTGTTGCACGCAGACTTGAATGAAATGGGTCATGCGCGCATCAATGGAGCCGTAGGCCATGAGATCCTCCATTTGCAGGCGCTTCTTGGAGAACTTGCGGATGGTGATGCAGGCGCCTTTCAGGGACAGGGGCGGGATGACGGCATTGACGCGGGAGCCGTCGGCCAGGCGCGCGTCCACCAGCGGCGAGCTTTCATCAATACGGCGACCGATGGGGGCGACTATGCGGTCGATG
>DAHWJO010000396.1:0-259 GCA_027344105.1 Sulfobacillus sp.
CGGGTTCTTCCGGGAAGTTCCCGAGCCTGAGGTGATAACGACATGTCTTGGTCTACGCAATACGAATTTCTGGTCGAGGAAGTGTATGCTGCTTACTGTAGTCAGACATGCAGATCCTGCGGTTACATGGCGAAGAACAACCGTCCGAATGCCAGCAGCGGCGGAATCGGCGTATCGCCAAGATCCGTGCGCGGGTCGAACACGTTGTGCCGCCATCGAGCAGATAGGCATCAAACGGATTCGCATCATCGGCCAAGCC
>DAHWJO010000396.1:269-706 GCA_027344105.1 Sulfobacillus sp.
GGCATTTTTGTGGATTTTCCGGAATCGGTGCCCACGATGCCCCGGAATACGCAATTCGCCCCATTTGCACCGGCAACGACACGAACAGCGGAGCCTCGACCTACGGCCCTGGCCTGTTCTTGATAGCTGCGCGTATGCCCTGCAGAAATCGTGCGCAAAAAGGTCCAAACGGATTGCTGAAATGCTGTGCCGCCCGTTTTCACCGGAACCGCATTGAGCGCACCCAGGTCACCACTCCAGTAGGCATCAAGGCAGCCATGAATATGTTTTTGAACAGCACCCATTCTCAGATCAAAGCCCTGTCGACCATAGTGCAGTTGCAACAACCTCCGCATCCGGCCCTCGCTGTCCGCCCAATCCAGCGCGCGGAGCCGACCTTGCGTATCGGTGACGAGTAACATGGTCCCCAACGGGGTTGCTACATGCTCCATTTGAAG
>DAHWJO010000397.1:0-701 GCA_027344105.1 Sulfobacillus sp.
AATCAACTCCCAGGGGGTCATCCAGCATTACTCAAAGTAACGCCATCCCCATGCCATACCTAAGCAATCAGGATGCATCTTCTTTTGTGAACCAGATTGACCAGTTACAACTGGAGTTGGAGTCTTGAATATATTTTTTCAAGAGCCATCGGGGATGAGCAACTTCTTGATGGTGTAATCGGTATTGAGTTACAAAAATGTTTCATCCTGGCGTCTCGCAGATTTTCTGCCCCTTCGGGGTGATCTTTACTTCCAGTGGCAGGTTGGCAGCGGCTGCCGACCATCAGCTGAATCACTGCCCACGATCGCCGGAATGCGCAATATGAATCGCGCTCTTACCCTTGATATATCCCACCACACTCGACACCGCATATTTCGGCGGAATCGAAATCAGCGTATGGACATGGTCCACCATCAGATGTCCACTTCTATCCGGCTTTCCTTATGCCGGGACATCGGAATAAACACTATGTGACATTTGCACTCCCACCTGCTGTGCCTTAGGCTCAATCCCTCGTCCATCGGTACCTCCTTCGTCCTGTGCTTGGCGGCTCGCAACGTCGGTTCTCCGATGGACTCCACTACATGTCCAGCACCTATTGTCACCCCGGCAAAGCCGGGGGATTTCCTGTTTTTGCTTAAGCAAGCTCAGCCTGCCAGCGCAAGCATCAACTGATTGATGCGAGCGACGAAACCGGCAG
>DAHWJO010000398.1:0-698 GCA_027344105.1 Sulfobacillus sp.
TCAATGTGGCGCTCTACTCCCATCAGTTGCCCTGGGTACGGATCGGCAACCCCGTGCGCCTGCATCTGCCGGCCTATCCCGGCAAGACCTGGGTAGGACGTTTGAGCTTCCTCTATCCGACCCTCGATCCCAAAAGCCGGACGGTGACGGCCCGACTGAGCTTTCCCAATCCTGGGGGAAACCTGCGCCCCGGCACCTATGCCGACGCCACGGTTCTGGCCAGCCCCGAGGAGACCCTGGCGGTGCCCAGCAGCGCCGTACTGCGTACTGCTCAGGGGGATTACGTGATGATGGGTGAGGGCCAAGGGCACTTCCTGCCGGTACAGGTCGCTCTCGGAGTGGAAATCGACGGCTGGGTAGCCATCGACAAGGGAGTCAAGGTGGGCGACCGGGTGGTGGAGAGCGCCCAGTTCCTGCTCTATTCCGAATCCCAGTTCCAGTCGGTCAAGGCCCGTATGCTGGGAGGCAACACGGCGCCCACCAAGAGTGCCATGCCGGGCAGTGGAAATTCACAGTCGCAGCACAGTGGCCTGACTCAGGGCCGGGAGCCCCCTGCCCCGGCCGCTCCCGCCGGGGATGCAGGTGCCCCACCGACGCCACCGGCCTCATCCGGTCCGGGCGCCATGGCCGGGATGAACATGGGTCAGGGAGGTCAACCCCATGATTAGAGCGATCATGCGTTGGTGTATGGAAAACCG
>DAHWJO010000399.1:0-448 GCA_027344105.1 Sulfobacillus sp.
AACCTGTAAACTGATGTTTTACAGTATGATAGACTGAATATGCGACCGAATGACTAAAAATCATTGGTACCAAACACCAATAGGAGGTCTCCATGCCTGAAAAAATGAACTTCACCAAGGCCAGTCTATTGGCGCTGGAGCCTGTCCCCGGCAGGCGGCGCCGCGTCTATGACGAGAAACAGAAGGGCTTGGCTGTGTACGTTTCCCCGACTGGGAGCAAAACGTTCTATTGCATCCGTAAGGTGGATGGCAAAGTGGAGGAAATCCGCATAGGCGATGCCGCCACCGTGACCATCGAGACGGCACGGACCACCGCTGCAGGGATCATCAACCAGATTGCCGCAGGGACCAACCCCGCCGAGCAGAGGCGCATTAAAAGGGCGGAGATGGCGTTTTCTGACCTGTTCAGCGAATGGGTGAAGGACTGCCGCGCCAAGGGTAAAAAGAG
>DAHWJO010000399.1:458-697 GCA_027344105.1 Sulfobacillus sp.
CAATTATCGCCTGCACCTGCAAGGCATCGCCAAGAAGAAGTTATCCGAGATCGAGCGTAGCCATATCCGCGCCCTGCACCGAAAAGTCAGCACTGGAGCCGGTATCTATCAGGGCAACCGTGTCTTGGCCTTGGTCCGTGCCGTGTTCAATTTCGGGATCAAGGCGCTGGATATTCCGGGACTGAGTAACCCGGCTGCTGGCCTCAAGATGAACCGGGAGGAAAGCCGGGATCGTCGCT
>DAHWJO010000039.1:0-23552 GCA_027344105.1 Sulfobacillus sp.
ACCCTAGAGCGTCTATGCGGTAGGCCGGGGCGCAGAAACTGGCGACGACCTCAACTGGCGATAGTTGGCAGCGGCTGGCCACCCATCCCAGGTCTGGGGCCAGGTCGGCATCGCTGCACAGGGGAATCCACAAGGTGCGGCCGGGCTCATGGCTTGGAGCCTGGGACAGAGCGGGCTGGACTAAGGACAGCACGTCGGACAGTTCTGTGTGCACGGGGTACGTAATCACAATCGTGGCATAGGAGGGGATAATGCTCCAGCCCAAGGTGCGCTCATCGTGCTGCAGCGCTGTGGCGACCTGGCGGACGTAGCGCGCGGTCGCGTCTTGGATTGTGTCGCCAAACTCCAGCAAGAGGCCGTGGTCTCCGGCTGGCAGCCATCTTATGGACATAGTGCCTCCTTGTGGCCAGAAATCTTCTCTTGCTATTGTCGCTGTTCTTGCTGTGAGCGGCAAGCGCCGATCTGTGGCCAGATCTTTCCCGTGCCATTATAATGGGGGAGGAAAAAATCAGCAGACAAGACCCCAAGGAGGTTCTTATGCAACTATATGCTGCTTGGCTGACTATCGTGGACGAAGTGTTAAATCAACAGCGCAGGCCCGACCATTTGGCGTATCTCAGCCGTCTGCATGCCGCAGGGCACGTGGCGTGGGCTGGGCCCTTTGCGGACCGATCGGGAGGACTTGTCATTTACCGTGCAGCGTCCGATGACGAGGCCAATGCCCTGGCCGCAGCAGATCCGGCGGTCTCATCGGGGGCGCGCACCGTGATTGTCAAGGGTTGGGAACTGCTCGATCTCGAGAAAATCTGAGGGCGCCCGGGGTGTCACGGTTACTTTATGGATGGGCCTCTGGCCTGCAGCCGCACCGTGCTGCTGAAAAGAATTCCGCCGAGGATGACGAATACCCCGACCCAGCGCCCGGCGCTTACCGGTTCGCCAAGCCACAGGGCCGAGAGGATGACGGCCACTGGCAATTCCGAGGACGCCAGCATTCCGGTTAAGGCGGGGGGGAGTTTCGGCGCGCTGATGTAGGTCAGCAACAAGGGGATGCCTTGACTGAACAGTCCCACGAGGCTGCCCCATATCCATGTCGCCGGATCATACGCCCAGTGCAGGCTGCGCCACGGCTGGTAGGCCACGGCGACAAGGGCGAGGCTGAAGGCGGTGGAGATTTCGGCGCGGTACCAGGGCGAGATATCTGGCCTGAGCCGGCCAGACAACAAGAGGCTCAAGGCGTAGAGAACGGCGGATGCCAATCCCAGAAGAATGCCGGGAAGAGGAAAAATCCATCCGCGGATTCCGCCCGCCATCACAGTCCCCGCCAGGACAATGAGTATGCCGCAGCGCTGGGCGCGGTTGGGCCAGTGACGGTGAAACAATCCGGAGAGCAGAGGGAGAATCCAGGTAAACTGAAACAGCAGCACGATGCCAACCGACCCTGGCAGAAAGGCCAGGCTGTGATAATAGGTCAGGGACACGCCTGCGCCGAAGGCTCCCACGGCTGCCATTGCCAAGTAGTCCTGCAGGTGGGGCCGCGCTCTTGGGCCTGCACCGGTCCGGCCTATCTGGAACAGCAAGAGACTCACCGGATATTGCGCGAGCGTCAGCCATGTGACGGGTACACCGTGGGTGATGCCGAGTTTGACCAAAGGGGTGACAACGCCATACGCGGCGCCAGCCATCAGCATCAATACGACGTAAAGGGACTGGGTGCTCGTTTTCCGCTTCATCCTTTCTTGCGAGCCATCAGGGATCGGGACCCAGTTAGCTGCGGTTGCCCGCAATCCGAGGCGGGTGGGGGACTGGCGCGGCGCGAACCGGAGGACATCAGGCAGGATTGGTCGCGCGGCATTGTCGCTTGATGCCTCTCCATGATATAACAGGGCTGGCATGGAGGGAAAGGACGTTTTATATCATGGAGGGACCGCTCCCGGGCAGGCTTCTCCTGCAGATGGCACGGGACTTGCTATAATACTAGAGACCTGAACGTGCCGCCGGGGAAACTCCGGCCGGGCCGAAAGGATGGGATGGGGATGGAACAGGTGCAGCGGGGGCCGATTTTATGGACGCCCAGCCCGTCGCGCGTCAAGAATGCGAGAATCACGCAGTACAAAGAATGGCTGAAGGCTCATACTCAGCTGGAATTTTCGGAATACAGCGATCTGTGGCAATGGTCCGTGGATCATCCTGATGATTTCTGGCACAGTGTGTGGGAATATTTTGGAGTGATGGCAGCCACGCCCTTCACGCAAGTTCTTGCCGGAGCGCAAATGCCGGATATCAGCTGGTTTCCGGGGGCCCGGCTAAATTATGCGGAACACAGTCTGACCCAGCGCGGGCAGGAATTGGCAGTGCTTTACGAAGGTGAGGACGGGGAGCGGGTTCAGTGGTCGTGGGATGAACTCTATGAAGAAGTGCGGCGCGTGCGGGGGGCCATGGAGACCATGGGCGTTGGGCTGGGTGACCGGGTGGCCGCTTATGTCCCAAACATTCCTCAGAGCGTGGCGGGTTTCCTTGCCTGCGCAAGTTTGGGAGCCGTCTGGTCGAGCTGCTCTCCGGACTTCGGGGCACAAGCGGTATTGGACCGATTTCAGCAGATTGAGCCAAAGATACTGATTTGCATCGACGGGTACCGGTACAATGGCAAAGCCCATGACCGCCGAGAGGTCGTGCAGGCGCTGCAGGCGGGACTGCCGAGCGTCAGGCATACCATCATGATCCGCCATTTGTTCCGGGATGAACCGTGCGGGAACGGTGTCGAAGATTATGCTGCGCTGCGCTCGGATGCCCCTTTGCGTTTCGAACCGGTGGCAGCGAGCCACCCTCTGTGGATTCTCTATTCGTCGGGGACGACAGGGCTGCCTAAACCCATTGTGCAAGGGCACGCCGGAATTTTGCTGGAGCATCTGGCCGCGCTGGCCTTTCACCTCGATCTGGGCCATGGGGACCGTTTCATGTGGTTTACGACCACAGGCTGGATGATGTGGAATCTGCTCGTCTCCGGTCTCTTGGTGGGCGCCAGCATTGTGCTCTATGATGGAAATCCGGCCTACCCCGAACCGGACCGCCTGTGGCGGCTGGCTGAAGGGCTCGGGGTGACCTTTCTGGGTACCAGCGCAGCCTATATCGGGATGTGCCAGAAGAAGTCGCTGGATGTCCGCACCCTTGGTCTGGCGTCCCTTAAGGCTATTGGCTCGACGGGATCCCCTTTAACCCCGGAAATGTTCGACTGGGTTTATGAAAAAGTCATGGCAGACGTGTGGCTGACATCCCTGAGCGGCGGTACCGACATCTGCAGCGCTGTGGTCGGTGGCGTGCCGACCCTCCCCGTGCGGAGCGGGGAGATTCAGTGCCGGTATCTGGGGTCCAAAGTGGAGGCTTTTGATGAAAGCGGCCATGCGGTGCGCAATCAGGTGGGAGAATTGGTGATTACCCGCCCGATTCCCTCAATGCCCCTTTTTCTCTGGGGAGATGACGCAGCAAAATCCCGCTACCACGCTAGTTATTTTGATGTATTTCCGGGTGTCTGGAGGCACGGCGACTGGATTCTCGTCCATGATGACGGGAGTGTGGTGATTTACGGACGGTCTGATGCCACCATAAACCGCGGCGGAATTCGCATGGGCACGAGTGAATTTTACCGCGTGGTTGAGGAAGACGCGCGCGTGTTGGACAGCCTCGTGGTGGATCTGTCGGCCATGGGAATAGAGAAAGGGCTGATCCTGTTAGTGGTCCAAAAACCTGGCGGGGACGATAGTATGATTCTGACTGGCGATCTCCGCCGCCGGCTGCGTGAAGCGCTGTCCCCCCGTCATGTGCCAGACCAGATTTTTGTGGTGCCGTCCATCCCTAAAACACTCAACGGAAAGAAGATGGAGGTTCCCGTCAAAAAGCTGTTAATGGGCACCGCAGCAGAGCAGGCGTTCAACATCGGAGCCATGGAGAATCCAGACGCGGTGGCCTACCTGGCCACTCATGTCAAGCCCCAAGTCGGGAAGAAGAAGTAACACACGCTACACCGGGCCTTGCGGCCCGGTGCTCTGTGTCTGTGTCAAAGCTTAGTCCCTAAATTGCAGGTCAGCAAGTTTGGCAATGCGGGCGAAATATGGCAGAGAATACGTGATTGCCGCCAAATGGGCCTCCGGGGTCATTGCCGCGCAGGCGTCCTCGACTACGGTGAAATTATATCCTAGATCTGCCCCCACCCGGACCGTGCTTTCCACGCCGATGTTGGTTGCGATGCCCCCAATGACTACATGGCTAACCGCCATGGCCCGTAGAAGGTGGTCCATTTCTGTCCCCGTAAATGCGCTCCGCACATGTTTGGTGACGACGTGGTCTTCTGGGAGGACGGGCAGGGCGCCGATGATATCAAAGGCATGCGGGTCGGCAGGGTTGGCGCCGGGGCGGGACAATAGCGCTTGCGCCTCCCCCCGCATGGAATGTTTGACGTGGTCGTACGGCCTGACATGGACAAACACCACCGGCACACGATGAGCCCGGGCTGTCTCCAAGAGGCGCTGGCACTGTTTGACAACCGGCTGGAATTGTTCGTGGCCCGCTATCGAGTTCTGCATGTCAATGAACATGACTGCCGTAGTTTGGCGGGGAAAACTTAGAGAATCCATCAGAAGAATGCCTCCTTTCGTGCCGCGAAATCCCGTTTATTATAGCCCATCAATGGAAAAGATACCCTGTGCTAGCATGCGGTTCTAACCGCTCTGCGGCGAGCGGGACAGATTTATGTTAGACTGGCGGAAGTGTAGGATATTTGGCGTAGCAGGATTATTGTTAAGGGGCGAGGACTATATGAACACATCAGGAGCATATCACTTCATTCCGCCCTCCCGATCTATGAAGTGGCTGGGAGTCATCTCCTCTATCGGCATGTATATTATCAACATGGTGGGGTTTCTCGATACCCAAACCGGCTCCGCACTGGGATGCGGCCCAGACTGGCCTCTGTGCAACGGGGAAGTCATTCCCAATCTCAATAATATCCATGTGATTATCGAATTCGGACACCGCATGCTCGTGGGAGGATTCGCCCTCTTGGCGACAGGTTTTATGATTTGGGCGTTGGTGCGCTACCGGGCGTTTATCGAGGTCAAGATCTTTTCTCTACTGGGAATCGGATTCATCGTCGTGCAGTCTGCTCTGGGAGCGTTGGCCGTAGTTTTTGTCAATCCTCCGACGGTTTTAGCGCTCCACTTGGGGTTTGGCCTGCTCGCTATGGTGGGCGTGGGGCTGCTGACGGTGTTCTTGTTCCAGCTTGACGCGCAGATGCACGGCCGCCCTTCGGGTATTGGGTTTCGCCGCGAAACCTCCCCCAGCACCAAAGCCTGGGTCTGGAGCACATGGATCTTCACCTATTTGGCGATATACTGGGGCTCTTATGTGGCCTTCCGCGGCGCAGGCGGCGCTTGCCCTACTTGGCCCCTGTGCAACGGCAAAGTCTTTCCGGGATTCTCCGGCCTCGTCGGTCTGGATTTTATCCACCGTCTGGCTGCAGTCGCATTGGCTGTGCTCACAGCTGCGCTCCTTTGGCATCTCAAGCAGTACCGCCGCACGCGCCCAGATCTGTATCGGGGGGCCTTCTGGCTGTTTATCGCCGTCCTCGCCCAGATTGCTACGGGGGCTAATCTGGCCCTCAGCCATGTGGCCACGGGACCCTATCTCCTGCATGTTGCCACGCTGATGCTGCTCTTTGCGGATGTCAGCTATCTGGTGCTGCAAGTGGTGCCCTCAAAAACATTGGAGCAGGCGGCCAGCCCAGCCGGATCTGATGTAGGGTGGACACCGGAGCAGGCGCATAACCCGCAGACCTAGAAACGGCTGCGGGTTTTTTTCAGTTTGCGCCGGATGCGCTGGAGGGCATTATCAATCGTTTTGCGGGGACGCTGCACCGCTAGACTGATCTCTTCGTAACTTTTTCCCTGGCGCCGTGCATTGAAGACTTTCTGCTCAAGAGGTGTCAGGCTTTTTCCCAGGTCGTGAACCAACTGCCGTGAGCATTCCCGGTCAATCACATAAGCCTCCGGCGAAGAGTGGGAGCTTTCAGCGACGGCGTCCCACCAAACCCCTTCGTGAACTGGCTGGTCCAGGGACCATGCCCCGTTGAGAATCTGGTGTTTAGCGCGCGTCGCTCCCACCACGGCCGAAACAATCTGCCGGCTGACACAAAGTTTGGCAAAACCCGAAAAATATCCATGGCGCTCGTCGTCAAAATGCTGGATAGCGCTCCAAAACCCGATCCACCCCTCTTGCATGACGTCATCGTGCTCAGCGCCGGGCAGAAAGTACCGGCCGGCTGTGGATTTGATGAGAGACGCGTACCGTGCCATCAGCTGTGCGAGAGCTTCTTCTTGGCCGTCTTTGGCGAGGCTGATCAAGAGGCATTCGTCAATTTTGTGATCGATTTGAACCGAAATCAGGATCTCCTCCCCCAGTAATGCTAATCCGAAGACATCCATCATGCATTATACCGTCGGCCGTTCCAAGCTAAAACCGCTATTTTGGCCAGTCTCGGTGAAATGGGTGATGAATTCAGGCGGATCATCGGATTTTCGAGCGTCTTCTCGTTTTAACCCGTGCTATGATAAACGGAGTAAAAGGGAGAGCCAATAAGGCAGGGGGATAGTGACGTGGTTCAAAATGGAGTGCAATATATCATCCGTCTGATTATGCAAAGGGACGGACTGCCGTTTCGCAATGTGGTCGGGCTGGTGGATGATCTCGGCGGGGATATTATCGCCTGGGACTTGGTGCGCGCCGAGGACCAGAAGACGATTCGGGATCTGACCGTCTTAATGCCGACTGCGGGCCAGCTCAAGACACTCGTTGACCAGTTGGCAGAAATTGACGGAGTGGCCGTCGAAAATGTGTCAGACCGGACCTTTCTCATGCATTTGGGCGGAAAAATTGAAATTAAACCGCGGGTCCAGATCAAAACCCGAGCTGACCTTTCACATGTTTACACACCAGGCGTGGCTAGGGTGGTGGAGGCCATCGCCGAGGATCCCTCCAAGGCTTTTCAACTCACGATGAAGCGCAACACGGTAGCCATTGTCACGGACGGGTCAGCCATACTGGGCCTGGGCAATCTCGGCCCCAAGGCCGCCCTGCCGGTGATGGAGGGGAAGTCCGTCCTGTTTAAGTGGCTGGGGAATGTCGATGCGATTCCCATCTGTCTCGACACGAACGACACCGACGAAATTGTTGACACTGTGGTGCGGATTGCCCCGGGGTTTGGCGGCATTAATCTCGAAGATATTTCCGCGCCGCGGTGCTTTGAAATAGAGCGGCGCCTTCAGGAGCGTCTGGACATCCCCGTGTTCCACGACGACCAGCATGGCACGGCGACAGTGATTCTGGCAGGATTGATCAACGCAGCCAAAGTGGTGAACAAGCCGCTGACGTCCCTGCGCATCGTGGTGGCGGGGGTGGGGGCGGCAGGGACCGCGACGACGGAGCTGCTCTTGCATATGGGCGTCTCAGATATTGTGGGTTACGACAAAGAAGGGGCGATTGTGGCTGGGCGAACCTATCCGGGCCATCCTCAGTGGGAGGAATATGCCCGCAAGACCAATCCTCAGAAAAGGACCGGAACCCTCCGCGAACTCCTGCGGGGGGCGGACGTGTTTATCGGGGTCTCGGCAGGGAACCTTCTCAGCCCGGATGACATCAAGGAAATGGCCCACGATGCTATTTTGTTTGTGATGGCCAATCCCACTCCCGAGATTCAGCCGGAAGTGGCGCAGGCTTATGCCCGGGTTGTGGCCACGGGGCGCTCCGATTATCCTAATCAGATCAACAATGTGCTGTGCTTTCCCGGACTATTCCGCGGGGTGCTTGATTCTCGCGCCAGAACGGTGACAATGGGGATGAAGGTCGCTGCTGCGCAGGCGCTGGCGGCGGTTGTGAAGAGGGAAGAGCTTGGCCCCGAGTACATCATTCCCAGCGTCTTCAACCGCAACGTGGTGGATAAGATCGCAGAAGCGGTAAGTTTGGCGGCAGAACGGGACAATGTGGCCCGGAGGTCGTCAGGCACCCGCCTCTAAACGCTTGATTTTGAGGTTGCGGGCGAATGCCTGCCGGAAGCCCTGGGCCTTGCTCTCCATAAGGTGGCGGTAATCGTCATCGCTTAAATGGCTGACTTTTATGGCAATGGTCTTGTCCGAGACCGCCACCTGCTCAATGCTCACGTCCTGGCGGTGGGACCGGTCCAAGCCATCGGCGATCCGCAAAATGAAGGAGAGGGCCCAAAGGCCCGGGGTTTGTGCCATGTATTGGGCCTTTTTGACCGATAGTGGTTTGCGGTGGAAATAAGCGAGGTCGGCAACCCACTGCCGCGTGCCTTCCAGCCACGCCTGTGTTTCGTACGTGTTTTCGAGGATCCACCGGCTGTGGCGGTGGTGGCCTTTTTTGGCAATGAAGTAACCGATGTCATGCAGCAAGGCAGCCGTTTCCAGGTAGTCCCGCCACGGCTCAGCACTTGGCACTCCTGCAAGCGGCTGCAGATGGTCATACAGCGTCAGAGACAGCAGAGCCACATGGCGCGCGTGCGGAATCTCCACTCCGTACCGCTTCATGAGGTTTTGAGTTTCGTCTAAGATGGGAATCCCTCGCTTTCGGATTCAATGACATGGACGAGCTCGGCCACTTCCTGAAAGTCGCTGACATTTTGAACAGTGCGCCACGGCATTTGAAGGCGCCGGGGCTGCAAGAGCGAATTGATGCGCTCCTGAAACGCAAGGAAGCCCGCCAGGTGTTCCGGCATGTCTACGGATTCAAGGGGGTCCAGAGCATCCGCTCCTGACAATTTCCTCCGCGCCGCAGCCAGGGGAGTGGCTGCCGGCTCAATGACCAGGTCCGGTTTCAGAGCAAATCCCATGGTCGTGTCCACCCAGCTATCGCTAAGCCCTTGGGCCACAGCACGGGCATGGAGACTGATCCATGACCGGTCAGAGATCACGATGTATCCCGCACGCAGTTGGGGCAGGATCATCTGCTGGGTGACGATGGCGAAAAAGCTGGCATACACGAGATGCCTGCTGGCGGGGCCGACTCTGCGGTCATGCTTGTTGAGGGTATTTTGGGACTGGGACTTTTTGCTCGGGAACGGCCCCGTGACAACCGAGGGATAACCGTGGGACTGCAGCTGGCGGTGAATTTCGTTCGCTAAAGTGGTGCGGCCAGAGCCGTCTAGGCCATCGACCGCGATATATATTCCGGCATAGTAGGTTTCCGCATATGGCCATTGCGGAGCGAGAGTGCGAACTGGTCTGCCCATGGTTACAGGTCCCCTTTGAGAAGAGTCTTGGAGATTGGCGCGCCTTGAAAAAAAGAGGATGAGGCAGTCTGTGCTTCAAGGACTGGCTGCAGCCACTGCCGCAGAATTTTCTGCTGCTCAGTAATGGACAGGGTGGCATCGAACAGCTGCAGGACGCCTTGGTCAGCCAAGGCTAAATAAGCCTGCCGCATCTTCTCCTGAAACCAGAGAAAACTGGCCCAGCGGTCATGCAGACCGCTGACATCCTGGCCGCTTTCATAATATTTGAGTTCCCTGGCCGCGTGTTGCAAGCGGGAAATTGCGATATCTGGGGGCGCAGAGAAATAAATGGCCAGATCGGGCTCCCGGACATCCTGATAGAGGGATTGAATCCACGACAGGTCCAGGCCCCGAACGCTGTCCCGGACCCATGCGGTATATACCCAGCGGTCCGCGAGAACAACGTAGCCGGCTTCCAGCCGTGGCAGGATCAAGCGGTGGTAGCGGTCATAGAAATCGCTGGCGTGGAGCAGGCTAAATGCTGCCGGACTCAGCCATTCTTTTTTCTTGACGTGGCGCATGATGGGCTTGATGAATGAAGAACTGTTCCAAGCCGTCCGGTAGACGGGCACGCCCTGCGCCGCCAGCCAGCTTTCCAAGAGGCTGATGGCTGTGCTTTTGCCGGAGCCGTCCGTCCCCTCGGCTACGATAAGGCGACCCTGATAAGAATTGTGGTCATGAACCGTCATGGTCAATCGATGTCACTCCCTGTTATGAAATCAAACCCGGCACGACCAGCTTGAGCTGCCAGCTCTTTTTGATCTCCTTGGCGAGGTCCGCGAGCTCTTTGGAGGGCCCAGAAATTCCTGTGCCGGAGACTGTAATGGTGAGCTGCCCGCCCGCATGTTGGATGTTGAGTCGCTCGACGCCTGTCATCAGGGGAGGCGAGAAAAGCTCAGCCAGCCGGAGGAGCACACCCAACTGGCGCACAGCCGCCAAATCCTGGCGGCTGACAATGCTGGAATAAGGGCTCCAGAATTTTTGCAACCTCTTTACCGAACGGTACGACGCTATCAGCGCGACCTGCACCCACTCTTGGTGGCTCAGGCCAGCCAAGGGAGCGGACAGTACATAGTAAAAAGTATGTTGGTCCCAGTGGTACATGTTGATGCTTCGACCCGTATAGCGCAATATGGCGGCCGTGCGGGCTAGTTCAAGAAATCGCGGGCTCCAACCCAAAAAAGTTTGCACGGCTCTTCCCAGTTCCGCCACTTGTTGCTGCAACTGCATGGCCAAATCGAGAGGCCACTCGCTGCGGATGGCGACGGCCATAGCGCTGTTCAGGGCGATAGAGGAAAACTCGGGCGTTTGCTCCGGTCCCAGATAATCCAGAAGCAGGCCGTTGCGCAGGCCAAATCCGCTGACAATCAGCTGCTCTGTCTGGGTGACCTGCAGCAGGGCCAGGATAATGGCCACCCCTGGGACGATGATATCCATCCGGTCTTTGGGAATGTGGGCGATTTTTCTGCGCTGTTCGGGAGTCATAGCAGCGACATGTGTGAGCCAGGCATCGATGACAGAGGTCGACACAGAAAAGTGATGAATCTGCTTCAGGGGGTAATCCAATTCTTCTTGCAGGGCTCTGGCCAGCACCCGCGCGCTGCCGCCGAGGGCGATGCCTTGGGAAGGGATGCGCGGCAGCCACTTGGCACCCGACAACTGCTGGGCGATCCAGTCATGCATATCTTTGTACACGGGAAACCGGGAAGACAGCGAGACGGCGCCGAAGGGGAACGACTGCTGGTGAACCAGTTCGCCGTTGGTGAATGTGACAATTTCCGTGCTGCCGCCGCCGACGTCCATGGTCCAGCCCTGTGTCAGACTGATGCTCGCCTGCACCGCGCGGAAGCCGATCTGGGCCTCTTCTTCGCCGGAGAGCACTGTGACACTGAGTCCCGTCTGCCGCAGTATTTCCTGCAGAACCTGCTGTTGGTTCGCGAGATTCCGCAAGGAGGCTGTAGCGCGCACGATGACCGGGTCGGCGTGGTAAGCCTGCGCGACATCCCGAAAGTACTGCAATGCCTGAACCAGGCGGGAAAATCCGTCAAGGGTGAGAAAGCCGTCCGCGTCTTTGGCCAGAGCCAGACGCGGAGTGGCCTTTTGCTCGTCGATAATGGCGGCGAGATTTGGCCCTAGGCGGCGTACAACCATGAGGCGGACCGAATTTGATCCAATGTCAATAATAGCCAGCAAGGACTCGTCGATCGGTGGTACCTCCTGTCTCATAGCAATTGCTGAGCTATATTATAAGCGAAAGTGCGGCAGGACTTGCATAAAAAGGCAAGCGAGCCCCCACGACACTTACGAAAAAAACGTCCGCCGGCGCAAAAATGTGCACTTTGAGGGTAATTTCCGGAGGATTTCAGAGGATAAGCTATAATAATCATCTGAGGGTTCGCAACAAGCGCAACAGAACGGAAAGGCGGAGACATAGAGTGAACGACAAACGGCGCCTTTACATGGATATGCTCAAAGAGGCGGCTCCCTATTCGAAAAAAACGGTGTTGTGGTTTCGTGCGGCAGGGCTCATCACTTTGGTGGTGTTAGGCGCAGGGTACTGGGCACTGTTTATGGCTATTGGAGGGCACTTGCCTCTGTGGATGGTTATGCTGGCCGAGCTCGCCGGGCTGGTCCTCATGGTCGGTGCGCTGGCGGCTTCCTTGCGCAGCCGCCGCAAGGATATTGAGCGCCACCGTGCGTCACAGCCGGAATCGGGACCAGAATGATGGTCCGAGGTGCGTTCCGCCGTGGATGATGGCGAACCCCAGAGCCGCGATAACGCCCACCCAGATGACCAGCCCGATGAATTCACGGGTCCATTTGAGAGAGGAAGAGGGAGCCGAACGGCGGCTGGGTGAAGGAGCTCTTGGAGATTCAGATGCGTCGGCATAGCTTGGCGAGGGCTGACCGCCAGCCTTGTTGATGCTAGAGCGCCGCATTAGTCTGCGCACGGCTGCGTAGCCGGCGAGGCTCGAGAGCATCCCAGTTAAGAACCAGATCCACATGGGAAGGAAGACGGCCCATACAGCAGGGTTGCTCCAGTGTCCGCTGCGCAAGTTGCTTAGGACCCCAAGCGCCTGGGCTTGTTTGTTGAGGCGGGCCTTTTGCTGGGCGACCAGTCCCAGTTGCTGGTGCAGGCTTGAGAGCAGCGTGTGGGCCTGTGATACCGTGGTCAGCATGCCGGCAAAATAGGAGATGGCCATCAACACCGTGACCGCAATCCCTAAAATCACCCACCAAGGCCAGTACCACCTCGGAAGGGCTAGTCGGGCGCGTTTAGGCTGGGTCGGGGTCTCTTGGCCCGGTATCACTACGGCGCTTCTCTCTGGTCCACTATCAGACATTTAGACGGCCTCCTCGTACTTGATGAATCGACTGTGAACATAATACACTCTGCGTCAACAGATTTCGCCGGTATGCTCCTCTGTTAATTATACCCATCGGCCGCCACAACGAGATTATAGAAGTGCTGTCGGACTCTCAGGGGGCCGCCCACTTACGCCAATATTTTGCCTTTGGGGCTAGAGAGGTTAAAATAAAGTAGATATATATCATCTAACTAAGATAGAATGCTATTATGGAACAGGAAGAATTTCTCTCGATTGGAAAAGTGGCAAAGCGTTTAGGTGTCAGTACTCAGACCATCCGCCGATGGCAGAAAGACGGAAAAATCCAAGAGTTACGATCGCCCACCAATCGACGCCTCTATAGCGTGCGAGAAGTCCAACGGATTATGGGAATATGCCACGCGGAAAATGTTGTGATCTATGCCCGGGTATCATCGGCGAAACAAAAGGCCGACGGTAATTTAGAGCGACAGGTCGAACGGGTGAAAGGGTATGCTGCGGAACATGGGTATGAGGTCTTGCGTGTTTTTCAGGAGCAAGCATCAGGCATCCATGAGCATCGCAAACAGCTTCAACACCTGTTGACCATGGCGGAACACCGGGAGTTTCAACGCTTACTCATTGAATACCCGGATGGTTTGGCGCGGTTTGGCTATCGATATCTCGAACGATTTTTACACAGCTATGGGGTGACGATCGAAGCCACCCACATTGAGGAATCGAAAACCTCTCAGGAAGAATTAACCGAAGATCTTTTGATGATTATTACGGTATTCTCTGCCAGACTCTACGGCAAACGGTCACAGGAGTTTCGTCAGAAAACAAAAAAACTGATGGTCGAGATGAAAGAAGGTGAGTCCTCTGGCGATGGTCATGAAGACCGTCAAGTTGGGGATCCCTAAAGAAGTCCACGCGATTAAACGCAGGGCCATGACGGATACCCAGGAGTTATACAACCGCGTGATCCAATTCTATATGGAGTTCTTTGTGGCCCATTTGGGCATTTTCGAGGAAAAAGTGCCATACACCAAGAAAAACGGGAACCCTGCGGAACGGAACTGGACCGCCCAAGAACTGCTCACCTTCGCGGAACGACACACGTTATCAACAGAGGCCCATCCTGAACCGCTGATGCCGCTCATCAGCGCGATGCCGCAAGCCGAAGGCATGCCGACAGGATTGCGCCGTGCTGCCATCAATCACGCGAGTGGCAAGGTGAAAGGCTGGCACATCCTCCATACGCAGTGGGAACACGGCGGCAAGAAAGGGGGTGAACCGCAGCTGGGTGAACCGAACGAGCCGGTCACTTTCTACGCCGACATGGTGGAGTATCCCGATGTGGATCTGTTGCCGCAAGTCACGGTCCAACATGCCTTTATCGCCGTCACACTCTGGATGGGAGGGGCCTGGCAAAAAGTTCCTGTGCCCATCACCTTGCCCCCATACGCTCACGATGCGTTGTTAGCCGCGCAAGCGGAGCGTCAACGCATCCGTGCGGAAAAGGCCCTGATCACCGCCCGAAAAGCCCCGAAAGAACCGTGGACCGCGGAAGAACGGGCGACCGTGCGGCCCAAGGTTTGGGTCACACTCTCCCTGTCTCTTTATGTCCGCCGCGACACACGCTATCCGGGCCACCTGCGCTTTGCCTTGCATGTGCCGATGGAAAAATATGTCCCCACACCGGAGAAGGCTAAGGCACAACTCGCAGCGGATCCGGGATTATCCGTCGTTACCGTGGATCTCGGTGTGAACCGATTAGCCGTGATGGGGGCGTTTGCGCTCGGACAATTGCTGGACACGCAGTTCATCTCGGGAGGCGCCCTGAACCACAAGCGCCATCTGCTGCTCCAGGCGATCAGTAAAAAACGGGCACAGAGCGGCAGGTTGCCCAAGGATGTTCACGACAATGTTCACCTGTGGGAGAAAGTCCGCCATCTCGACGAGAATGCCGCGCGGCAGGTGGCCCGCCAGATCGTCGATTTCGCCCTCGCCCACAACGCTAAAGTGATCGTCTTCGAGTACCTTCGCGGGTACGAAGCTCCGAAAGAAAAAATGAGCCGAGCCGGTCGCAAGAATCACAAGCGGGCCTACTGGCTGCGGGGTCAGATTGTGCAGTGGGTACGGGACCTCGCGTTTCGCGAAGGGATTTTGACCGTCGAGCGTAATCCCGCGTATACCAGTCAGATGTGTCCCCAGTGCCCCCCCGATTATCGCACGGTGGGGGTGCGCGTGAAACACACCTTCACGTGCTCGAATCCGAACCATTCCTATACAGCCGATGCAGATTTTGTGGGCATGATGAACCTGTACCGCAAGTGGAATGGCACCTTCCTCTATCCGCGAAAGAAAAACCGTGCGGATGAACCAAAGCCTATGCAGGCCACGGCCTAATACCGCGTAGGTCTCGTGGGGCGCTATCGACTCCCTGCGAGTGCCCCTGTGGTGGGGGAAGTTTCTGAGGGGGATCAGGAGGACGCTGGCTTGCCAGAAGAGGGACTCCCCCACACGCCGACAAGAGGATAAGTCCAAACGCCTCTCCCCTCTGCGGAGGGAGACAAAGGTCAGACGAAGGCGTTGTCTATATTTGTTTACGTTTTTAGGCAACTGCTGACACCACCTAGCATCTACCCCCGCTCGTTTGGAAATATGGTTAAATATAAGTACAGGGGCTGGGTTCAAAATGGACCGCGAGGGGACCCATCCACCTAATTGGAATTGTTCCATGAAAAACACAGAGGTAATAGGAGATAGGCGAAAGGACTGAATCGTCGTGGGTCTTGTAGACAACCCAAACACGGTGGCATCCCGTTACCGCGATGCCATCATCACCAAGAGACTGCCGGCAGGCATGGTGATTGACTTGAATCGCGAGGCGAGCGACTTGGGTCTCCCTATCAAGCTGTTGAAACAGGCCATGCGGATTTTGACGACCATGGGGCTCGTCTCATGGCCCAGTGAAGATTCTGTGCAGGTCCGGCAGCTGACTACGCAGACTTTGCAGGATTTGGAATACGGGCTAACTAGACGGCGCTTGTAGCCCCTGCTTGGGCGGGTGTGGAACCGGCTAAATGGAGGGGACCGGGAGCGCTGGCTTCAACCTCCTTTTAGCTGGTGACGGGGAGCGTTATTGCAACGCTCCGCGAGCCGTCAGGTGGATTAGGCCAACCGCCTCCCGTCCCGGAATGGCGTGGTCTTGGCCGGCAATCCGTTTAAAAGCAGTCCGGGCGCGGCGAAGCCGGGATTTTAAGGCGGTAAGGGGGAGCCCCAGCCTGGCTGCCATTTCCTGCAAAGGGATGTTATCTGTGTCGCGCATGACAATTATTGTGCGCTGCATCGGGGGTAGCTGTTCAAGTGTGTGCTGAATCAATTCTGCCGTGAATGCTTTTTCGCACTGTTGATCCGGGTCCTCATCCGCGTAACCCGGGGGTTCAGGCAGCAGGGGGGCGGCGCTCTTGCGGGTCCAGTCAATGAGCCAAGTCGCTGCGATTCGGTACAGCCACGTGCTAAATTTCGCCTCATGCCGATACTGGCCGATGCAGCTCATCACCCGCATCCATATTTCTGACACAGCATCCTCGGCTCCGGAGGCATCGCCCACTATTCGCAGGGCCAAACGATATAACTGCGGGCGGTGGCGGAGAAATAATTGGCCCATGGCATCCGCGCCGCCGTGACCGCCCTGGCGGTACACTTGTACAAGTTCCCAGTCCGACATTAGTTCGCCTCCGGCATGGGTGCCCCCATAGGCCATCCACCTGGTATGATGGAAAAACTCAGCAACGGCATTTTCTTCAATAATATACGACATGGAACCGAGTGCGCCAATTCCCTGGACAGGGGGTGCCGTCTGTGCTTTTATGCGTAGTGGCGTAACGGCTGTGCCGCTAAGCAAAAAGAAGCCGCAGACCAAAGATCGGTTGGCCGGGTGCCAGCCGCGCGTTTTTTGTCCCCTATCTTCCTGGCCCAGTCGGTTTTGCATGCCATCTTCTTGACGCAATGCCTCTCGAGAGGGGGGCCACTGGTTGTGCGCACGAAAATAGGCCTAGGACCCTGGAATAAGGAACTTATTTTGGTGCAAGATGGATTGAGGGGGTATCTTCCGACGGGTGGGGACCGTCAAATGTTCTGTAGACCTCAATCAAGCGTCTAGAAGACCATAAAATCCGAAGGTTTTCTGTCCTTCAGATGGGAAAGGATGTTCGCAACGTGAAAATCAGCGTAATCTATTACTCCATGACGGGATCCGTCTACCATTTGGCCGAGGTTATCGCCGAAGGCGCCGAACAGGCAGGAGCTGAAGTCCGGCTGCGCAGAGTGCCGGACTTGCTGCCGCTAGAGGTCATCAGAGCCAACGATGCCATCCAGCAGGCCGTTGAGGCCCAAAAGAATGTTCCGGTGGCAACACTCGACGACTTGACATGGGCTGACGGCATTGCTTTTGGCTCACCAACTCGTTATGGCAATATGACGGCTCAGCTCAAGAACTTTCTTGACCAGACTGGGCCCTTGTGGGCGCAAGGGCAGCTGGCAGGAAAGGCCGCAGGCTTTTTCACCGGGGCTGCGACCATGCACGGAGGCCATGAGAGCACCATCCTCACTATGTCAACGTTTGCTTTTCACCATGGAATGGTGATTGTCCCTACGGGATACCTGAGTCCGTCAGTCCATGGAACTCAAACAGGTGGCGGGCCGTACGGTCCTACAGAGCTTGGCAGCAAGCCAGAGTTGTCCGATGATGAACGCGCTGTAGGTATCCTCTTGGGACAGAGACTCGCTGTGATTGCGGGCAAACTTCAATCGTAAAAGGGCTAGGAAATGCTTTAGTAACAAATGTGTGGCATACTCCTCCAGACGCGGAAGACGTTCTGGAGGTGTTTTTATGGGGGGATTTCTGAAAACGTTGGGAATCGCTGCCGCAGGATTTGTTTTTGGGGCGGGAGCTGCTGGGGGAGGGGCGGCCGTTCTCGCCCGCCCGGGGCATGGGCCAGTGAGCACGTCACCGGCCACTCCCTCGGCGCCCCCCACGCTGCCCATTGCTCCGAACACTATTTCCAATGTTGTGCAGCGGGTGAGTCCCGCGGTGGTGAAGATTATTGTGTCCCGGGACGGGTTGGGAAGCCAGGTTGGTACGGGATTTTTCTTCCGGCCCAGCGGCGAGCTTCTCACCAATGACCATGTCATCAGCAATGCCACCGGGATCGCCGTCTACGTCACCGGCTATGCCAAACCGTTCCGGGGCCGTGTGATTGGGACCAATGCCCGTTCTGACCTCGCCGTCTTACAGGTTTCTGTCCCCCGCCCAGTGGCCACCATCACCATGGGGAGCTCTGCTGACACGCCGGTGGGGGCATGGGCCATAGCGATTGGCAACCCCTACGACCTGTCCCACACCGTTACTGTCGGGGTGGTCAGTGCCAAAGGAAGGCCTCTCACTATTGGGTCCCGGACCTATTCCAATCTTCTGCAAACTTCGGCGGCAATCAACCCCGGGAATAGCGGCGGCCCTTTGCTGAACCTCGCCGGCCAGGTTATTGGCGTCAATACGGCAGTGTCCAGCCAAGGACAGGGAATAGGATTCGCAATCCCTGTCTCGGCAGTCAAAAGCGCACTGCTACAGATGTTGAAGAACGGGGCCTGATCCCACTGCTGCGGGTCACCGATTGTGAAGCGTTCCCGCGAGAGCTGAAGGATCGGAATAGATTTTTTGTGCGACAATGATTTCGCGGGCTTGAGGGATTTGGTCCCAGACGTTCCAGTTCAATACTCCGACAACCTTCTGGTCTTTAAGATAGTACAGAACGCCTTCCTCACCGAATGTTACCCAGTCGGAGAAAATTTCTAGATTCGCATCAAGAAGGCCAATGGCTTCATATCCCATTGAGAACATATCAGAATAAAAGAACGGCAAATGGGAGTAGGCCCGGTGGGCACCAGCCATATTGGCGCCTGCGGCCTTGCCTTGCGACAAAGCATTGTCCTCATGCTCCACACGGGATTTCTGTCCGGGATACGGATAGGGGAAGGACGCCACATCGCCTGCCGCATAAATGTTGGGGTCAGATGTCTGGAGATACTCGTTGACGGCAATGCCGTCACGGACAGAGAGGTGCGCCGCTTCGGCCAAATCGGTATTCGGCCGGAGTCCAATACCAGCAACGACGGCATCTACATGCGTGCTCCGCCCATTCCCGTCCCTGACCAGAATCCCTTGTGCATCCTGTTCGAGTTGCGCAAGGATACTGCTATTCCACAAGTCGACGCCTTTATCGCGGTAGAATTGGTCGATATGTTGTTTGAGATCGGTCGGAAATAGGCGGTCTACGAGATGGGCTTCCGGATAAATCACCGTCACGGACTTGCCCTGCAAATTTAAGGCTGCCGCGATTTCGGTGCCGATAAAGCCGCCGCCAATGACCAGAAAGCGGTCACGGGTCTGCGCCAGTTGGTAAAGATGGAAATAGTCTTCCAGGGTGCGGAAGTAAATGATGGGAATGTCGGGGAACGGAAGGGTCTTGGGGGAGCCGCCAGTGGCTAACAGCAGTTTTCCGAAATGGTATAGGTTTCCATATTGGTCGGACACAGTGTGATTCCCAGCATCCACGGAGTTGATGGTGGTCGTGAGATGTTCATCCGCATGAAGCGTGAGCACATCCGGTTTCATCCAGAGACTTTCTACGCGCTCGTCCGTCCAAAGCTTCTTAGACAGAGGCGGACGGCTGTAGATCGGGTACCGTTCTGCAGAAAATATTCCGATTGTGCCGGACTTGTCGTGCCGCCGTATTCCTGCCGTGGCTGCAGAAGCTGTCATGCCGCCGCCGACAACAATGTAGTCATAATGTGTCATGGTGTCCCGCCCTTTCCTAACACGGTCTGATCGCTGACAATTTATAACATAACCTAAAGGAGTGACAGAATCCATCCCTTTCAAAGAGTATAGATCGTTGGGAGAACCTTACCGTATAATGAGAAAGATAAAAAGGAGGTATGGCTGGATGGCGGTCCCGTCAATAAGTCGTGAAGTTACCGACGATACGTTGCTGGCCTTGGAGCGGGAAGGTGATTCCTATGCGCTGGACCAACTGATAATGCGCTACCAGTCTCTGGTTACGGCGAAAGCGCGCACATATTTTGTCGTCGGTCTTGAACATGAGGACCTTCAGCAGGAAGGGCTTTTAGGGTTGTTTTACGCAATCCGACATTTTCGCTCAGAACAGGGAGTGCCCTTTCAGGCATTTGCCGATCTCTGCGTCAGCCGCCGGATTGTGAGTGCTGTCATCCGGGCTACCCGAAAGAAACAACAGCCATTGAATACCGCCTTTTCTCTTTACCAGTCGGGGTCGGACGAGCAAGACAACCAACCCTTTATTGGACGGTTGGTGGACCACGGCGCTGTCAATCCCGAAAGTTGGGTCATGGAGCAGGAATCGACGGAAAAGTGGACTGCGCTGCTGAATCGCCGTCTTACGGCATTGGAACGCGAGGTTCTTGGCCGCTACCTGTCCGGATTCACGTATCAGCAAATTGCCGTTCAGTTGGGACGCAGCCCGAAATCCATTGACAATGCCCTGCAGCGGGTTCGCGCCAAGGCCAGCACGGCGCTGGAATTGCGGATCCCGTAATGGCACATGGCGGCAGCGCGCGGCTCATACAGAAGAGAAAAAAGGTCTAAAGGGGTCTGTGCGAAATGGATTTGAGTTTAGCTGGGAAGCAAATCATAGTGATGGGCGGGTCGCGCGGACTGGGATGGGCAGTGGCGCAGACGTTGAGAGAGGAAGGCGCCGCGGTGCTGCTGGCATCACGCACCGCGCCTCTGCCCCGTGAGGGTGCATGCCTGTGGAGCGAGCTTGACACTGGGGACCGGTCCAGCATTGAGAAGTTCATTGACACCCTGCCGTGGGAACGGGTGGACGGGCTGTTTGTGAATACGGGCGGCCCGCGTCCGGGGAAATTTGATGACTTGGCCGATCATGACTGGCAGGCCGCGTTCACGAGTCTGCTTTGGGGTCCCGTTCTTCTTATCAAAGGCCTAACCCCGATGATGGCGCCAGGGTCGAGCATCTTGTTCAATACGTCCTCCTCGATTAAGATGCCTATCGATTCGCTTCTTCTCTCCAATGTGATGCGGCCAGCTGTCGCCGCCTTGGCCAAATCCCTCTCGATTGAAATGGCGGAACGTCAGATCCGAGTGAACGTGATTGCGCCGGGGCGAATCGCCACAGAGCGGGTCGAGGAGCTGGACCAGTACCGGGCTTTGCAGGACCAGAAGCCGCTGGAGGCCATTGAAGCCCAGGCAGCTTCCCGAATTCCGTTGGGCCGCTACGGCGCCCCGCGGGAATTCAGCAAAGCCGCAGCCTTTTTGCTCTCTGGGGCGAGCTCGTACATTACAGGCGCCAGCTTGTTCGTTGACGGTGGGCAGACTCGCGCTCTATAGGTTCTGGCCCGAAATGCGGCAGGGCAGTGCCTGCATCGCAGTCAAAACTGCTTGGGCGGCTTCCTCCAAGTGCCCTCACGGTGGCGGTGTCTCGGCAGACGGGCGTCAGGACCGTTTGCCGTTCACCCTGGCACAGAAGCATTTCACATTTGTTATCTGATAATTCATCGAAAAACTTGTGATGTGGTTCACAAAAAGGGCTTACAATGTTGTCGTCGAGTTGGAGAGGGCGCCGACCGTCACAAGTTTAACACAAAAATAGCTGAAAATTTCTAATATGCCAAATCATGAACCCTTGGGAGGATGTCATCCCGAGGGCTTAGAGAGGCATAAGCACTATAGATGAAAGGAGGGCCACCCGTGGGATTCGCATCATTTGGCAGCTGGCTGCGCGACGGATTGAACAGAGGGTATGCTGTGGCCCAAATCAATATCAATAACCTGGAATTTGTCCAGGCGATAATCGAAGCAGCGGAGGAAGAAAAGGCACCCGTCATTCTTGGAGCCAGCGAAGGGGCGCTGAAATACATGGGCATTGATTACGCTGTGGCCATTTGCCGTACAGCGGCAGAACGGGCGACTATCCCTGTCATGCTCCATCTCGACCACGGGCCCAACTTGGAATGGGTGCTGAAGGCTATCCGCTACGGATTTTCCTCGGTGATGATCGATGCATCCCGCCTACCTTTGGAAGACAACATTGCTTTGACGAAAACTGTTGTAGAGTTGTGCCACCCTCTCGGAATAGAGGTGGAGGCAGAGCTGGGACGGATCACAGGCACCGACGATGACTTGACAGTAGATGAGCGTCTGGCCACATTGTGCCTCCCAGCCGATGCATTGCGGTTTGTGGAAGAAACCCATGTCGACGCCCTGGCCGCCGCAATCGGGTCGGCTCACGGACGCTACAAGGGAACGCCCCAATTGGATTTTGACAGGCTAGCGGAAATTCGCGAGGCAACGGGTGTGCCCTTAGTACTGCACGGCGGGTCGGGGATTCCCGATGGGGACGTGCAGAAGGCCATCGGTCTCGGCATTGCCAAAATGAACATCAACACCGACAATCAAGAGGTATTTACAAAAAAGATACGGCAAATTCTTGCTAGCAACGAAACAGTGTATGACCCACGCAAATATTTGGGCCCGGGACGCGAGGCGATTAAAGAGATGGTGAAGAGCAAGCTCCGGCTGACAGGTTCTGTTGGCCGCGCGTAACGTGGGGCGGCGGGAAGTGAACAGACACCGCAGCAGAGCGCGGAGAGAAATTTCCGGTACAGATAGGAGGAACTGACATGGGACCAAAGAGGCACCGCATTACTATGATCGGGATTGCGGGGGATAGCGGCGCTGGAAAGTCGACCTATGCCACCGCATTGCAGGAATTACTGGGGCCGGATCGGGTTACCGTGCTGACACTGGACGATTACCACTCGCTCGACCGCGATGAACGGAATGCGATCGGGATCACTGCCCTAAATCCGTGGAAAGCCAACAACCTAGGGCTTCTGGTTGACCATGTGTGGGCACTGAGACATGGGCGGGCCATTGTGAAACCCACTTATGACCATGCCACCGGGCGGTTTGGCGCTATGGAGGAAATTGTTCCCCGAGACATCATTATTCTCGAGGGACTTCACACCTTGTATCTGGAACGGTTGCGGGAAGCGCTGGATCTCCGGATGTACTTCGATACGGACAATGCCCTGCGCGTGCGCTGGAAGGTGCGGCGGGACTCTGGCGCCCGCGGATACACTCCGCAGGAGGTGTTGGCGGAAATAGAGCGGCGCCGGCCCGATGTGATGCGCTACATTGAGCCACAAAAGGCTTTTGCCGACCTGGTCATTCACTACATGCCGGATGAGTCGCTGGAGCCTAGTCCGGAATATCCTGAACCAGTGCGGGTCGTGTTCGCGGAGCGCCTTCGCCGCAACAAGAGAATCCTGGTAAAGTGGCTCGCGTTGGGAGCGCGTCTGGGCTTGGTGCACGCGGAACATGTCCACGACATTGTGGAAGGCGAGGAAATGGAAGTGGCGGCGCTATGGGGGACCACACAGCAGTCTGCGCTGCAGTCTCTGGTTGAGATGGTGTCGGACAGTCAGCTCTTCCACGAGCATATCACCAGTCTGGGCAAAACCCTAGACTATGATCCTATTGGCGTGTCGCGCATCTTAGTTTCAAGCATGATCCTGCTTTTGGACAGGAATTTCCGCCATGACGAGCAAGGATTAAGGCAAATGTAAGAAAAAAAGAAACCCGGAGGTCATTCTTCGGGTTTCTTGGCAGACATCTGGTACCATGGGGATGGGGCAGCGATGGTGTGAACAGCATCAAACTTGTACGACTGCAACAATGCTTCCAGCTCTTCCGGGGCAAACCGGATAGCCAGCGGCGGTCCAAATGCGGTTTCTACTTTGTCCCATTCCACCAGAAAGTAAATGCCCCC